>DBPO01000015.1 GCA_002304915.1 Verrucomicrobia bacterium UBA1418
GCTACAGAACAGCCGGAACAGCCACACGGACGAACACGGACGGGCACGGACCGCAAGCGGGGGCGGTGGGGCCGAGGGGGGGGCTGGGTTTTCCTGACCTCTGACTTCTGAATTCTGGTTTTGGGCTTGGGTGGTTTGGGCTTGTTTTGGGGGCGGGGGGTGGTGATAATAGGGATTATGGCTTTTCCGTTGCTGGACATGTGCTATTCGCGGATTTGCGGGGGGTGCGGGGATGCGATGCGGGAGGATGAGCCGGGGGCGATTTGCTGGGGGTGCCGGGAGAAGGTGCAGGTGGTTCAGGTTCCTTTTTGCGAGCAGTGCGGGGATCCGGTGGCGGGGAACATTAGCGGGGAATATGTGTGCGCGTGGTGTCTCAAGACGCGGCCGGCGTTCGATTGGGCGCGGTCGGCGGTGCGGTATGCGGGGCGGGCGCGGGGGATTCTGCGGCGGTTTAAGTACAAGGGGGGCGTTTGGCTGATGGAGGATTTGTCGGAGTGGCTGCTGGCAGCGTGGCGGATGGGGCCGGCGGGTGCGGGGCGGGGGGATGTGATTGTGCCGGTGCCGCTGTATCCGAAGCGGGAGCGGGAGAGGGGGTTTAATCAGGCGGGGCTGCTGGCGGAGGAGCTGTCGCGCGGGATGGGGCTGCCGGTTTTGACGCGGGGGATGCGGCGGGTGCGGGCGACGGCGACTCAAACACGTTTGACAGCGGCGCAACGGGTTCATAATGTACGTGGTGTATTTGCCGTTTCCGCCCCGGACCGAGTGCGGGGCGCGCGGGTCGTGCTGGTGGATGATGTGATGACTACCGGCGCGACCGTGAATGAGTGCGCCCGGGTGTTGAAGGCCGCGGGCGCGGCGGCGGTGATGGTGGTGACCGTGGCGCGGGGCTGAGGCTCCAGAGGCGCGGTTTGGAACTGTAACGGAATTTGAATTATGCCGATTTTCGGAAAAAAATTACGCGTGGCGCGCAAGCCGCGAAGCCGGGATATTCCCGACGGGCTGTGGCTGAAATGCCCCGGCTGCAATGAAATGATTTTTGGCGAGGAGCAGGAGAAAGCTCTGCGCACCTGCCCGTTGTGCGGATACCACTTTCCCATGAGCCGGAGCGAGCGGCTGGCGATGCTGGCGGATGAGGGCTCCTTTGTGGAGTGGGACAGCGATTTGTACAGCATTGATTTCCTCGAGTTCGTCGGGGAGGCGTCGTATGAGGACAAGCTGGAGGAAAACCGCCGCAAGACGGGCGAAGTGGACGCGGTGACGTGCGGGCGGGCGCGGCTGCATCGCCGGGCGATTGCCTTGGGCGTGATGGATTTTGAATTTCTCGGCGCGAGCATGGGCTCGGTGGTGGGTGAAAAAATCACGCGTCTGATTGAGCGGGCCACGGCGGAGCGTTTGCCGGTGATTATTGTGTGTGCATCGGGCGGCGCGCGCATGTATGAGGGGATGATGAGCCTGATGCAAATGGCCAAGACCAGTGGCGCGCTGGCGCGGCACGCGGATGCGGGGCTGCCGTACATTTCTGTGCTGACGCACCCGACCACGGCGGGGGTCATGGCGAGTTTTGCCACGCTGGGTGATTTGATTCTCGCGGAGCCGGGGGCGCTGATTGGTTTTGCCGGGGCGCGGGTGATTAAGGAGACCATTCAGCAGGATTTGCCGCCGGGGTTTCAGCGGCCGGAGTTTTTGCTGAAGCACGGGCTGCTGGATCAAATTGTGCCGCGGGGCGAGCTGAAGGCGACGCTGGCGCGGTTGCTGGATTTGCTGTGCGGCAAGCTGGTCGCGTCGGAGCCGCCGGAGCTGAAGGCGTAACGCGCGCCCGGCCCGAACGGTTGTTTTTTCATCCTGAATCCTGATTGAGGAATCCTTTTTTGGTATGTCGAAGAAATCTTTAATTTTAGATGCCAAGCTGACGTATTTGTACAGTCGGCAGGGCGGCTCCACGGTCAAGTTCGGCCTGGAGACCACGCGGGCGCTGTTGAAGGAGCTGGGCGTGGATGTTCAGAAGTTGCCGTGTGTGCATGTGGCTGGCACGAATGGCAAAGGGTCTGTGTCGGCCATGATTGAGGCGGTGCTTCGCGCGACGGGGCTGCGCACGGCGCTTTATACCAGTCCGCATCTGTTGCGGTTCAACGAGCGGATTCGCGTGAACGGCGAGATGATTCCCAATGATGATTTGGTGAGGCTGTTGTCCGCCGTGGAGCGGGCGGATGAGCGACAGGCTGCCGAGGAGGGCGGGCGGCAGGGCACGTTTTTTGAGCTGACCACGGCGCTGGCGATGAAGTGGTTTCTGGATCAGCAGGTGCAACTGGCCGTGCTGGAAACGGGCATGGGCGGGCGGCTGGACAGTACGAATGTCGTGACGCCTCTGTTGACGGTGCTGACGGAAATCGGGATGGAGCATCGCGCGTATTTGGGCAACACGCTGGAAAAAATCGCGGGCGAAAAGGCCGGGGTCATCAAGCCGGGCCGCCCGGTGATTGTGGGGCCGCAAAAGCCAGCGGTGATGCGTATTATTGAGGAGCAGGCGCGTGAGCGCGGCGCGACGCTGTTGCGGGCGGACGAGCAGGTGAGCGTGCGGCGGATTTCGCAGGATTTGGATGGGCAACTGCTGGCCGTGGAAACGGCGGCGGGGCCGTGGCCGAATTTCCGCTTGCCGCTGCTGGGGGATTTTCAGTTGGAAAATTGCGCGCTGGCGATTACCGCGCTGGAATGGCTGCGCGATGCCTTGCTCCTGCCGCTGACGCCGGAGGTCATGAGCGAGGGGCTCGCCCGGACGCGCTGGCCGGGGCGCTGCCAGGTGGCGCTGAAAGACCCGCTTTTTATCGTGGATGTGGGGCATAATCCCGATGCGGCGCGCGCGTTGGCTACTTTTCTGAAAAAGCTGAAGGGCAACCGCCCGATTGCGCTGGTATGCGGAATGCTGGCCGACAAGGACGCGGTCGGCTTTTTCCGCCTGCTGAAGCCGGTGGTGGATGGCTGCGTGCTGGTGCCGATTGACAGCGAGCGCAGCATGCCGATGGAACAACTGATGGCGGCCGCCAAGACGGCGCGCCTGCCTGCCGTGGAAAACTCGTTGGCCGAAGGGGTCAGCAACGCGCGGGCGTGGGCCAAGAAAAATAACGGCATCGTCGTGGCCGCGGGTTCGCTCTATCTGGTGGCGGCGGTGCTTCACGAATTGGGTGTGTCTGTGTGAGGTGAAGCCATGAAAAGTTATCGTCAGGAATTGTGGATGAATGTGCCGTCGCGACGCGGCTACGTGAATATCACGGCGGAGGTCGAACGCGCGGTGCGCGCCAGCGGCATCCGCGAGGGCTTGTGCCTCGTGAATGCCATGCACATCACCGCCAGCGTATTCATCAACGACAACGAAAGCGGTCTGCATCGCGATTTTGAGCGCTGGCTGGAAAAACTCGCGCCGGAAAAGCCTTATACGCAGTATGAGCACAATCTCACCGGCGAAGACAACGGCGACGCCCACCTGAAGCGGAGCGTCATGGGCCGCGAGGTCGTGGTGGCCGTCACGAATGGCGCGCTGGATTTCGGCCCGTGGGAGCAGATTTTTTACGGCGAATTCGACGGCTTGCGCCGCAAGCGTTTACTTATCAAGATTATCGGCGAATGAACGAGCAACGTCCAACCATTGAAATTATCGCGCGCGGCGCTTGCGTGAAGCAGGGGCTGGTGCTGGTGTGTCGCAATCGCAAGTACGGGAATGTTTATCTGCCCGGCGGGCATGTGGACTGGGGCGAGGATTCCAAGGAGGCGCTGGCGCGTGAGTGGCTGGAGGAGCTGGGGACGGTTGGCCGCGTGGGGCGGTTTCTGGGTGTGGTGGAGCAGAGGTATGTCGCGCGCAGCGGGCCGACCTGTGAGATTTCGCTGGTGTTTGAGGTGCGGTGTCCGGCTATTCGGGCGGGGGTGAGGCCGAGGGCGGCGGAGAGGCATTTGGCGTTTGAGTGGGTGCCGCTGGAGGGGTTGCGCGGGGCGGGGTTGTTGCCGGTGGCGATGGCGCGGCATTTGCCGGGGTGGGTGGCGGCGGCGGAGGTGGCGGCTGGGCGGTGGGTTGGCTATCGGAAGTAGTAGGGGCGGCGGCGGCTGGAAGGGCGGCAAAGGGGCGTTGTGGGGGCAGGGAGGGCGAGAGGGAGCGGGGGCTGCCGAGAGAGGATTTCTTTTGCATTGGGGCGGCGCGAAAACCAAGGGTCTCTTTTTCGTTCTGGCGCGTCGCTGCCGACCCTCGCGGACATGAGTCCAGCGAGGGTCGGCTTCAACGCGCCATCTTCGAAAAATAGCCGCCTTATTTTCGCGTGAAAACCCCGCCCCAATGACAAAAGAAATCCTCTACTCCACGTCCTGCGGACGGCGGGCACGACACCGATTGTTTCGGGGCGGGTCTTCCTGACTTCTCTGGTGGTGCAACGTCCGACGGAAGGAGGTCAGGGTTCAGAGTTCAGGGTTCAGGAAAAATCGGAACGGCGGGGGCCGAAGAAAAGTTTTCCACGGTGTGGAAAAGTTTTTTCCATGGTGTGGAAAACTTTTGCGGGAATGGGCGGCGGCGGTCTTCATTTTTCCACGGTGTGGAAAACTTTTTTGCCGCTGTGCTCGCAAAGCCTCGCTCGCTCGTCCGGCTCCGCCGGCCGCTATAGACCTCGCGTTCGCTCTGCGCCTTCGGCTTGAGCTCGGCACTCGGCTATTCCATAGCATGGAAAAATCCGGAATTGAGTTTCCATGGCGTGGAAAAGTTTATGGGCGGGTGGGGTCAGCCGCCGGAGAAGGGGGGGATGAGGGTGATTTGGTCGCCGTCGTGGATGGGGGCTTCCCAGTCGGCAAATTCGTCGTTGATGATGGCGCGGACGATGTTGGTGGTGAGGGGGATGGCTTTGCTGGCTTTGATTTCTTCGAGTAGCTGGCGAGGGGTGTCGGCGGTGGTTTCGTAGGTTTCGGTTTGGGTGCCGCGGCGGGGGCCGACGAGGGCGAAGTAGCGGATGGTGATTTTCTTCGGGGGGGCCATGGGGGTTATTGGGTGGCGGCGGCGGCTTGGAGGCGGGCTTCGAGTTGGGTGAGTTCGTGTTGGAGGGCGGTGGGGATGGCGTCGCCGTATTTTGCGTAGTGGGCGCGGATGGCGGGGAGGTCTTGGAGCCATTCTTTGGGGTTGACGTGCAGGAGTTCTTCGATGTCTTCGGGGTCCACGTTCAGGCCGGTGGTGTCGAGGGCTTCAGGGGTGGGCAGGAGGCCGATGGGGCTTTCGACGGCGGGGGCGGCGCCTTCGATGCGTTCGAATATCCATTTGAGGACGCGGGAGTTTTCGCCGAAGCCGGGCCAGAGCCAGCGGTTGTCGGCGGATTTGCGGAACCAGTTGACGTAGAAGATGCGGGGCATTTGGGCGTTGGGGACGCGGGTGGGCATGGATAGCCAGTGGGCGAAGTAGTCGCCCATGTTGTAGCCGCAGAAGGGGAGCATGGCCATGGGGTCGTAGCGCAGGATGCCGACGCTGCCGGCTTGGGCGGCGGTGGTTTCGCTGGCTTGGATGGAGCCGAGGAAGGTGCCGTATTGCCAGGTGGGGGCTTCCAGGCACAGGGGGACCGTGGTGGGGCGGCGGCCGCCAAAGAGAATGGCGGAGATGGGGACGCCGGCGGGGTCTTCCCAGGCGGGGTCCATGACGGGGCATTGGCGGGCGGGGGTGGTGTAGCGGGCGTTGGGGTTGGCGGCTTTGGCGCCGCTGGAGGGGGTCCAGGCTTCGCCTTTCCAGGAGGTGAGTTGCGGCGGGAGGGTGTCGGTCATTTCTTCCCACCAGACGTCGCGGTCGGGGGTGAGGGCGCAGTTGGTGAAGATGGTGTTGGCATGCAGGGTGCGCATGGCGTTGGGGTTGGAGTGCATGGAGGTGCCGGGGGCAACGCCAAAGAAGCCGGCTTCGGGGTTGATGGCGCGCAGTTGGCCGTTGGCGTCGAATTTCATCCAGCAGATGTCATCACCGACGGTTTCGGTTTTCCAGCCGGGGATGGTGGGCTGGAGCATGGCGAGGTTGGTTTTGCCGCAGGCGCTGGGGAAGGCGGCGGCGATGTAATGTTTTTTGCCGGCGGGGTTGGTCAGGCCGAGGATGAGCATGTGCTCGGCGAGCCAGCCCTGGCGGCGGGCCATGGTGGAGGCGATGCGCAGGGCGAAGCACTTTTTGCCGAGAAGGGCGTTGCCGCCGTAGCCGGAGCCGTAGGACCAGATGGAGGGGTCTTCGGGGAAGTGGCAAATATATTTGTTGTCCGCGTTGCAGGGCCAGGGGACATCTTTTTGGCCGGGGGCGAGCGGAGCGCCAAGGGAGTGCAGGCATTCGACGAATTCGCCGTCGTCGCCCAGGGCGCGGAGGACTTCATCGCCGATGCGGGTCATGATGCGCATGTTGACGACGACGTAAATGGAGTCGGTGAGTTCCACGCCGATATGGGCGATGGGCGAGCCGATGGGGCCCATGCTGAAGGGGATGACGTAGAGGGTGCGCCCGCGCATGCAGCCGTCGTAGAGCTGCCGCAGGGTGGTTTTCATTTCGCCGGGGTCGCGCCAGTTGTTGTTGGGGCCGGCTTCGCGCTGCTCGGTGGTGCAGACGAAGGTGCGGTCTTCCACGCGGGCGACGTCGGCGGGATCGGAAAATACGAGGAACGAGTTGGGGCGCTTGGCGGGGTTGAGGCGGATGAAAGTTCCAGCGGCTTCGGCCTGAGCGCACAGGCGGTCATTTTCCTCTTGGGAGCCATCGCACCAGTGAATGGCGTCGGGTTTGCAAAGCGCGGCGACTTCTTCGACCCATTGCAACAATCTTTTGTGATTCGTTTTCATGATGACTCCGTTTTCTGCTGGGAATTGCGTCTGAGCAAAACTTCCGTGAAGCGGTGCAATCTATCCCCTGAGGGGGGGGAGGGCAAGAGAAAACGGGAGAAAACGGGACAAAAAAGAAACGGGGAGGGATTTGCGCTTGGCTTGCATTTGAGGCGGCGATGTGTTTTTGTGCGGCTTTCACCGCCTATTTCAGAAAAGACCGAGCATGAGTGAGTCGAGCGTTCGCAACGAATTGGAAATGCGTGTATTGACGCTGCTGGAGCAAAGCCCCGCCGTGGCGGACGATTGGCTGGGCGTTTTGCGCGCCGGCGCGGAGGCGGGGGTGCCGGAGGCCACTCAGGAGTGGGCGGAGATGGCGCAAGAGGTTCTGGCGAAGGACGGCAATGTGGACGGGGGGCTGGCGGTGCTGAAGTGGCGCGCGGTAAATACCCCGATTGAGCAGATGACCGGCCGGGATTGGGTGCGGGCGGCTGAGGTGTTTGCCGGCACGGACCCGCATTTGCGCACGCTGATTCAGGAGGCGGGTTTTGGGCAACCGCTGGCGGCGCGGGAATGTGTGCGTCGTTTGCGTTTGCTGGTTCGTTTGCAGCCGGGAACGTTGTGCTTCCAGCGGACATGGGGTTTTGGCGTGGTGCAGCGGGTGGATACGCTGTATCGGAAAATTGAAATTGATTTTCGGGGGCGTCCGGGACACGGGCTGGCCATGAAGGTGGCGGCCGAGACATTGGAGATTCTGGAGGAGGAGCATTTGCTGGCGCGCTGGCACCGGGAGCGCGCGGTTATTCAACAGATGGTGCGGGAAGCGCCGACGGACGTGGTCAAGCTGGCGCTGGCTAGTTTTGGGCCGATGCCTGCGCCGGTTTTGCAGGAAACGCTGGTGCAGGCGGGTGTGGTGGCGGAAGCGGATTGGAAGCGTTTTTGGGAGGCGGCGCGAAAGGGATTGAAGGCAGACCCCCTGGTTGAGGTGCCGAGCAAGCGTACGGAGCCGATTCGCTTGCTGGATAGCGCCGGGGGTGATGAGGATGCGTGGTTCGACCGTCTGGCCAATGAGCGCGATATTGCCGCGGTGTTGGATTTGGTGCGGGACTTCGCCGAGCGTTTGCCGGGCGGGGGCGCGTTGACGCCTGCCCAGGCGCAGGTGGTGGGCGGGCGGTTGAATGTTGTGTTGCGCGCGGCGACGAGCCGTCAGCCGGGCTATCGGCTGATGGGCGCGATGCTGGCGGCGCGGCTGAACATTGCAACGGACGTGTGCGATTGGGCGGCGGTGGCGCCGGAATTTTATGATTCCGCCCGGCTACTGGATGTTTTGCATGATTTGCCGGTGCGGGAGTTGTCGCCAGTGTTGGAGTTTTTGTGGAAGCAAGACGCGGGCGCGATGAAGGTCGCGCTTCTGGATAATTTGCCGCGTCTTCATTTCACGCCGCTGCAAAAAACGATGGATTTTCTTTTGGCGCAGGGGCTTGGCGATGAGTGCCGGCAGGTGTTTGCGGCGGCGTGTGCGCAACTGGATGTTGGTCAGGAAATGTTGCTGTGGATGTTGCGCAATGCCAAGCAGGCGGCCGCATGGGATTTGCCCGCGTTGCCTGCGCTGACTCCGCTGATTTTGGATGAGCTGGAGCAGGACTATATGGGCGAGCGGCTCAAGACGCAGAAAATGCTGCGCGCGGATTTCTCTGCTGCCGATTCTCTCGAAGTCGCTTTTGGCGGCATGACGCCCGGGCGTCAGCGCGATGTTTTCCAGCGGGTGAACACGTCGCCGGCGTGGTCGGCGCTGGACCGCAAAGTGGTGCAGGCGCGCATCCTGAAACGGTTTCCACATTTGCAGTCTGTGTTGACGGGGGATGTTGACGCCGCGCCGGTGTCCACCGGCGGAGTAACCTCGCAGCGTTCTTATCGCGAGCGGCAGGAGCAGTTGGACAAACTGATTCATCAGGATATTCCGGCCAACTCGAAGGAAATTGCGGTGGCGCGCAGCTATGGCGATTTGAGCGAAAACTTCGAGTACAAGGCGGCCAAGGATATGCAGGCGGTGCTGCTGGCGCGGCGCTCGGAACTGGAGCAGATGATGGCGCGGGTGCGTCCGACGGATTTTTCGCAATCGCCCAAGGATGTGGCGGGAATCGGCACCACGGTTTCGCTGGAATACGCGGACGGGCGACGCGAGCAGTATCACATTTTGGGCGAGTGGGACCAACTGCCGGAGAAGCATATTATTTCGTCCACGTCGCGGCTGGCGCAGGCGTTGGCCGGGCAGAAGGTGGGGGCGACGGTGTCGGTGCCGACGGAAGCGGGAACGGACGAGGAGTGTGTGGTGCGCGCGATTGAGGATTTGCCGCCGGAAATCAAGGAATGGGTGAAGTAACATGACATTACGGGAACGCTGGGAACATGTTCTGTCGCACGATGCGTCGCCGCTGGTGCAATTTATTAAATATGGTCTGGCCGGTGGCGTGGCGACCGGGGTGCACATCCTGACATTTTTTGTGGTGGGTTTTTATCTTTTTCCGTGTGTGGCGTCGGATGACATTCTGGTGCGTGTGCTGCGGTTGTCGGCGCCGGTTGTGGATGAGGCGTTGCGTGCGCGCTACGCGGTGTTTTCCAATGTGGCCGCGTTTCTGGTGTCGAACGTCGTTTGCTACATTATTAACCGCCTGTTTGTGTTCCGCCCGGGGCGGCATCACGTGATTGTGGAATTTCTGCTGTTTTTCGCGGTTTCCGCGGTGAGCATGACCGTCGGCTCCACCTTGATGGGGTGGTTAATCAAGCAGTTCGGGGCGCAGACGACCATTGCGTTTGGGGCGAACATCCTCAGCTCGCTGGCTATCAACTATGTGATGCGGAAGTTTTTTGTGTTTAAGGGGTGAGTCTGCGGCGCGACTTCTGAGGCCTGCGCTTACAGCCAGCCTTGCAGGCGGTAGTAGAGCAGGCCGGCGTATTCACGGAAGGCGCGCTGGGAGTAGTTGAGGTTGTTCCAGATGGTGTAGCGCAGTTGGATGGTGCCACCGATGTCGGGCACGGTGCGTCGGGGTGCGGCGGTTGGGGCGTCCGTTGAGAGCTCGGCCGCGCGCCAGGGGAGCGGGTCTTCGAGCGCCAGCGGATGGGCGGCCATGGCCGACAATTCCACGGGGATGTTCCGGTCGGTGCAGACCCGGCGGAGGGAGGCGGCGGTGCGGCGCACGTGTTCGGGGTCTGTGACAATCATCACGCGGTGGGGCGGCGGGTTCGTTGCCAGCCATTCCGCGAGGCGCAACGCCTGCTCGCGGGTGTTGCGTCCGTTGGGCAAAATGCGGGTGTGGTCGGGCGAAGCGCCGCGCAGGAGCAGTTCGTCGAGATACGCGCGCGAGGACACCGATTCTTCGGCGTCGAGCGGCATGGCCACGAGCAATGTGGCTGCGGGGAAACGGCGAGCGGCTTCGGCTCCATAGAATGTGCGCATCAGGCCGGAATCACCGGGGATGCCACTGCCGCCCATCAGGAGAATCACGTTTGGCGGGGCATCTGGCGATGGCAGCGGCACATTGTTGAGGCGGTCATACAAACGCCACGGCCATTTGGTGAACTGGATGCCGCCGCCCAATAACAGTAGCAGACCCAGCAGAACAAGCAGGGCGCGCAGGGAACGGATGAAGAGGCGCAATGTTTTTTTCATATTCGGCAACAGCCTAGCGCATCGGCGGAGGGCGGAAAAGGGTTTCTTTCCCGTGTAGGTGAGGCTATGATGAAAATATGAACAAAGTTCTTCGCATTGGGGTATCCATTCTGGTTTCCGTGGGAATCGTGTGGCTTATTTTGCACACGGCGGGCACATCGGCTGGCGAGGTGATGCTGGGGCTGACGCAAATGGCCGTGGGGATTTGGGTGGTGTACACCGTGGCCCAAGTGCTGCAAACCTTGTTGCGCGCGATTCGGTATCGTCTGTTGCTGGCGGGGTCGGGTGTGACGCGATTGCCCAGCCGGGGGCGGATGTTCGGTGTGACGCTGGCGCGCAACATGTTCGTGGATATGCTGCCCGCGCGGGCCGGGGAATTGTCGTATTGGGCGTTGCTGAATCAGGGCGAGGGGGTTCGGCATGAGGATTGCATTTCATCCATGGCGGTCGGGCTGTGGTTCGATATTGTGGCTCTGGCGCTGATTGTGGTGGGCTTGATTGGCTTGCCGTTGAGTCAGGCGGCGGGCCTTTCTCTGGGCGCGCCGGCGGTGATTGTCATGGTGGTCATTTTGCTGGTGGGTGGCGGCGTCATTTTTTATGGGCCGGCGCTGGCGGACCGAATGTTGCGCGCGTTGCCAACCCGTATTCAGCAGTGGCGCTGGATGGTGCATGGCGAGCGTTTCCTGCGGCACTTGGCGGATTCGCTGGAGCGGGTGCGCCACGCGGGGGTGTTGGGACGGGTGACGCTGCTTTCGGTGGGCGTCCGGGTGGTGAAGTATTTGGGTTTGGTGGTGCTGTTTCGCGGCGCGGCGCAGATGTTGCGTCCCGAATTGGCGAAGCTGCCGTTTTGGCAGATGCTGATGGGGCTGATTGGCGGGGAGGCGGGGGCGGCCTTGCCGGTGCCGACCGTGCTGAGCTTTGGCGCTTATGAAGGCTCCGGCGCCAGCACCATGAGCTGGGCTGGTGTGCCGGCGGCGGATGCGGGGGTGGTGCTGCTGGGCACGCATATCGCCAGCCAAATCGTGGATTATCTGCTGGGCGGGCTGGGGCTGCTTGGCTTGTTGTGGAGTCGCGGCGCCAAACAGCGTGGCGCGCCACCCAGCGACTCGCGCGCCGGTCGCACGAATCCCTTTCTTTTGATGTGGGCGTTTTTTATATGTCTGGCGATTGCTGTGCTTGGTGGCTGGGCGTGGAAAGTGCGCGCGGACACGCGCGCGGGCCTTGGTGATCCGCCAACCAAAGGCGAGCTGACCAGCATGGGGCCGCATGAAATCGCCGCGATGGATCATGTCTGGGGCAATAGCCGCGGCTTTGTGGTGTGGAGTTCCATCATGTATGGCCAGCATGATTTGGTGCGGTTTGATTGGCCGTCGGGGAAGCTGACGCGCCTGACGAGTAGTCCCTTCACCGACAGCACGCCCAAAATTTCCCCCACGGGCAAACAGGTGGTGTTCGCGCGTTCGCGTCAGGAGTGGGTATCGTTTCGCAATCTGGAGGAATGGGATATCTGGGTGCTGGACTTGCAAACCCACAAAGAAAAATTAGTGGCGGAACGCGGCGCGGAACCTTGTTGGACCGGCGATGGCAAGTCCGTTGTTTTCCACCGGGGCGGCAAACAGGTGGTGCAGGTGGAAGTGGACACCGGCAAGGAAACCATCCTGCTGGATGAGCGTCCGGGAGTGATTTGGACCGGGCCGGTGATAGACCCGGCGGGCGGACGATTGGCCGTGACCGTGCGCGGGCGGCGGCGCTATACCGCGCTGGTGAATCTGGCCGATGGCAACGTCACGCAGGTGGGCGGGGGATGCCAGTTGTCGTTTGTTCCGGGCGGGGCGTGGCTTGTTCTGGTGGAAAGCGCCGGCAACATGGGCACTCGCTTTGCGCGGGTGTCGCTCGATGGCAAAACCATCACGCCCATCTTTGATTCGCCCGGCTATTGGAGCCACGAGTATTTCCCGCGAATTTCAAACGATGGCCGCTTGCTGGTCTATGGGGCCGCCCGCGAAGGCCACGAGCATGATCGCGCCGATTACGAAATCTTTCTGTGGCGGCTGGATGACCCGCCCGAAAAAGCCGCCCGCCTTTCCTTCCATTCCGGCAACGACCAGTGGCCGGACATTTGGGTGCTTCCCCCGCCTCAAAAAAAAGCATCCGCGTCAAGGAAATAGATATTCGGCCCATGGCGAGCTGGCGGTTTTTATTGTCTAAATATCCAACAACAGGCATACTGCCCCACATATGACGGTGCAGACGACCAAGATTTATGCCCCGGAAGAGACTCATCCGGAGGTCTTGGCCCAACGGCGGGAATTATCCATTGGTTCCATTCTGTGGAACCGCTATGAAGTTGTGGCCCTTCTCGGTTCGAGCACCTTGGGCGAAGTTTGGCTGTGCCGCGACCGCGAGGAGAACAAAGACGTCTCGCTGCGCTGGCTGCCGCCGGCCATGCGGCGCTCCAAGCAGGTCATGGCCAGCATTCATCAGGCCATCCGCCGGATGACGGATGCGCTGCATCCGAGCCTGGCCGCCGTCCAACAGTTGGTGTATGTCGGTGACCAGATTTACGTCATTGGCGCTTACGCGCCGGGGGAGGATATTGGAACGTGGATGGCCTCTGGTCCCGACGGGCCCCGCACGCTGGAAGAGCTTATCCCCATTCTGCAGCAAGTTGCCGAAGGGCTTGATGTCGCCCATAGCCACGGCATCATTCACCGCAACATCAAGCCCTCGAACATCCGGGTGGATGACGATGGCGTGGGGCGCGTGACGGACTTTGGCCTGACTCCGCACCGCCACGTCACGGTGACGGCCGGCGCGGCGAAGCGCGAAGGCGTTTCGGGCGCTTATCTCGCTCCGGAACTGCACGGCGGCGGCGAGCCGGATTCCGCCAGCGATCAATATGCCTTCGCCGCGCTGACATGGGAGCTTCTGGCGGGCGCCCCGCCGCAACCCGGTGCGGCACCACCGGCGGAGTGGCCGCCGGCCATCCGCGCGGCCTTGCGACGCGCCATGGCACCTCAGCCGCGTGCGCGCTTTGTGAATTGCGCCGACTTCGTGCGCGCCCTGAGCGGCGAGCGCGTCACCGCGCGCCGCCCGCGCAGTCGCGCGGAATGGCAACGCATCAACCGGCGCATCATGGCTGTGGCTGGCATTGCTGTGAGCGCACTCGCGGTATGGATGGTCGTCAAGCTGGTTATTTACATCCAGAACCACCCGTTCAAATCTGCACCTGTTGCGGAAAAGCCCGCGCCGCGCAAGGCGCAACAACGGGCGAAAGCCAAGCCCGTCGAACCCGTATTCGTCCCGCCGCCGGCTTTGGTCGCCACCACGCCGCTGCCCGTCGAAGGTCAGCCCTGGGTGGCGCACACCGTGAACATGGAATTTATGTGGATTCCATTGCTGCGACTTTGGGTCGGCCGCTTTGAAGTCACGAATGAGGAATATCAAAAGAAGGAACCGGAGCACGACAGCGGCGAGTTTCGCGAGCAACCCCTGAACGATCCCCGCCAGCCCGTCGTGCGCGTCAATTTTGATGATTGCGTCGCCTACGCCGCCTGGCTTACGGAGCAGGAACGCGCCGCCGGCAAGCTGCCCGAGCATCTCGCCTATCGGCTGCCCTCCCGGCAGGAAGCCATTCAATACACATCCGCCGGCCAGAATGCCAGCTATCCCTGGGGCGAAGTCTGGCCGCCCCGGCGCGGCAATTACGCCGACAGCGCATTCGCGCAAGCCTTCAGTGATTTGCCCTGCATTTCCGACTATCACGACGGGTTCGCCGTCACCGCGCCGGTGGAACGAAGCGGCGAAAACGTGTGGGGACTTTTTGGCGCCGGCGGCAACGTATGGGAAACCACCGCCCGCGAACCCGGCAGCGATAAATTCGGCGGCTGGCAGGGCGGCGGCTGGGACGACCATCAAAACAACCGCCTGCGGACCGACACCTGCTACGGCTATCTCGGCAACGCGCGCGGCGCCGTCAACGGCTTCCGTTTGGTGCTGGCCCCCGTCGTCCAGGCGCCGGAAGCCGACGCCCCGTAGCTGCCCAGTCGCCGGGGCCGAGTTTTCCACACCATGCCTTAGATGGAGGCCCACTCTGCCCCAAAGTCTGAAAAATAGCGGACACTACCCGTCGGGAGAAGTTTGCTGAAGCGGAACCGACGGGCGCATAAAGCGTCGAAGGTTCGCCGACTTTCACATTCGCCAGAACCCTTTGCCAACAGTGTTGTGGCGTTATCGTTTCTTCTCTCTCTCCAATAAATCCGAAGCCAACTTGCCGTACACTGTTCCCGGGTACTCGTCCGCCAGCTTGCGCAATCGCTCCAAGGAAGAATCACTTAACTCTGAATCGGTCTGGAACGCATACGCAATATCCCTGTCCATCCATAATCGCCTTGCCGCGCTGGGGAGGTGAGACAACTCTTCATCCCGATCCAATACCTCCAGCTGAACAGTTGTCCTAACAGCAGTTCGGTGTAGTTCCTGCCATTTCCACTGTAAAACAAAGGACAAGGTGTATTTTCCTGGGCGATTGAACACATGACGATCCTTTGCCATGTCATAAAGAATGATTATTGAGCTCTTGAGAGTCTCGCCAGGTTTTAAGATGACTTCATTGTAGTAAATATCATCCACGACTTCATCGTGCGCAAACAGGTACTTGTCACCCGAGGGATCAGATATTTCCACCGATAACCCCGCAAAGCCATTCTGTATCGGGACAAATATCCCCTTAACGGGCATGTCAGATATATTCGATGCTCCAAGGGCAAAGGTGGCCGGTTGTCCCAGATGCAATACAAGATTAGTAGGATTTACAATGAGCCTGATAGGCCCATCCGAAGTAAAGCTTGCACACGAGATGAGTGCGCCCATAATAAATGCTTTTAGTAATTTCACTGATGGTGCTCCTTTTTATGGTTTGGGGATACCCCTGATAATACTCAAATGGTCGTCCGTGAAATAGAGCGGTACTGGCCAACCTTGATTCATCAATCCGCCTGTATTGTCCTGTAACGTGAACTGGTGGCCTATTTCATGTATTGTAGTTTTTTTCAGTACGGTTCCCGTTTGTAAACCTTGTCTAGCTTCGTACTCCCGGACGGGTTCTACAAAAACAGCGCCACCCCGAGAACTTAGAAAACTCCGTCCAAACCCAATTGGTTCAGTGTTTGGATCGCGATCTGCCAAAATAGAGCCTTGGAGCATGCCTTGGATATAAACAGTCCAGAACCGTGGCAAGGAAGTCGAATCGCAACCCGCATCCATCTGTGAACCAAAGTCTGTTCCACCCTCAACATTTCGTAGGAATGGAGCGATATTCGTGCCATGCTGTACATGGTGGGCAGGCCTCACATATGCGGCAGCGAAAAGATTCTGGTTCGTCGAGTCGCTGGCTTGCATCAGGGAGGTATTCGGCTGATATGGATGGGACGCGACATCATCGTCATGCAACACAAACGGAATCGTTGGGGGAGCAGTGACGTTCACGATGTTTGATCCGCTTATCGTGGAGATTGTCGCGGAAACCCCGGCCACATTCAGGGAGCCGCCGTTATAGTTGGTGGAGAGTGTGCCGGATGATATGTTGAGGGTGAATGCCGGGCCGCTCCACGCAATGATTTTGCCGATTACGTCAGGCTGTCCGCTTCTGGACACGCTCGCCGGAATATCAATGCCCGCATCCTTGCGAACATAATCGTCACCATTGCCCAGCAAGTCGCTGGTTTGAGTTTGACCGGGCGTGCCGCCACCGGAGCCAATCTGAATCCAGCCGTTTTCAAAACGGCCATTCCCGGTCCCCGCCGTCAGATTGGCGGAGTTATCTGGCGGTGCAAGGCCGGTCTTCAGATTGACGCTTAAATGAACCCGTTGCGCAACCGTTCCATCGCCGACAACACCGGCAAGGCTGCCGTCCACCGTATTCTTTTCCGGTCCCGTCGTCGGCGGTGCGGCCATCGAATCAACCTCAACATGCAGGAATCGCCACACGGTGAGCACATCGGAGGCAAAGTTGCCGGGTTGTCGGATTTCCCGCTCGGCCGGTGTTCCGGAAACGTCCATGTTGCAAATGCGTTGTTTGTTGGCGTTTTTTTCCGCAGCGGTTGCGCCCGCATCTTGTGTTGCGTCGTGGTTCTCCAAACGCAACAGAAAATCCCTGTCCCCATTGGCCACGATGCGGAAATTGTCCCCCGGTTGCATGGTCGTCTGAAATTCGCAGTTTGTCGTTTTGACGTTTTCTTGAAAAACAAGCTCCCGCACACCGTCCGACTCACCCGTGAACTGACCAGCCTTCGCCGGAGATATGCCGCGGTTGTCCTCCTCATCAGCCTCGTTGTCCACGGGTGAACTGGCAGACGTCGGATCGTCCGCGTCAAAGGAGCGCAAATAGAGCTTGATGGGGTGCGGAGGGGCAACGGTCAATGCCACTTCGGCAGTGACCTTGTCCCGCGCGGGGCCAACGGTACCATTCTCCATCCGGGCGCCGGGGAACACCCGCACAGCGCTGGGCATCAATCCGCTCGGCCAGTTTGGGTCGGCATCCAGCACATCGTTATCGTTCAGGCTGTTGCCCTTGCCACGCCATTTGATTTTATCCACACCGACAACCGTCAAGGCCGCCTCGTCTGCACATATATTAGACCCTACGATATACTCCATTTTCAGAATTGTACCCTGCTGGATCGTATGCGGAGATATGCCCTCCACCCACAGTGTTTTGACAGCCCAGTTGCTTTCATATCTAAAATCGCTCCATAAGTCCATGTTTGATCCCATGGGGTAGGCGCTGGAGGCATGTTTGTTGCCGTTGGTCCAAATGACCACATTGGTTGAGCCGGCCGTTGCAAGCAACCGTGCCGATGAGGGGGTTAAACTGCTTGTCTTGACCTTCAATTTAACTTTTACCAATTCGTTGTCGCCACCCTCAACAAGGGTGTCGTGATGATCATAAACGGAATCGGCATCATCATTGTCCAGATTGACATAGGTTACACTGCCTCTAACCAGCTTCTCGGAATCCGGAATCTTGGGTTCAGCAGAGTCCATAACCGCCGGCATATAAATTTCCAGATCAATAAGAGGGGCGGGAATCAAATATATCGTGCCATTGGTGTTGGGAGGCATCAGGTCCATATTGGTTGAGTAAGCCGTTGTCCCTGTGCCCAAGAGGTTGCACTCCCTCAGTTCCGTGCGGCATTCCGAGGGCCAGTCCTCCCCATCGGGCCAATACTCTTCCTGCCAGATAATCTTATAGACCACTCCGGTCTCGGTGGGCACTTCCCACCGAAAGCGAAGAGCCTGGAGGGCAAGCCTTGGAGTAGGATCAGCAGCTACTTTGCGGTATGAGTAGGTGTAGTTTGGCGTGAGTGTATTGGTCGCAGGGGGATAAGTATGCGTATGTCTGACCAGCCGTTTGCCCCAAGGCAACTCATCCCAATTGTCCATATACATCTGCAAATCAGCAACGGTGAATTCCTCCAGCATGGAGTCCGTGTATTCATCGTATAGATATTCTTCATACAACTCGTAGGTGGGGGAAGAATAAACATCACACCCCAAACCGTGTTCATTGGTCCTATAGTTATAGGATTCCGTTGTGCTGATGGGATTGCATTTACCAATCAGGGTGGAGTATCCTATCCAATCATGCATGAAACGGCAGGTGTCCACGGAGGAATACAAAATATTATTGGTGTGGTGATAAGGCGGGCAGGTGGTTTGAGTCTCCCACCAATGATGAGAAAATGGAAAGGCTGTTGACGGTTGAGTATAAGAATAATCCCACACTAATTCGATCAGATTGTAACAATCCGCATAACGTATCTTTGAAAAGGCGCTCGCCCCGGAACAAGTGTGCTCTACAAGTGATGTGGGCCAGCCCAAGGGATCATACACTTTTCGACAGTAGTTGGATTGCGACAGGATGAACTGTATTGTGTCAGGAGCGCTGGCCGGATTCAGAACTATACTGACTCCCCGACACTCCGTATGGTATATCCTCTCTTTAGTAAGATAGTATTTGGGCGGTATGGATGCTGCAATATTACTGGAGAAGTACTCCCCAAATCCTTCTTTATGCCGCTCCGTATATATGGCTTTTGCCTGAAGATTGCTCCACGTGACATAGATGTCCTCGCCCGATGAACTGCGCCGGTGGGTTCTTCTGGCAGCTCGTCAACAAAATACACCTTTTTGACAATATTGGGTGTGTGAGGCTCCGTTCCAAGTTGCACTTCTTCAAAATCGGTCAGACCATCGCCGTCCGTGTCCATGCTTTGCGGGGCGGTGTGATGAATAAAGATTTCCATGCCATCAGTTAAACCGTCGCCATCGGTATCCTGCCGATTCGCCACGGCATAAAACCGTATCCGCGCGTTGCTGGATATATTCGCGTTCTCGTACACGCCAACGCCATTGGTCAGCACCAGATTGGTGGTCAGACATTCCCACGCGCTTTCCAGCCCGTTAAATGCTGGCGATACCTGATGCCATACCGTATTGGTGTCCGTTACCACGTTGGATTGCTCATTGGTCCACGTGACCACAACCACCGAGGAAGTGTGCCAAACGGTATAGGCGAAAACTTCGGCAACACTCGCGCCGTTGGTCACTGTGATAAACATCGTGCCGTTCGTTGTTCCCTGAATGTTGCAGATGCCGAACTCGCCAGCCTCTAAACCTCTCGTTGCCGCGCCGCCAGACTTGGCCGAACGCGATGCGTTATACCGCGCAAGAGTTTCCTCAATACGCCTTTCGGTGTAAAGGTATGGTTCGACATCCTCAGCGGGCAGCAAGTCCAGTTGCAGAATTACACGGG
This sequence comes from Verrucomicrobia bacterium UBA1418, assembly GCA_002304915.1. Classification (GTDB taxonomy): domain Bacteria; phylum Verrucomicrobiota; class Kiritimatiellia; order CAIQIC01; family Lenti-01; genus CAZNGD01. Next base: position 19,281 of record DBPO01000015.1, read on the forward strand.
ATGGGTCGGCATCCTTCGGCCACTCGCGGGAGCCGCAGTCGGCAGGAATGGCCGCAATCAGCTCCCCCTCGGCATTGTAAATGAGCGTTTCCCGTGTCTTGGAGTCTTGAATCAGCGAAAGCGGATAAATCGCCACGCTGTTTTTGTCCTCGCCTAAAAGCCCCGCCAAAAACTGCTCGTCAAAGTATTGGGCGTCGAACGGCGCAACCGGCGGGAACATCGGCTGAGTCCATGAAAGCCCCGGCGGAGTAATCCGGTTGAACATCCGGCGCTGGACTTCCGCGTCCTCCGCCAAATCCTGAATATCCAAGACCTCGTTCTCCATGAAATCGGCATATTGCTCAGCATCAACGGGCGCGGGCTTTTCGCTGCGGGAAGCAGCCGACGCAAAGGCAACAAGGCACAAGACACCATAAAGAACGGCGCTGCTGCTCCCGATGGCGATAAGTTGCTGCTTCCTTAGATTTTTCATTGCTCATGCTCCTGATGTGGTTGGCATGAACTTGGTGGCGCATAAACTGGAAAGAGGGCACGACACCAAGCCCATGCCCTTCCTGTGGGACCAGCAAGCCCCATCGTGGAACACAAGACGAGGAGCCGCGCCCATGGTGGGCGCGTCTCTCGAGTCTCGTTCCACGATAGAAAGTTGCTGGTTTTCAGGAAGAACGACTCCCCGCTTGCGCGGGGAAGACTTCAAAACGCTAAATTTAAAAAGAACTGAACCCGTCCGAACATGACGCATGCTGGGACTACCGCGCTTATCGCAGAACTCGGGGCATCTGGCTAGAAAAATATCGTGGAAAAATATCGTGGATACTCCCTATGCCACCTCCTGAAGGGACGAGCTTCGCCCCGTCCGGCTTTTCTGTGACAGGCGGGCACAAATGTCTCCCACGGTGTGGAAAAGTTGGGTTGCGGGCGGTTGGGGCGACTGGGCGCGCAGGGGGGGAGGGGTTGCTATTACGCGCTCTTGCGGGCGGCGGGGCGGCGGACTTCAAAGTCGCAGATGAGCGGCAGGTGGTCGCTCAGGCGGACATCGTTGGCTACGGAGAAGTTGGTGACTTCAATTTCAGGGCTGTGCAGGATGAAGTCCAGTTGCCAGCGCGGGTTGCGGCTGGGGAAGGTGGGCAGGTCGCTGATGTTCGCGCTGGAAAGCTTCAGTTCTTCCATGAAGCGGCTCAGTTCCACTTTGCCGGCGAAGGCGTTGAAGTCGCCGGCGATGAGGTAGGGCTTGCGCGCGTTTTGCGCCAGCTTCGCGAGGTCGTTCAGTTGGGCTTCGCGTGTTTTGCGGCTGAGGGCGAGGTGGACGATGAAAATGACGACGTCTTCCAGCTCCAGTTCCATGACGAGGCGTTTGACGCCTTTGCGCAGGAAGTGGGTGCGTTCGCGGATGACGGAGTAGCCGGAGATGCAGGCGTTGCCCTGGCGGCGCATCATCGGGAGGCGGCTCCACCACGAGGCATAGCTGTATTTGGTGCGCGAGAAGGTGTGCTTGTTTAATTTGCGGGCGATGACTTCGGCCTGATTGTGCCAGCGGCTGCGGTAGGAGCCGGTATCAATTTCCACGAGTCCGAGGACGTCGGCTTTTTGGTCCCGGAAAAAGCGGATGAGGGCGTCGAGGTTTTTATCGGTGCGCCGGAAAAAGCCACCAAAAGGGACCGGCAGGTGGAATTTGAACCCCGTGCCGGTGGCGTAACGCATGTTGTACAACATTAGACGCATAGCAATGTAGAGAAGCCTACATCGGAATGGAAATAATTCAAGCGTTTTAATAGAAAAAAGATGGTATTTTTGCAACTAATCGGCTAGGAAGGAGTTCCGTCGTGAAAATTCTTGTTTTAGCGCCGCATCCGGACGATGAGAGCATCATCGGGCTGCTTCCTTTGCGTCTGAAAGAGGAGTGCCGCGCCCGCGTTTGGGTGGCGCCTGCCACGCTGGGGAGTCATGTGCCACGACAAGGGGCGCGCCGTAAAGAATTGCAAGCGGCCGTGCGTGTGCTGGGGTTTGAGGCGGTGTCTCCCGAAAAGAAATTAACGGCGGCTGGACTCGCGCGCCTGTTGCGGGGATTGGGACCGGATGTTTTGTGCTTGCCGCACGCGCGCGACGGACACGCGACGCATCGCGCCGCTCATTTGCTGGGGGTTGCGGCGATGGACCGGGTGGGCAAAAAAATGGCGGTGGTGGAGACCGAGTATTGGCATCCGCTGCAACGGCCCAATTTGATGGTGTCGGCCAGTCGGCGGCATTTGGCGACGTTGCAGCGCGCTTTGCGGTGTCACGCCGGCGAGGTGGCGCGCAATGATTATGCGGCGCGACTGCCGGCGTGGATGAGCGATAATGTGCGGCGCGGGGCGGAACTTGTCGGCGGCGCTGGCGGGGCGGCCCCGGATATGGCTTATGCTACGTTGTATCGCGCGCGGTTGCGGCGCGCGGGCAAATGGCAACCGTTGTTCCGGGGCGGGCGCATCATTCGCACGGGCGCGGACTTGAAGGCGTTTGCGGAGTTATTGGGGCAATCGCCGTCGCGCCGCGCTTGAGGGGCCAGCGCGGCGCGATGGGGGGGGCGCTGTTGGGTGTATTATTTCTTGCCGTCGAGGATGCGGATGGCTTCGATGGCGGTGCGGATGGCTTCTTCGATGCCGACTTTGGCAATGATGGGCGCGTCGTCATAGGTTAGCCCGATGGTTGCCAAAACTTCGCCGACGCGAACGCGGCGGATGCTGCCGACCACAAAGAGCGCCGCTGATTCCATCGAGGTGGAGATGACGTTTGAGCGGTACCAAGCATTCCACTTGGCGTCAATGTCCTCGCGGATGGGGATGTCTTTGTCTTCGATGAAAAATGCGTCCTTGCAGTGGCCGATGCCGGTGTGCGCGGGCAGCTTCAGTTTCTTGGCGGCTTCGCGCAGGGCCAGGGTCACATCCAAATCCGCCACGGCCGGGTAGGAGAGGGGCACGTATTGGCGGGTGGTGCCTTCTTCGCGGACGGCGGCGGTGGTGATGCACAAATCGCCGAGTTTGACTTCGCGCTGGAGGGCGCCGCAGGTGCCGATGCGGATGAAGGTGTCCGCGCCGCATTTGATGAGTTCTTCGATGGCAATCGCGGCGGAGGGGCAGCCGATGCCTGTTGAGCAAGCGGAGACCTTGATGCCGTCCACGGTGCCGGTGAAGGTGCGGTATTCGCGGTTGAAGGCCACTTCGCGGGCGTTGTCAAAGAAGGATGCAATCACGGGTACGCGTCCGGGGTCGCCCGGCATCAGGACGTAGCGGCCGACGTCGCCCGGCTTCAGATGCACGTGATATTGCATTTCCGCGGCGGCTTTCTTGGTGGTCTTTTTGGTTTTGACGGTTTTCTTTTTTGCCATGGGGTGCCTCTCTTGCAAACAGGGTTCGGTTGTTTCTTCTTATTCTTTCACAGATTGCCGGCGCGGAGCAAAGGAATTTGCCCGCGCCAGCTACGCGAAATTTTTGCTCAGATTTTCTCCTTGGCCAGTTCTTTCCAGAATTGAAGGATTAATTTTTTCATGTTGCTCATGGCCTTTTGGGAGGTTTCGAACACTTCCTCGTGGGTGAGGGGCTGGTTCAGAATGCCGGCGGCCATGTTGGTGATGCAGGAGAGACCGACGACCCGCAGGCCGGCGGCATTGGCGAGCATGGCCTCGGGCACGGTGCTCATGCCGACGGCGTCCGCGCCCAGTTTGCGCCAGGCGCGAATTTCCGCGGGCGTTTCGTAGGTGGGGCCGGTGCCGGCGAAGTAGACGCCTTTGCGGAGGGAGATTTTCGCCTTTTGGCCGGCGCGGGCGAGGGCGGCGCGCAACTTGCGGTCGTAGATGAATGACTGATCGGGGAAGCGCTGGCCCCAGAAGGGGTCGTGTTTGCCGAGCAGCGGGGTGACGCCCATCATGTTGATGTGGTCTTCAATAATCATCAGGTCGCCGGGTTTCCATTTGGGATTTGTGCCGCCGGCGGCGTTGGTTAAGAAGACGGCTTTGGCGCCCAGGCTCTTCAGCAGGAAGAGGGGGGTGGCGACGGCGTCCCAGCTAACGCCTTCATAGTAGTGGCGGCGGCCCTGGAAAATGAAGGTTTCCACGCCGGCGGATTCGCCCCATAGCAAGCGCCCTGCGTGGCCGACGACGCCGGCTTTCCCCAGCCCCGGAATTTTGTCGTAGCTGAGTGTGCCGAGCGGCTTGAAGGCATCGGCAATATCGCTCAGGCCGGAACCCAGAATCATGCCCAGCTTGGGCTTGGCTTTTGGGAAGGCTTTCTTCACGGCGGTTAGGGAAGCGTTGAGGGGTTTGCGATCAATCATTTGTGTAAGCTCCTTTGCTGTGTGTTGAAATCCGATGTTTTAGTACCATTATACGAGGCATCATGCTGTTTTTGGGGGAGATTTATTCTGCCTTCTTGCCCGAATTAAATTGAACCAGTTTATCCCACAGGATTTCGCCGTTTACGGCGCAGTATTCCTGTGAAAATTCACGTGTGAAGCGATTGATTACCTTGGCGTATTCCAGCAAGAATTGTTCATTCTTTTCTCTGGCTTTGTGCCCAATGGGTTCGATGATTTCCGTGTAGAGGTTTGCATCTCCGGAAATAAATTCCCAAAAGCGTTGCCCGCAGAGTTTTCGATAATCGCCTTTTTCGGGCTTGTCATCTTTACCATAGCAACAACCATTGATAGCCTGAACGGGCCGTGCCATTTTTGCGTTGGTTCCCAAAATTCGCTTGGCTTTTTTAAAGTCGTCACGCATTTTTGCAATTTGGCGGCTATTTCCCCAGTTTGGCCCTGATTTGATGGAAACCAACCAGCGGACTTGATCTTTTTGAAATTCGAGATCAATGCCTTCCGCCGAAGACTTTTGACCACCGTAAGCCTTGCGGCAAACAAAAATCGCAAGTTCTTCGAGAAAGGAACCGAAAATGCCCTCCTCCTGGGATGAAAGATGTGCGTCCAAAATGGAGCGAATCAAGTCTTGGGCCGTATTTTGATTCTTTGCCTTAAATAAGTACGGATTTTTTCGAGCAAGGATTTTCTTTAGTTGCAGCTCCATAAGATTCTGAAGCCTGCGCTGGTGAAATTCCTGGATGCGTGGCTCGATAAATCTATTTAATTCGCTTTTGTTTAGCCCGTTTCGTTTGCTTTTTTCTCGTCCGGCCATAAGTTCCACTTTCCTCCAACAGCAGGCGTTGCAATGGTTTGACTTTTTCTTGGGCCAATTCCACGTATTGTTGATGGATATCAATACCAACGGAGTTGCGGTGTAATCGCTGGGCAACCTCGCAAGTCGTTCCGCTACCGACAAATGGGTCCAGTACCCAATCGTTTTCTTGGGTAAAAAGTTTGATAAACCATTCCGGCAGCGCGCGTGGAAAAGTTGCACTATGGCTGCGGTTGTCGGTTTCGGTTGCGAGGTGGAGAACATTTGAGGGATATGCCTTCTCCCGGCCCACCCAATTGGCAATATTTTTTCCGAATCCACTGCCAACTTGAGAGTCAAAGCGGATCACGTCATTTTTGCCCAGTCGTTTCAACCTGGTTCGAGCCCATGCGCCCATTGGCACCATCACGCTTTCTTGATACATGTTGAACTTGCGGTCCTTATTGAACTGCAGGCAACGTTCCCAAGCATCGCGGAACCGATTGGGCCATTTCCCTGGATGGCAATTTCTTTTGTGCCAGATGAATTCTTCGGTCCAGAGCCATCCCTGGCGGCGCAAGGCGAGAATCAGTTCGATGACGTAGGTGTTTCGTTCTCCTTGGGTGACCTTTTCTTTGATATTCAGGATGAACGTGCCCGTGGGTTTTAAGACCCGCAAAAATTGTTCACTTTTGGGCAGGAACCACTCCACATATTCTTCAGGTCGAATACCCCCATAGGTCGCTTTTCTGGAGTCTGCATAAGGTGGCGAAGTTACGATAAGGTCAAAAAAGTTGTCTTGATAGTTGCGAAGTACCTCCGCACAATCGCCAGCAATGATTTGGCTCTCAACAAATCGCATATTGTGATGATAGCAGAGTTGAACGTGCGCTCAAGATGAAACACTTGGGCTGTGTTTGACCCGCCTTGCCATTCTGCGGATAAATTACAAGCCTATGTCGTTTAGCCGGTGATGCGGGCGACGATGGGTTTGGGCGGGGTGACGGGTTCGGCGGAGATGGCGAAGGCTTTCTCTATGTGCGTGAGAGCCTGCGCGAGTTTCTCTTGCGAATTGGCGTGGATGGTGACGAGGGGTTGGGCGGCTTGCACCGATTCGCCAATTTTGACGAGGCCGGAAGTGCCGACGGCGTAGTCAATGCGGTCGTCGGTCTTTTGGCGTCCGCCGCCGAGGACGAGTACGGCGCGGCCAATGGATTCGGCGTCCACCTTGGAAATGTAGCCGGCGGTCGGCGCAGGGAAGGGGTGGATGATGCTGGCGCGCGGCAGGCGGCTGAGGTCGTCGAGCGCGCTGACATCCGTGCCGTGGAGGGCGGCCATTTCTTTGAATTTATCGAAGGCCGCGCCGGAGGCGATGATTTTTTCGAGGATGGCGCGGGCTTCTTCCACGGTGGCGGCTTTCTTGCCCAGCAGCAGCATTTCGGCGGTGAGGGCGAGGGTGATGTTCATCAGGTCGCCGTCCAAATGCTGGCCTTGCAGGCATTCCATGGATTCGATGATTTCCAGCGCGTTGCCGGCGGTGCGGCCGAGGGGCTGGTTCATATCGGTGATGAGGGCGACCATGCCTTTGTTCATGGCTTTGCCGACGCGGACCATGGATTGGGCGAGGGTGGTGGCGTCTTCGATGGTGCGCATGAAGGCGCCCGCGCCCCATTTGACATCGAGGACGAGCGAGTCAATGCCTTCGGCCATTTTTTTGCACATGATGGAGCCGGTGATGAGCGGGATGGAGGCTACGGTGCCGGTGACATCGCGCAGGGCGTAGAGCTTTTTATCGGCGGGGGCGATTTCGCCGGTTTGACCAATCATGGAAAAGCCGCACTTTTGAATGGTGGCGATGAATTCTTTTTCGGAGAGGTTGACGTTGAAGCCAGGGATGGATTCGAGTTTGTCGAGGGTGCCGCCGGTGATGCCAAGGCCGCGGCCGGAAATCATGGGCACGGCGAGGCCGGCGCAGGCGGCGAGCGGGGCGAGGATGATGGATACTTTGTCGCCGATGCCGCCGGTGGAATGTTTGTCCACTTTGGGTTTGGTGATGGCGGAGGTGTCCACCATCGCGCCGGAGCGCATCATGGCGTCGGTGAGGACGGCGGTTTCTTCCGGGGTCATTCCCTTGAGGTAAATGGCCATGGCCATGGCGGCCATTTGGTAGTCGGGGATGGTGCCGGCGGTGAAGCCGTTGATGAAGAAGCGGATTTCTTCATCGGTCAAAATATGTCCGTCGCGTTTTTTTTCAATAATCCATTGGGGAACCATGAGAGCCTCCAGTTTTAGTGTTCCAAGTTCAGCGTTCGGTGTTCAATGTTCGATTGTCGCGGGTCACGTCATGATAGCAGGACCGGCATGGTCAGACAAATGACGCGCCGCGCGGGATGGCGGGGATGGAGAAGAATTTGGCCAGCGACTGGGCGATGTCGTAAAAGCCGCGGCGGATGCCGAGGTTTTCGTTGGCTTCGCCGGGGCGATAGACGAGCAGGGGCACGTATTCGCGTGTGTGGTCGGTGCCTTCGAAGGTCGGGTCGTTGCCGTGGTCGGCGGTGAGCATGAGCATGTCATTGGGGCCGATGAGGGGCAGGTAAGTGGCGAGCCACTGGTCGGTTTGCTCAAGGCTGCGGGCGTAGCCTTTGGCGTCGCGCCGGTGGCCGTAGAGCATGTCGTAGTCAATGAAATTGGCGATGATGAAACCGCTGGATTTTTCGCGCGTCCATTTTTCGACCATGGCCTGGGAGTCGGCGTTATTGCCGGTGTGGACGGATTCGGTGATGCCGCGATGGGCGAAGATGTCCTCGATTTTGCCGACGGCATAGACGGGGACATTGTTATCCACGAGGCGTTCGAGGATGGTGGGCTCATCGGGGCGATAGGCGAAATCCTTGCGGTTTTCCGTGCGCTTGAAGCTGCCGGGCTGGCCGATGAAGGGGCGGGCGATGACGCGGCCGACGCGGAGCGGGTCGCACAGGCGGCGGGCGATTTCGCAGTAGCGATACAATTCGGGCACGGGCACGATTTCTTCGTGCGCGGCGACCTGGAACACGCTGTCGGCGGAGGTGTAGCAAATCAGCGCACCGGTGCGCATGTGTTCTTCGCCGAGTTCTTCGATGATTTCGGTGCCGCTCGCGGCTTTATTGCCGATGAGCTTGCGGCCGGTTTCTTTCTCAAAATTGGCAATCAGATCGGGGGGGAACGAGTTTTCACGCGGGAAGTTGTGGAAGCCGGGGTCCACTTCGAGGCCGGCGATTTCCCAGTGGCCGGTAATGGTGTCTTTGCCGTCGGACATTTCGCGCATGGCGCCCCATGAGGCGATGGGCTGGGGTTCCGGCGGCACGCCTTCAATCATTTTCTTGGGATTGAGCGGCAGGATGGTCGGGATGTTGCCCAAGCCCATTTTTTGCATGGTGGGGAGCTTGATGCCGCCGACAGCGGCGGCCAGATGGGGGAGGGTGGCCGCGCCTTGGTCGCCGTATGCGGCCGCATCGGGGGCGCTGCCAATCCCCACGGAATCCAGAATGATTAGAACTGCTTTCATATGTGACCTGCTTTCATTCAATGGCGCAGTTGCGCGACGGGGTTTTTACATTCTACCAATATCCATCCATTCAAACCAAGTTGCATCTTTTTTGCGGAAATTAAAAACCCCGTTTTCACGGGGTTTTCTCAGGAATGATGGCATCCACAATGCCCACAATGACGCTGCGCACCGGTCCGTCTTTTGAGGCGAACACCTGCCGTGCGCCGTTGCCTTCATCCAGAACCAAAACTGTTTCGCCCGGGCCGGCGCCGGCCATGTCACATGCGATGAGATAGCCGGATGCGGGTTTTCCGTCCATCTCGATTTTTTCGACCATCATTAACTTTTTGCCGTCATAAAAGGGGTGGTTGATGGTGGAGAAGATATTGCCGATGACGTTGCCGATAATCATGTGGGCCCGCCTTTCCAGCCTGGCGCGTCCGCGCCATCCACAATGCCCACGATGGTGTGGTCCACGGGGACAAACCACGGTTCGAGGGCGAGGGCGGCTTCGCGCCCGCCTTCGTAATAGACCAGCTCATTGGGGCCGGCCATGCGCGTGCTGTCGGCGCAAACGATGGGCGCGCCGGTTTTCGTGCCGTCCTTGGCCAGCGGTTGCACGAGCAGCATGGGCACGCCCTGCAGGCCTTCATACACTTGCGTGGAGACCACGGTTCCGATGACTTTTCCTAGCAGCATGACGGGGTTCCTGTGGGTTACGAGGCTGTTTCTCCTTCGAGGTCGAGGGGTTGGGCGAGATCAAAACGGGTGGAGACGGAAATTTGCTGGAGGAGGGCGTCGTGGGGCGCGGTCAACATGCGGTGCTGGGCGGGAATGCCGCGGGCTTCAAGGGTGGCGAGGGCGATTTCCTGGGCGGCTTCGATGTCGTAGAGGTCGCCCTGCAGGATGGCGAGGCCGCGACCGGCCATGCGCGGGTCGCCCGCGCGGAATTCGAGGAGTTCAACGGGGACGCCTTTGAGGGCGCGCTCGGTGGCTTGGATGTTGCAGGAAACCGTGGGGGTTTCCAGCACCCAGATGGGGCCGTCGCCCACGTTGCGCACGTTGCCGAGAATGGCGTGATAAAGCGCGGGGTGGATGTCGGGCAGGAGGCAATCATCGGCGATTTGCAGGCCGCCGTGGAAGAGAGCTTCCACGTGGGCTTCTTCCACGGATGCGGTGGTGCCGGCCAGAAGAATCAGATAGCGGCCTTCGCCGATGGTACCGGAGCGAATCATGGCGATGGGCGATTTCTTCAGCAACGCGTCGGCGGCAAAGATGCCGGCGGGGACGCTGTTGAATTCAATGGCGGCAAATGCGGGGAATGGTTTCATGTAAAGGGGCTTGCTCATCAAACAATTCGGAAGTGGTCCACCATTGTGCAGCGTCGTTCGCGCGAGAAACTGCGGGGGGTGGTCAGGCCTTCGCCGGTGGGCGAGGCAATGGTGAACGATGTATGGCCTTCGCCGCCGTAGCCGAGGCCGGCTTGCGAGCGACCGTTCTTGACAAAAATCGAGCAATTGCACAGCCGCGCCATCTTGGAGAGTTTGTCAATGTTCCGCGAGTGCATCAGGGCGGTATGGTAGTTGTGGCCCTCCATTTGCAGGGCAATATCAATTGCATAGTCCACGTTCGGCACCCGGCAGATGGGCATGACCGGCATCATTTGCTCGGTCCAGAGCAGCGGGTGGTCTTCGGGGACTTCCACAATGGCCAGGCGTGTGGTGGCCGGGGCGGAAATGCCCATCATATTGAGAATCTTATCGGCGTTTTGGCCGATGCACTTGCGGTTGACGGTCGCATGACCGCGCGGGCCGGCCATCTTCGAGAAAATGACCTGCTCCATTGCCGGAATTTTTGATTTGTCAATCAGGACGGCGTTGTTGCGCGTCATGGCCTGAATGAGTTTGTCGGCGACAGAGGCAACGACGATGGTTTCTTTTTCTTCCACGCAGATGATGTTGTTGTCGAATGAAGCGCCCAGGACAATGTCCGAGGCCGCTTTTTCGATGTCGGCGGTTTCATCCACGACCACCGGCGGATTGCCGGGGCCGGCGCAGATGGCGCGCTTGCCGCTGTTCAAGGCCGCCTTGACCACGCCGCCGCCGCCGGTGACGACGATTACGCGGATGTCCGGATGCTTCATGAGCAGCCCGGCAGACTCGACGGTTGGCTCCGCCACGCAGGTGATGGTGTTGGCGGGGCCGCCGGCGGCCATGATGGCCTTGTTCAGCAGGGCGACCGTCTGAATGGAGCATTGTTTGGCGGAGGGGTGTACGTTGAAGACGACCACGTTGCCAGCGGCCAGCATGCCAATGGCATTACAAATGATGCTGGAGGTTGGATTGGTGGTGGGCGTGATGGCCCCCATGATGCCGTATGGGGCGGGTTCGACGAGCGTCAGCCCGTTATCGCCCGTGTAGGCCCGGGGCGGCAAATCTTCGGTTCCCGGCGTTTTTTCAATCACCAGGTCATTCTTGATGATTTTGTCTTCGAAGCGGCCGTAGCCGGTTTCGTCATAGGCGGCTCTGGCGAGGGCGGTTGAATTTTCGCGCATGGCTTGGCGCATGCTGGCGATGACCTTGGCGCGTTTGCTCAGGTCCAGATTCGCAAACACGGGGAAGGCGGCCTTGGCTGCGGCTACGGCTTGATCCACCGTGGCAAAAACACCCAGCGCGTCCGAGCCGCCTGCTGCCGCGCCTGCTGCCGGGGCAGGGGACCGGGATGCGGCGGGAGCCGCCGAGGAACGCAAATCGCCGGCAATTCGCCGCGCAATGGCTTCAATGTCTTGGTCGGTTAATTTCATGACAGCTCCCGCTAAAAATTACCTTGTTCCGGGGCCGGCGCACCGCGCGCCGGCCGTTGAAAAATTATTTGGTGTACTTGGTTGCGCCATTGACTTCCCACGTGTCCACAATGGCCATGATGACGTTATCCACCGGCTTGTTCTGGGTCATGGTGGTCTGCCGCGCGGAGGAACCGGCGGCCGTGAGCACCATTTCGCCGGGGCCGGCGCCCATGGCATCGGCGGCGACAACGAATGAGGACGTCTCCTTGCCGTCGGTATCCACCAGGCGAACGAGGAGAAAACGGATCCCGTCCAGCGCGGGTTCCTTGCGAGTGGCAACAACAGTGCCGACAACTTTACCTAGATTCATGCGGCCTCCCAGGGCTAATACAAAGGCTCAAAAGGTCGGCAGGAGCCGCCCGCCACACCAAGAGGCGGACGGCTTCTGCCATGAACAGGGGCCAGTCTTACTTGGCGCCCTTGGCTGCGGGACGGGCGCCGCCCAGCGGCAGCACCGCATCCACGTTGGCGTGCGGACGGGCAATCACGTGGACAGCCACGACTTCGCCGACGCGCCCGGCGGCAATTTGCCCGGCGTCGCAAGCGGCCTTGACCGCGGCCACGTCGCCGCGAACGATTACGGACGTAAAGCCGCCGCCCGTCTTCTCGTAGGACACCAATTCAACCTTGGCGGCTTTGACCATGGCATCCGCCGCTTCCACCGTCGCGGGGAAGGAACGGGTTTCAATCATTCCCAATGCATTTGACATGTTTGTACCTCTTTCGTTTGGTTTGTTTTTTTAGATTTTTTCGTTTTTTCGGGGTTATGCCCGCGCTCCGCCGCCTTCTTCGCGGCCGGTCACGGCTTCGATGGCCGCTTCCGCGGCGCGGAAGGCCACATCAATGTCGCGCTCTTCACCGCCGAGCCAAACACGGCCGAAGCTGCCGAACGTGATGACTTCCAGCACGTTGATATTGGCGGCTTTTTCGGCTTCGTTGGCGGCCAGCGCCGCATAACCCGCGGGGGCGACTTCCATGATATACAGGGATTCGCCGCGCGTAATCATGTTGCCGTGGCGCATGCGGTTAATCAACATCGTCTGGTGGTCATCAATGTTGCGGATGACTTGCGACGAATAGACCTTGGGGCGGATGCGCTGTTCCTCGGTGATGTCCAGATTTTTTAGAATCGCCGCGCCGGCCTGGCGGACATCCGCCTGCGAGTCGGAGTGAATTTCCAACATGCCGTAGAGTCGCTCGACGATCTGCATGCCCGGCGTCACGCGGGTGGACTTCAGCGCCACGTCGGTGACCTGGTTAATGGCGATGCCCGGGGAAATTTCCACGAACAGCGCCGCCTGACCGGCAACCGGCAGGTAGCCGCGAGCCACGGTTGCCAGAAACGAGGCAAACTGCGGCTGGAGGCTGTCAATGAATATGTAGGTTCTGAGATCTGCCATGGGGGGCTCCTTTTATTTGCCGCCAGTTGCGGCGGCTGCTTCTTCCATCATTTTCACACTGTTGGACGACCCGATGCGGGTCGCGCCATTTCGAATCATGAGCATGGCGTCGGCATATGTTCGCACACCGCCGGACGCCTTCACGCCCAGACGCTTGGGCTTCACGGTCCGCGCCATCAGGGCAATGTCTTCCGCCGTGGCGCCGCCCTTGTTGAAGCCGGTCGAGGTCTTCACGTAATCCGCGCGGGCGCGCATGGATGCCTCGCACGCCTTGGCGATTTCATCCTTCGTCAGCAGGCACGTCTCCAGAATCACCTTCAGCAGCGCGCGCCCGTCAATGCAGGCCTCCGCCACCGCGCGGATGTCGCGCGTCACGGCATCCCAGTCGCCGGACTTGACCAAGCCGACGTTGATGACCATGTCAATTTCTCTGGCGCCCTCGCGAATGGCACGGCGCGCTTCCAGCGCCTTGATTTCCGGCGGGGCCGCGCCCAGCGGAAAGCCCACCACCGCGCACACCTTGACGGATGAACCGCGCAGGATTTGCGCCGCGTAGCGCACCCACGAGGAATTCACGCAGCAACTGAAGAAGTTGTGCTTGAGGGCTTCCTCGCACAGCTTTTTCACGTCATCCTGCGTAGCTTCCGGCTTGAGGATGGTGTGGTCAATCATGCGCGCCAGTTGGGCAGGGGACAGGTTGGCCACCGCCGCACCGCCGCCGCCACCGGCCTGACCGCCGACAATTTGTTTCACGCGCTCGGCGATTCGCGCGACGTCTTGAGCACTCAGTTCCAATTTCATCTCCTTTATGGCGGCCATGACGGGAGAGGCCGCCCGTCCGCTCTCGAGGTCCTTAATCATCTGGACGCGCCGCAGGTGCCTCTCTTCGGTGCATTCCGTGGCGATGAAGACATCCGCGATGGCTTTCGCCTGTTCAAAATTGGTTTGTCCGGAGCCCAGCGTCAACACGTTGGCCCCGTTGTGCTGGCGTGAATTTTTCGCCAGCGCCTCGTTATAGCACGCCGCCGCCCGCACACCCGGAATCTTGTTGGCCGTCATCGCCGAACCGATGCCCGCGCCATCCACCATGATTCCCAGGTCGCACCGCCCCGCCGCCACGGCCCGCGCCACGGCGGCGGCAAAAACCGGGTAGTCAACGGCCTCCTTGGAATCCGTCCCCACATCTGTCACGTTATGGCCCTCGGATTTGAGCCAACCTGCCAGTTGTGTCTTCAGCTCGTAGCCGCCATGATCGGCGCCCACGGCAATTCTAATCGGACGTTTCGACATATGGGGCGTATCTTTATCGTCCCGCCGAAAAAGCGCAAGCATTATCTGCAAAAATCGTTAAACCGTTTTCACAAAACCTAAAAGATTTTCCGCCTCCGGTCGCCTGTCCTGCCCATTAACCCCTTCTCAAGGCGCGAATTGCGCCTGCCCCCCCGCGCAGCCCCGTTGCGCCTCCCAAAAATCACGCTCACCGCTTCAGCGAATGGCCCGGCCCGCCCGCAATCGGCCGCCCCAGCGCCTGCAACCGCTTCCGCACACCGCCCAAGCCATCCTCGGCATCCGCATCCCCATCCACGCACGGCTTCTTGGGATACAATTGATAATCTTTCCGGCACGCGCCCGGCGTCACATTCGGCATAAACACATTCGCACCCCGTTGCAGCGCCAAGTCGCGCCCGTTTGGAAAAGCGGCATCAAACGCCGTCGTCGCCGGAATATGGGCGGCGGGATTCGCCAGCCGCAAAACCGCAATCGCCCGAAAAAACATATCCGGATCCGCCGCATACGCATTCGCCGCCGCCCCCAGCGGTGTGTCCGGATTCGGAATGAACGGCCCGATGCCAATCATGTCGAAATCAAAAGCCTGGCACAGCATAATGTTGTCCGCCAGCGTTTCCACCGTTTCGCCCGGCACCCCAATCATGAAGCCGCCGCCGGTCTGCACACCCAGCTCCTGCAAATCGCGCAGACATTGCAGCCGATCCGCCAGCGAGCCATCCGGATGCAACCGCGCAAACAAATCGGCATCCGCCGTCTCAAACCGCAGCAGATAGCGGTCCATCCCCGCCTCGCGCCACGCCGCATAAACCTCTCGCGGACGATTCCCCACCGACAACGTAATCGCCAGCGCCGGAAACTTGCCCCGGATTTGCCGCAACAGCGCGGTGATTTCCTCGTCGCGATAACCCGGCGTTTCGCCCGCCTGCAAAACCACCGTACCCGCCACCCCCGCCGCCGCCACCCGCGCCACCGCCTGCAAAATCTCCTCCGGCGTCATCCGATAACGTCTGGGAACCGCATTTGACGCGCGCAACCCGCAATACAAGCAGTCATTCGAGCACATGTTGGAAAACTCGATAATCGCCCGCACCGGCACCCCATCGCCGCAGCAAATCCGCCGCGCCTCATCCGCGCGCGCATACAAAGCCGCCAAATCCGGCCCGCGCGCCTGCAGAAGCGACGCCACTTCGTCCCGGCCCAACTTTTTTCCACACCATGGAAACTTTTTTTCCATACCGTGGAAACTTTACCACACCCGCCCCCCGCCTCGAAACCCGTTTCCACATAAACTTACCGCTCGCGCGCGCGAAAATCCGCCCCCACGCGCGCCCAGTCGCCCCAACCCGCCCAAAATGAACAAAAATCGCTGAAAAACCTTGATTGTCAGCCACTTTTCTCAAATTTCAGTCACTTCGGATGAAATTATTACAAAACTTTTCCAAATTATTACCCGATTTCCTGAAAAGTCGTAACTCATTGCAATATCAACATAACTCATCTAATGGTTAATTAACCATTGGATATTTTTTTTGATAAAAATCGTCCTCAAAATCCGAAAAAAACCTCAAAAGTCACCGAAAAACAAAAACGGACGCAAAATGCCGCCTAAAAATAGAGCCGGGCGGTTGTCTTTGCCCCAACGGGAAAAACATGCGATATTGCCCGCATGAACACGATTATCTCCGCCGCAATGATTTTGTGGATTTTTGGCATGGTGATTTACCTGACGAAGGATATGTAGGTCGCCACGCCCGTGCCCCCCGTTGTCGCCAGAGTCATTACCGATCTCGCGCTGGACCGCGAGTTCGATTACGCCATCCCGCCCGAGTTGCGCGGGCAGGTGCATCTGGGCAGCGTGGTGCGCATCCCTTTCGGTCGGCGGCGCGCGCGCGGCTTCGTGACGGCGCTGTTGGAGCGTTCTGATTTCCCGGATTTGAAGTCGCTGGAAGGGGTGGTGGACACGCCGCCGCTGTTCGATGCCAGCATGTTGCGGCTGGCGCGCTGGATGGCGGATTATTATGTCGCCCCGTTTGAAAGCGCCATTGCTGCGATTTTGCCGGCGGCCGTCCGGCGCGAGGGCGCGCGCCATAAAAAGCAGTTCATCGCGCGCTTGCCGGGGGAGTGCACCCCAACGGCGGCAGACGAAGCCGCGCTGGCTCGCAAAGCCCCCAAGCAGGCCGCCGCCTGGACCTTGCTGAAGGAGCATCGCGAAATGACGGCGGCGCAACTTAGCGAATTGACCGGTGTTTCTCTCGCCGGGTTGCGCAGTTTGGAAAAGAAAAAATGGCTGGCGCTGGAAAAGGGCGTCATCATCCGCGACCCTTACGCGCGCATGAATATTCTGCCGACCGTCCCTCCGCCGTTCATGGCGGAACAGCAGGCGGCGCTGGAGGCCATCCGCGACGAAATGGCCGCGCCCAAGCCGGGCGTGGTGCTGATTCATGGCGTGACCGGCAGCGGCAAAACCGAAGTCTATCTGGCTGCGATTCAGGCCGCTCTGGATGCGGGCAAAGGGGCCATCGCGCTGGTCCCGGAAATTTCCCTGACGCCGCAAACCATGGAGCGATTCCGCGGGCGCTTCGGCGATATTGTCGCCGTGCTGCACAGTCATTTGTCGGACGGCGAGCGCCATGACGAATGGCAGCGCATCGCCGCCGGGCAGGCGCGTGTGGTGGTGGGGGCGCGCAGCGCCTTGTTCGCGCCCGTCCGCCCACTGGGTTTGCTGGTGGTGGACGAGGAGCACGAGCCCGCCTACAAGCAGGACGAAGCCCCGCGCTACAACGCGCGCGATGTGGCGGTGAT
This sequence comes from Verrucomicrobia bacterium UBA1418, assembly GCA_002304915.1. Classification (GTDB taxonomy): domain Bacteria; phylum Verrucomicrobiota; class Kiritimatiellia; order CAIQIC01; family Lenti-01; genus CAZNGD01. The sequence goes on from DBPO01000015.1 coordinate 36,281, forward strand.
GCGCGGGCATCTGGAAGGCTGCGCCGTTGTGCTCGGCAGCGCCACGCCTTCGCTGGAATCCTATCGCAACGCCCGCGACGGGAAATATCGGCTCGTGAAAATGGAGCAGCGCGTGGACTGCCGCGTGATGCCTCAGGTGCGCGTGGTGGATATGCGCATCGCCACGGAAAAAACAGGCCGCCCCCAGTTGCTGTCCCAAGAGCTGATTGAAGCCGTGCGCCTGCGCTTGGATCGCGTGGAGCAAACCATCCTCTTTTTGAATCGCCGCGGATATGCCACCACCGTCATGTGTCCGGCTTGCGGCGTGACAGAAACCTGCCCGAATTGCAGCGTGAAAATGACCTATCACAAGTCGGGCGAAACCATGATGTGCCACGTCTGCGCGGCCATCCGCCCGGTGCCGTCCCGTTGCGCCAACCCCGATTGCCGCGCGCCTAACATCAAAATGGCCGGGGTGGGGACCCAGCGCGTTGAGATGGCGGTTCATAAAATCTTCCCGCGCGCCCGAATCGCGCGCATGGATTCCGACACCACCGGCGGCAAACATTCTCATGCCGACATTCTCGGCCGCTTCCGGCGCGGTGAAATTGATATTCTCATCGGCACGCAAATGATTGCAAAAGGGCTGGACTTCCCGCACGTGACGCTCGTCGGGGTGATTCAGGCCGATTTAAGTTTGCAGATGCCCGACTTTCGCGCGGCGGAGCGCACCTTTCAGTTGCTGACGCAGGTGGCCGGCCGCGCCGGACGCGGCGACATCCCCGGCGAAGTCTTCATCCAAACCTACACGCCTTTTCATCCCGCCGTGCAATCGGCGCGAAATGCCCATTTCGAAAACTTCTTCGACCAGGAAATCGAAGTCCGCCGGGAAATGCGCTATCCGCCCTTCACGCGTCTGACAACCGTTTTGTTCCGCGGCCTCGACGAAGGCGCGGTGGCGGCCTGCGCCAAGGATTTTGCCGACCAGTTGCGGGCAACCCTCCCGCGCACCGTCCGCTTGACCGGCCCGGCGCCCGCGCCTCTCGCCAAGGCCAAAAATCATTTTCGCATCCAATTTATGCTCTGGGCCAGCGCCACCAAGGAATACGTGCCGCCCTTGCGCGCGTTGCTGAAAGATTTCAAACTCCCCAAAGGTGTCACCATCGCCGTGAACGTGGACGCGTTATCCTTGACTTGAAACAGGCAAAGCAATTTAAAGTAAGCATGTGAGGAAAGAAGGACATGACAAATTTTGAAAAACTGGGCGTATTTTATTTAGGCCGCACGGTGGATACGGATTCCACCTCCAGCGAAGCGACACCGTTGCTCTATGATTCGCAGGATTTGACCACCCACGCCGTGTGCATCGGCATGACCGGCTCCGGCAAAACAGGGCTTGGCATCGGCTTGATTGAAGAAGCGGCCATTGATGGCATTCCGTCCATTCTCATTGATCCCAAAGGCGATTTGGGCAACCTGCTGTTGACGTTCCCGAACCTCTCGCCAGCCGATTTCCGCCCCTGGGTGGACGAAGGGGAGGCCGCGCGCAAACAAATGACTCCCGACGAATTCGCCACCCACACCGCCGCCGTCTGGAAGAAGGGATTGGCCCAGTGGGGGCAGGATGGCGAACGAATCGCCCGCCTCAAGGCGTCGGCGGATTTTGCCATTTATACACCCGCTTCCAAGGCCGGGCTGCCGCTTTCCATTCTCTCCAGCCTCGATGCGCCGCCGCCGGGTTTTGCCGACGACGCCACGGCCATGCGCGACCGCGTGTCCTCCGCCGTCACCGGCCTGCTCGCACTTATCGGGGTGGAGGCGGACCCGTTGCAATCCCGCGAGCATATTTTGCTGTCATTTATCGTGGACCGAGAATGGCGCGCCGGGCGCAATCTGGACCTGACCTCGCTGGTGCATGCCATTCAGGAACCCGGCGTGGACCGCCTGGGGGTGTTGGCGCTGGAATCATTTTTTCCCGCCAAAGACCGCCTCGCGCTCGCCATGCGGCTGAACAACCTGATTGCCTCGCCCGGATTTGCCGCCTGGACGGAGGGCGAGCCGCTCAATATTCAGCGCCTGCTCTATACGCCGGAAGGCAAACCGCGCGTGTCCGTTCTGTCCATTTCGCATCTCAACGATGCCGAACGCATGTTCTTTGTCACGGTGTTGCTGAATGAAGTGCTGGCCTGGACGCGCCGGCAAACCGGCACATCGTCGCTGCGCGCGCTGCTCTACATGGATGAAATCTTTGGCTATTTCCCGCCGAGCGCAAATCCGCCATCCAAAGCCCCGATGCTGACGCTGCTCAAACAGGCGCGCGCGTTCGGATTGGGCGTTGTGCTGAGCACGCAAAATCCAGTGGATTTGGATTACCGCGGACTTTCCAACACGGGCACTTGGCTGATTGGCCGTTTGCAAACCGCCCGCGACAAAATGCGCGTGGTCGAAGGCCTCGCCAGCGCCACCGCGGGGGAGGGGATGGACCGCGCCGCGCTGGAAGGGTTGCTCAACAATTTGCGCAGTCGCGTATTCCTGATGCGCAATGTGCACGATGACGCGCCGGTTCTGTTTGAAACCCGATGGTGCCTGTCCTACTTGCGCGGGCCGCTTTCACCGGGACAGATTAGCTCGCTAATGGCCGACAAGAAGGCGGCGGCAGCGCTGCCTCCGGTGTCGCCTGCAACGCCCGCCGCTATGCCTTCTGCGTCGCCAGTTGCCGCTTCACCGGCGGCGCCGCCACCCGTGCCCGCCAAAACTCTCTTGCCGGCGACGATTAAGCAACAGTATATGCCCCCTGTTGATTTGCCGTGGGGGGCCGCCATTGCCTATCGTCCGGCTCTGCTCGTTTCCGCTCGCCTGCACTATGTGGACCTCAAACAAGACCTCGATTACTGGAAGGAATTCCGCCATCTGGTCTATCCCGACCCGGCCACAGGCGAGTTGTGCTGGAGTCAGCCGGAAGAAACTCAGGCAACCGGCGAGCCGAATCCCGTGTCGGGCAGCGTCCATGAGAACGTGCCGTCATCGTTGGCCGATCCCAAGCGCTATGCCCAGCACGAAAAGGATTACAAGGATTATCTCAATCAGATTTCCACGCTGGAAGTGTTTAGTCTGCCCGCCCACAAACTGCTGGGCCAGCCCAATGAAACGGAAGGCGACTTCCGCGCGCGCGCTAGCCACGCCCTGCGCGAAAAGCGCGATGAGGAATTGGCCAAACTGCGCAAAAAATATGAAACCAAAATCGCGGCACTCGCGGAACGCGAACGCCGGGCCAGCGCAAAAGTGGACAACAAAAAAGAGCAGCTTTCTCAACAGCGCGTGGGGACCATGATTAACTTTGGCGCCGCCGCGCTTGCCGTCTTGATGGGGCGTCGCGTCGGCGGCCTGGGGCGGGCCACAACGGGCCTCGGTTCCGCCTCGCGCGCCGGCAAGAAAAAGCTGGATGTCCAGCAGGCCGGCGAAGATTTGGCCGCCGTGCGCCAGCAGCGAGAGGAACTGGAAGCCGCCATGGAGCGCGAATTGAACGAGCTGAGCGCCAACTATGACTCGACCGCGTTGAATGTATCCACCACGCGGATTGCCCCGCGCCGCAGCGACACGTCCATTACGTTCGTTGGTCTGGGTTGGGTTCCGAAGGCGGCGGATTCATAAGCGTGGCAGGGGCGCTTCGTCGCAACATTTTGCGCGCGAAATAGTTCGCGCAAAAAACGGGTTTCCTTTCTGTAATCTTCTGCCACAATAGAGACATGTTTGGATTCGGGAAAAAAGTGGCCTGCTTTGCCGTCGCGCTGCTCTGGGCGCTGACGGCCCTCGCCGTTCCCTTTGAGTTCAACGTGGACCCGTTTTACGCGGAGACCATGCTCAAGGGCAAATTCGGCGACAAGCCCGTCTATTTTTTCATCGGCCCGTCTCCCAGCATGGAGAAGGCTGTCGTGGCCTTCATCAACTCCGCCAGCAAAACGCTGGATGTGTGCGTGTTCGACCTGAACCTGCCGGAATTTGCTCAGGCCCTGCTGGCCGCGCACGACCGGGGCGTCAAGGTGCGCGTCATCATCGCGAGAGATAATGCTGCCCGCGCCTATGATGTTGCCGATGAGCTCGAACAAATGGAGAAGAAGGGCATCCTGACGCTGGCGCATAACCGCTCCGGCCTGATGCACAACAAGTTCATGGTGGCCGACAAGCAATTCGTTTGGACCGGCTCCTACAATCTCACCCGCAACTGCTCGCGCTTCAATGACAACCATGCCATCGTGCTCGAAAGTCCCGAGCTGGCCGAAAATTACACCGTGGAATGGCAGGAAATTTTCGAGAAGCGCCACGGCAAGCGCTTCGCCTATCCAACGCCGCACCCGCACGTCAAGATTGGTGATGTCGTGGTGCATAACTATTTCACCCCCGAAGACGACACCCGCGGCGGCATCATCGCCGAGATGGATCAGGCCACCAACGAAATTGCCATTCTCGCGTTTTCCTTCACCGATCGCGCCATCACCGACGCGGTCAAACGCGCCATAGACCGCGGCGTCAAGGTTGTGGCCATTCTGGATACGGGCATGGCTGGCCACCCCAGCGCGAACACCAAGGAATTAAGAGCGATGGGCGCGAGTGTGCGAACCTCGCCGGGGGTGTTGTTGCACCACAAAGTCATCGTGATTGACCGCCAAACGGTCGTGTGCGGCTCGGCCAATTTTTCCGCCTCCGCTTTCGACAAAAACGACGAAAACGTTCTCATCGTGCGCGCGCCCCACTTTGCGCAAGCCATGATGCGCGAGGCCGTCCGCTGCTGGCGGGCCGAGCCGTACTGGATTACCAAGTGGCGCACGCCCGTCGCCGCGCCATCCGCGCGTTAGCCGTCCTTCAGCCAGGCGGGGTCCAGTTTCGCGGCGAAGCTGGCCGCGACAATGGCTTCGATGTGCAGATGTTTGCCGCGCACCTTTTGTTCCAGCACTTTGCCGTTGGCGTGAATGGCTGAAATCCAGCGGCCTTCGCTGGCCGGCAGCTTGACGAAAATATGCTCGACCCGCTCGCGCAGCAAATCGGTAATCATTTGGGTCAGTTGCTCCATGCCTGCGCCCGTCGTGGCGGAAATCGCGACGGAATGCGTCACCCGTTCCGCCAGCCGCGCCGCCTGCACCCGGCCCCGCTCGCTATCCGTTTTATTGAAAACGGTCAGCATGGGCTTCTCGTGCGCGTCCAGCTCTTTTAGAACGGCGGCCACCGCTGCCATCTGTTCTTCCACGCGCGGGTGCGAGGCATCCACCACATGCAGAAGCAAGTCCGCCTCGTTCACTTCCTCCAGTGTGGCCTTGAAGGCATCCACCAGATGGTGCGGCAGCTTGCGGATAAAGCCCACCGTGTCCGTCAACAGACAGGCCTGTTTGTTCGGCAACTCAATCTGGCGGGTCGTCGGGTCCAGCGTGGCAAAAAGCTGGTCGTCGGCCAGCACATCGGCGCTTGCCAGCCGGTTGAGCAGGGTGGACTTGCCCGCGTTGGTATAGCCCACCAGCGTCAACAACGCCCAGCCGTGCCGCCGTCGCCCGCGGCGCAACTCCCCGCGCCGCCGTCCCACCTGCTGCACTTGCTCGCGAATGCGATTGATGCGCTGCCCGATGCGCCGGCGGTCCAGCTCCAACTGCTTTTCACCGGGGCCGGTCAGCCCGATGCCGCCCTGTTGCCGCTCCAGGTGCGTCCACATGCCCCGCAAGCGCGGTAGCAGATAGCGGAGTTGCGCCAATTCGATTTGCAGACGCCCCTCCAGGGTCAACGCCCGCCGCGCGAAAATATCCAGAATCAACTGCGTGCGGTCCACAATTCGCAGCCCCAGCAAATCCGTCAAACTGCGGCTTTGCGCCGGCGAGAGGTCCTCGTCAAAAATCACCAGATTCGCGTTGGCCGCCTGCGCTTCCTCCGCGATTTGAGCGGCCTTGCCCCGGCCGATGTAGGTCGCCGGTTGAATCGCCCGCAAGCGCGCCACGGTGTGCCCCACGATGTCCGCCCCCGACGTATCAGCCAGCGCCCGCAACTCGTCCAGCGAATGGTCCACCTCCGCCCGTGGCAGGTCTCCCAAGGGCGCCAGAACAAGCCACGCCCGCTCCGGTGCGTTTTGCGCCGAAGGAACCGTCATGCGCGCGAGTCCTGACCCATATCGTGCCTATCCACTTTCATTGCGGCAGTGACGATGGCTGAATTTGCCCGGCCAGCCAAGCGAAATCCCCGTCCGAAAAATACCAGCGCTCGCGCAGCGGCTCACGCCAATCCGGCGCTTGCGGTTGGGAGAGCAAGCGCAGATAGGTTTGGAATTCCTTGTCGCCCAGCCGCCGATGAATCGCCCGCGCCAGCGCCTCCGCCTGCCAATAAAAGGCCCCCAGCGCCAGCGGCTTGCGCGGATAGCCCTTCAGCGATGTCAATTCGTCCAGCGTGAACAAATGCTTCTCCATGCCCGCCGGGATGGGGCGCTTCAACTCCTGGCGCAACGTGCGCGCGCGGGTGGCCGCCGCCTCCGCGCCCAGCCAGTTCGCCAAGCCCTCGTCCAGCCAAAGCGGGGGACGCTGCCCCAGAGTTTTCAGCGTCAGCCAATGCGACAGCTCATGGCCGAGGCGGAACGTCAGCTTCAGCGGGTCCTGACCGGGCTGCACATGGATGTCATCGCCGCTCTGTCGCGCGTAAGCCTCCACGCGAAAAAGCGCGCGCATCCGCTTGTAAAAGGGTGGGGGCGGCTCCAGATAAATGGTCAGCGTTGTTTGCTCCGGCGGCGGCTCCAGATGCTCCAGCGTCGTTTTCATGGCAATCGTCAACGCCGGCGATAAAATCTCAGGGATGGCGCCCCCCGGTTGCGGCACAACCACGCAGGCAATCTTTCCATCCGCGAAGGACGCCTCCCATTTCGCCGGTTCCGCGCCCAAAGTCGCCCGGGGCAATAGAGCCATGCCGGCCACGCAAACAAAATATACCAACAGATAACGCCCTAAATTGTGCCAACGTCCAGCCATGCGCGTACGATATGCCGCCCCACGAAAAAAAACAAGGGCACCTGAAAATCTTGATAGACAATCCGCTGCGGGCAAGGTACACATAAAAGAACCAATCGCGGGAGTAATTCAGCGGTAGAATGTCAGCTTCCCAAGCTGAACGTCGCGGGTTCGATCCCCGTCTCCCGCTCCACGACCCGTTCACGAAGCGGCCGGAAACGGGCCGCCAGGCGAGGGCTCGGGGTTGTCGTTCTTGATGCGGGAGCGGCGTCTCCCACGGCTTCAGTGCGCGCAAAGCCGCCGATGTAGCTCAGTCGGTAGAGCGCGTCCTTGGTAAGGACGAGGTCNNGTTCGATCCCCGTCTCCCGCTCCATTTTTATATCCCCATATTTATTGGCGTTTCCGGCTTCTTCCACGCATTTTTCGCACTTGTCGCCGCTTAGGGCTATTCTTCAATAAGCGCGCATTTCAGCGGTTTAGTGGCATTTGAAGGTTAGCCAGATTTTGCCGGTTGGGAGTTTTTCCGTGGCGAGGAGGCTCAGGGTGATGTTTTGGGTTACATTGCCCAGCAGCGGGTATTTCTCCGGGCCGACGATGACGGGATGCACGAGCAGGCTGAGTTCATCAACAAGTCCATTGTTCAGCAGCACACCGTTCAGAATGGGGCCGGTATCGGTCAAGATGGTTTGGGCATGATATGTTTCGGTCAGGAGATTCAGGGCTTGGGGGCAATGGATATGGTGGTCGCCGACGATGTGATAGTTATAGTTTCGCTCTTCCAGATGGCGGAGATAGTCCCGGGGTGTTTTTTGTGAAACTAAAACAACGATGTCCCGACACAAATCAAATCTTCGGTACACATGGAGAAGGCCGTGCAGTTTTCCGGTTGTGTCTGGAATGACCCATAAGGGGAGCTGGCTGTCTCGTTGGGGCTTTTGGAAATCGCCGGGTTCTTCCTTGGGTATTTCGGGGCAAAACGTTTGGATGCCCGTGATGGCTGTATTTGAGCCAATCAGATGAACGTCCGCTTTGTAATTTCCGGCGATGGCGTAGTGTGCCTGCATGTCCACATCAAATCCCCGGATTGAACCATCCAGACTTACCGAATTATGAATAATGACTTTGCGAGTTTTCATGGGTTCACCTTATCTCCATCTCCATACTTATCTTTCGGGGGTGTCGTGTTCAAGTCTTGTGTGAACAGCCGAGGGGGGCGGGGATAGCTGGGCGGGGGCTGCCGAGAGCCTCTACTCCACGTCCCGC
>DBPO01000055.1 GCA_002304915.1 Verrucomicrobia bacterium UBA1418
CGCGCGCCCCGACCCGAAGCCCGCCGGAGGCGGGCGCAAGAGCGCGGCAGAGTGCCGCGAAGAACCCCGCCGACCTTTGCCGAGCGCGTCCCGGCCACGAAGTGTGCCGGGAAGCGAGTCCACCCGCAGCCCAGCCGTGGANNTGACGGCGGGGCGAGGAAGGGCCAGCCCCGGCGTAGGCCGCGCCCCGACGCGCAAGCGGCGGGGCTGGGGCCGAAGCGGGGGCGGCCATCACCCGAGCTGCGCCAGCAGCGAGGGGCCAGCGTAGCGGCGCGTTTACCCGCCTGTGGAGGGTAGCGCCGCGCGGCAAGGGGGGAAGGCCGCCGCAAGGGGGGCCGCGAAGCGGCGGCGTATAGGGGGCTTGAGGATGTCGCGGCAGAGGGGGGCAAAGGTGGCCGGGCTATAGGGGGCAAGCGGCGGCATGGGGGAAGCAGGGCCGCGCAGAGGGGGGCTTGATCTAGTCGGGCGCAAAGGGGGCCTGAATCAAGCGCGGCAGAAGGGGGCAAAACTATTCAGCAACTACCAAACGCTTTCGCGCGAGCCGTAGAAGACACCGCCATTCCCCTGTTCGGTTTGGTTACTCCTCCCGAGTCGGTTTTGCGCCAAGGCGCTGGGTCCGAACCACAACTTCTGTGCGATGAAAGAAAGGTAAATATGAAACGTCTATACCTCGCCATTCTACTTCTATTGGCAGTATGCCTATTGCTCGCCATCGCCCTTCCGGTGCTGAAACAGGCTGCGCTCTCCAAGAAATCCGAACGCGCGGTCGCCGTTCTTGCAGACTGCTATCGTTTCGTCTTCGCCGAAACGATGGACAAATTGGTCACAGAGCAATCCTCAGCCATGCCGGCCACGCTAAACGACGTGCCGGGCTGGATAGATTATGTGAACAAAGCCGAACCCGATGCCCAAGCCCTATACAAAAGTATCCAATGGCATCCCCCGAGCACCCCCTCCGAAGGGGACGCGATTGCCAGCATCGAGTTGCCCGACGCCCGCGCTGTGTTACTACGCGGAGGTTCGGCCTTCACAGTCAAAAAATGAGAAGGAGCACCGAACACGGGACTTCACAGTAGCGGCATGTTTTTACTCACGGCAGTTTCGCTCCTTTGGGCGTTTTCGTTTGGCCTGATTGGCAATCGTCTCGGCGATTTGCCGCCGGGCTGGCTGGCATGGGTGCGGCTGGCGCTCAGCGCCGCCGTCTTTTTGCCTTTTGTCTGCCGCATCCCGTGGCGCTGCGCCATCAGTCTTTTCATCACCGGCGCGGTTCAATTTGGCTTGATGTACTGGGCCTACATGTCCAGCTTCCATTGGCTGCAGTCCCACGAAGTCGCGCTCTTCACCGTTCTGACGCCCCTTTTTGTCGCGGTCCTGAATGACGCAACCCAGCGCCGCTTCCATCTCCGCAACCTCATCGCCGCCCTGCTCGCCGTCGCCGGCGCCGCCTGGATTCGATGGACCCAGCTTGAATCCGCCGCGCCCCTTTGGGGCATTCTGCTCGTGCAAATCTCCAACCTTTGCTTCGCCGCCGGCCAACTCGCCTACCGCGCCATTCTCGCGCGACTGCCGCGCCCCCTGCCCGACCGCAACGTCTTCTTCTGGCTGCACTTCGGCGGCATGGCGGTGCTGACTCCGCTGGCCTTGCCGCTCACGCTCGGCGACCACCCGCCCGCGCCCACCCCCGAACAATGGGGCGTTCTCATTTATCTTGGCCTCATCGCCTCCGGCGTCGGCTTTTTCCTTTGGAACCGTGGCGCGCGTCAGGTTTCCGCCGGTGCGCTGGCCATCATGAACAATCTGAAAATCCCTCTCAGCGTCGCCGTTTCCCTCCTGTTTTTCCGCGAAACCGCCCAATGGCCCACCCTCCTCGTCGGCACCGCCCTCATCCTCTTCGCTTTCTATCCCCTCCGCCGACGCCAGGCAAAATAAAGCAACACTCGGCGGGCGTTTCGCAAAGGCGCAACGGGGCCGCCGCTGGGGAAATGCCCCGCAAAAAAGCGCACGCTCGTTTTCCATGGTGTGGAAAAAACATCGAAAAGTTTTCCATAGTGTGGAAAACTGCGCGGCCATGTTCATTCCCGCAACCATTTCAGGCACCGTATGACTCCCGCACAGGAAATTTCCCGCCGGCGCACGCTGGCTATCATTTCGCATCCCGACGCCGGCAAAACCACGCTGACGGAAAAGCTCCTGCTATACGGTGGCGCGGTGCAACTGGCCGGCTCCGTCACCGCCCGCAAAAACCAGCGCGCCACCACCTCCGACTGGATGGAGCTCGAAAAGCAGCGCGGCATTTCGGTCAGCTCCACCGTCTTGCAGTTTGAATATCAGGATTATGTCGTCAACCTGCTCGACACCCCCGGCCACCATGACTTCTCCGAGGACACCTATCGCGTGCTCATGGCCGTGGATGCGGTCATCATGGTGATTGACGCCGCCAAGGGCATCGAAGCCCAAACCCGCAAGCTCTTCGAAATTTGCCGGCTGCGCGGCATTCCCATTTTCACGTTCATCAACAAGCTGGACCGCCCCGCCAAAGACCCCCTGGCGCTGCTGGATGAAATCGAAACCACGTTGCAAATCGGCGTATGCGCCATCAACTGGCCCATGGGCGATGGTCAGGATTTCCGCGGCGTGTACGACCGCCAGCAGAATCTGGCCCACTTTTTCGAGCGCACGGTGGGCGGCGCCTATCGCGCCCCCGAAGCCCTGCATTCCATTCAGGACCCGCAGGTGCGCGAGCGCCTGCATCCCGACGTATTCCGCGCGCTGGTGGAAAACATCGAAATGCTCGCCGCCGCGGGCGAAACCTTTGACCCGGCCGCCGTCCGCACCGGCGATTTGACGCCGGTATTTTTCGGCAGCGCGCTCAATAATTTTGGCGTGCAACTTCTGCTCGACTTCTTTTTAACCTACGCGCCGCCCCCCGGCGCACATGTCGCCGGCGACAGGCGCATCGAACCCGCGCATCCGCAATTTTCGGGCTTTATTTTCAAAATCCAATCGAACATGGACCCCAACCACCGCGACCAAATCGCCTTCCTTCGGATTTGTTCCGGCGTGTTCCAGCGCGACATGAAAGCCACGCACACCCGCACCGGCAAGGTCATCCGGCTGTCCAACTCGCGCAAGATGTTCGCCCGCGACCGCGAAACGGTGGACGAAGCCTATCCCGGCGATGTCATCGGCCTGGTGGGGCATCCCGAATTCGGCATCGGCGACACGCTCAGCGAAGACCCGTCCATTGTGTATCCGCCCCTGCCGCAATTCGCGGCGGAATGTTTCGCCTACTTGCACCATTCCAGCCCCGCGCAATACAAGCGGTTCCGCGCCGGCCTGGACCACCTCTTGCAGGAAGGCGCCGTGCAGTCCTTCACCATCCCGGACGCCGGAACGCGCGCGCCGCTGCTCGGCGCCGTCGGCCCCTTGCAATTCGAGGTGCTGCAATACCGGCTGGAAACCGAATATGGGGCCACCACCCGGCTGGAACCCGCGCCGTGGAGCATTTTGCGCTGGGTGGACCCCGCCGGTGAACCCCTCACGGCGGACATGCTGCCCAGCAGTTGCCGCCTGGTCCTCGACGCCCGGGAACGCCCCGTTGCGCTATTCAGCGCCGAATGGGAGCTGGCCTTTTTTCAGGAAAAATATCCCCGCGTCCGCTTGGTCGGCTCCGCCCTGGAATTATGAGCATGCCCCCTGCCCACCGCCCGCGTGACGGCGGCCGCGCCCAAAGGGTTTCTTGCTTTTCGGGGTGGGGTTTGTTTTCATCGCAGCATGGCCCTTCCCGCACACAATTATGATGAAAGCAAGATCCAGACGCTGTCAGCGCTGGAGCATATTCGCAAACGCACGGGCATGTACATCGGGCGCGTGGGCGATGGCACGCAATACGACGACGGCATTTACGTGCTGCTCAAGGAAGTCGTGGACAATGCCGTGGACGAGTTCATCATGGGCTACGGCAAACACATCGAAATCACAATTGACGGCCCCAGGGTGCGGGTGCGCGATTACGGCCGCGGCATACCCCTCGGCAAGGTGGTGGAATGCGTGTCGCAAATCAACACCGGCGCGAAATACAACGATGACGTCTTTCAGTTTTCCGTCGGCCTGAACGGTGTCGGCACGAAGGCCGTCAATGCCCTGGCGAGCCAATTTCTGGTGCAGTCGCACCGCGATGGAAAATTCGCGGGCGCCCGTTTCGTGCGGGGCGAGCTGCACAAGGAGCTTGCCGGCAAATCCCCCGATGAAAAGAACGGCACGCTGATTGAGTTCGAGCCCGATCCGGTCATTTTCGGCACGGTGGTTTATGACGACGAGCTGGTCCTGCGCCGCCTGCGGCTGTATGCCTGCCTGCACGCGGGCCTGACCATCCACTACAACGGTCAGGAAATTGTCTCCGAAGAGGGGCTGACCGATTTGATTTTGGAAGAAGTCGGCGACGAAGCCGTCTATGGCCCGCTGCACTACCGCTCGCCAACGCTGGAAATCGCCTTCACCCATACCCCGCGCTTCAACGAAACCTTCTTTTCGTTCGTCAACGGCCAATACACGGTGGATGGCGGCACACATCTGTCGGCCTTCCGCGAAGGCTTTCTGAAGGGCGTGAATGAATTCGCCAAGTCCAAATTCGACGGCGACGACGTGCGCGAGTCCATGGTTGGCGCGATTGCCATTCGCCTGAAAGACCCGGTCTTTGAATCGCAAACGAAGAACAAACTGGGCAACACGGAAATCCGCTCGGATTTGGTGGCGAAGATTCGCGACGTGGTGGCCGACCTCCTGCATCGCAACCCGGATGCCGCCGAGGTGCTGGTCAAAAAAATCGAAGAAACCCAGAATCTGCGCAAGGAATTGCAGACGGTCAAAAAACTGGCGCGCGAGCGCTCCAAGGCCGTCAGCATTCGCGTGCCGCAATTGAAGGACTGCAAGAATCACCTCGATCCCCGGCGCAAGCGCGGTCTGGACACCATGATATTCATCACGGAAGGGCAATCCGCGGCGGGCACCATCACCAAGACGCGCAATGTCGTTACGCAAGCGGTGTTCACCCTGCGCGGCAAGCCGCTGAACGTGGCGGAGCTGGACCGCGCCGCCATGTATAAAAACGAAGAGCTTTACAACCTGATGCGCGCGCTGAACATTGAAGACTCGCTGGACGGGCTGCGTTATCAGCGCGTCATCATGGCCACCGACGCGGACGTGGACGGTCTGCACATTCGCAATTTGCTGCTGACCTTTTTCCTGCGCTTTTTTGAGCCGCTGGTTCTCGCGGGCCATCTCTTCATTCTGGAAACGCCACTCTTCCGGGTGCGCAACAAAAAGGAAACCCGCTACTGCTACTCAGAGGAAGAGCGCGATGCGGCCATCTCGGCGTTGCGCGGCGCGGAAGTCACCCGCTTCAAGGGATTGGGCGAAATCAATCCGGAAGAATTCCGGGAATTCATTGGCCCCAAGATGCGGCTGCAGCCGGTGCATATTCATCACGAACACCACATTCCGGACCTGTTGCGCTTTTACATGGGCCGCAACACACCCGAGCGGCGGCAGTTCATCATGGACCACCTGCACGTCATCGCGGAGGCGTGAACCTCCAACGTCGCCCCCCTCGCCCCGCAGTTGTCCAGTTGCCCGAACCTAGAATGTGCGGGCGGACAACTTGCCGCTCTTCGGAAGCTTGTTTCCGGCAACGGGGCGCACGTAGGCGGTGTTTTCCAACACGCGGAAGACATACACCTCTCCCACTGCGCGCGGAGATTCGCGCCCGATTAACTCGCCCGTGGCCTGCGAAATCAGCGGCTCCTCATCGGTGGATACAAAGAACCTCATGCCAAGCTGCAAGCCCGCCGTGAGGCCGCGGTCCAGCGTGTAAGATTCCTGACCGCGCTGACGGCGCAGGCGGCACTCAAACGGCAGCTTGGCTGTGCGCCGCGCAAGGTCCGCGCGGAGCGTCTTTTTCCAAGAATTCAGCATGGATTTTTCCGTGGAAGCCGGCGCGACATAGGAAGCAATCTGCTCCTTGCGCGCGGCATCCACGACGGAAATCGTCACAAACGGGTCGCCATCTTCGATGGTGATGATTTCGCCGTTAACGCGGTAATAAAACTCGGGCGACTTCCGGCTGAACGCTCGCGGCGCATTCAACAATTCGATGCGATTGCAAGCCTCCAGCACTTCAATCATGCCATCGTGATAGAGGGTCGCCAGCTCCGTGTCGCCCTTAAAAGGCGGACACACCACGGCATGGCGCAGACTTTCCTCCGTGGAGACTTCCTCCTGCGCCACCGCCCCAAGCCCGGTTGCCCACACCAAACTCACCGCGACCACCAAAAGCCGCGACCAGTCACGCCACAGTTTCATGACGCATCCTTTCTTTTCAGAATCCTCACCGGCGGGCGCGCCCGCCATTTTTTAATAGGCAAAATTAACAATGGGGAAGAACGTAATCGGGCCTTCCGTAATCAGGTTAATCAAGCCAATCTGCAAGCCCTGCATGGACACCGTGCGGTTGAACAACCCCACTTGAATCCCGCTCACGCTGTCGGCGTTGTTGAACAGCCCAATCTGAAACCCGCTGACATCATGGGCGACGGTGTTAAACAGTCCCGCCTGTATGCCCTGCAGCGAGTTGACATCGTTGAACAGTCCCACGCCAATGCCCGCGAATTCCTCGCTCACGATATTCACCAGATTGACCTGAATGGCGCTCATGCGGGCGGCACGGCCCACCACGCCAACGTCAAAACCGGCGACGTCCTGGTTATCGCTGCAGAACACGTTCAGGCGCAGGCCCATCACGGACGTTTCAGCGGGAAAGAGTTGCGCTTGCGAGCCGAAGAAACCGAGTTGGAGCGGCGTCATGGCGGGCGCGGCCCAGGCCGAGCCCGCCAGCAAGGCGGCAATGCTGAATGCAATCAGAATTTTTTTCATGGTCAGCCTCCGAAGACGGAACGGGTCTTTTGCTTGCGGATTTCTTTTTCATCGGCCCAAATCAGGCGTCCGCTCTTGAGGTCGCGCAAATTCATGGTGAACTTGTAATACACATCTTTCAACCGTCCCTGTTCCTGCTGGATTTCAGAGAGGTTGGCCGTCAGCATATAACGCGGGGCGTCCTGCTGGCCGCTGGCGATGGCGTCATGCGCGGCCACCTGCTGATAAGCCAGCTCTTCCTGCAGCGCGGCTTCCGTGGTCCGGTCCTGGAAGCTGAACTTGCGGGAGCGAATCAGCTTGGTGCGAATGCTGTCGGTGATGGACTCCGTGTCAATGTGCTGCATGGTCTTGTTTTTCACCTTGTCCACAATCAGCAACGGCGGCCCGCCAACCGAAATGTCGTCCAGAAGAGGATCGCTCAAGAGCGAATCCACCATTTTGGCGGCCACTTGCTGGAGATCGGACGAGCCGAAATCGGTGCTGATGGGCTTGCTGGAAGTTTCATCGCCATACTGCACGGTTGTTGCGCAGCCGGCGGCCAGAATGGCCATTATCATGGCCGGAAGAATCCATTTGCAAAAGTTTTTCATGTTACGTTCCTCGTTCTTTCGTTTTCGCCAATTTTACTTAATAATCCAGCGGGTTTTCTCGCCCTCGCGCACGCGCAACTTGAACGCCACCGCGTTGGCATTGGGGGCAACGCCCCGAATGGTGCGGGTTTCCTTGCCGTGCAGCGCCAGCGGCCGCCACGCATCGGTATCGGGGTCAATCTCCGCGCCTTCGGCATCAAACCAGGCGAACTTCGATTGCGCCACAATATCCTTGTTCAGCTTGGACGTAATGGTCAGATTGACCCGCATCAGACCGTTTTTGGTCTGACCGACCACGACATCCCCCACAACCAGTTGCCGGCTCAGGCGCGGGTTGTCGGTTTGAAGCACTTCTTGTGTGTTGCCATCTTCATCCACCGCCACTCCGACGGTGACGCCCGATGTGTTCGGCGAGGCACATCCCACGAACAAAAGGGCCACGACGGCCGCCATGGCTAAGAATAACCTGCTCACTTTCATTGCATTCTCCTTCTTTACGAAATAACTACTTTTTCCACAATTTTAAGGCCGCGTGATTTTCACATCCACGACGGTGCCGGCAACGGCATCCGGCGCGTCGGGCGGGGGCAAATCTCCCGCCTTCACAATCCGCAACGTATGCCCATGCTCGGTGAACTGAAACAGAACGTCGCCCACTTCCCCGCCGGGAATCGGGAAGGTGCCGACCCGCTCATTCCCCAGAAACACCAAGCCCTGCTGATTCAAGCTCGTGATTCGGAAGTCCTGCCGGTCGGCCCACACGTTGGCGCGCTTGAAAAAGCCGCCCGTGGCCGGCAAGTCCAAGGTTCGCTGGAAGATGGCAATCTCGGCATCACTTTGAATCATGACGCTGGAACGGCCATCATCCCCGACTACAACGGTGTGGGTGTCAAACAGGCGGTTATCGCGGTCACCGGCGGCGGCCGACAGCGGCAGAGAAGTCGCCACGGCCGCAACCGCCAGCAGCCCCAATACGCGAGCCGCGCTCCTTGAATTTTTGTTGACGCTTTTTTTCTTCATGCTCTCTTCCTTACTTTAAATAAGGATGGCTGGCCCCTTATTCCGCTTGCGCCGCCTGATCCACCGGGGCCATCAGGATTTTGCGCTGCAAATCGCCGGAAAGTTGAATGGTCTGCTCGACCGGCTTGTAGCCATCCATCTCCACCTGAATCGTGTGGCTTCCTTTCGGCAACAGAATAACTTCGCCCGGCGAGTAATCCTGCCCATCCACCCGCAGAATCGCGTATGTCGCGTCAAAGTCTGGCGCGTCCTTGGGCCCCACAACTTCAACGGTCAGGCGGGCGGAAAAATAGGTGCCAATCGCGGGTCCCGCCTGCCGCAGCGCGTCACGCAAAAGGTCTTCGTGATCGTCGCCGCCGGTGGTTCCGCCGAACGAAGTGGCCGTGTCGCTCTTGGTGGCGGTAAACGACTGGCTGAACACCTGCCGGTTGTACAAATCGCTGATGGTCACCGAAACATTCAGCTTTTTGAGTGTTCGCTCGGTCTTGACGCCGTAGCTTTCCGCGCTGGTCGTGGATGTGGACATATCGCCCACAATCACGCGCATCAGGTGCGTCACGCCGCCATACATGGTTTGCGCCTGCTCGTTGCGAGCGGTTTCATCCTGCGCGAAATCCATGTCCGTGCGGTCAATCACCTGAATCATGCTGCGATACGGACTCAACGCTTCGGTCAGCCAGTCCTTGGCCTGAATGACATTCCGTCCGGCGTCCGTACCCATGGCTTCCGCCCGAAGCATGTCCGCAATTTCCTGGCGGCGGCGGTTGTCGCGCTCCAGATTGTCGCGCTCCACACGGCGATCGCGCAAGCGGTCTTCAATTTCCTGTTCGCGGATGCGTCCCAGCGCTTCCGGGTCCAGGGTGGCGCGGTCCGCATCGGTCAGCGCCGTTTCCTGCGAAGTCATTTGCTTGGTCTTAACGTCCAGATATTTGCCCTGCGCCGCACGCGTCGTGGGCGTTTCCACATCTTGAACGAGAATGACCATGCGGTTGCCGTCGCCGGCCCATGTGGTCACGGCGACCAGTCCAGCCACCATCCCCAAGACTACTTGCTTCCATGTCGTTTTCATCTATCGCGCTCCTTTGCTGTTCACCTTTCAGGGTTGCATAATCACGTGTGAATATACAGCCAAATCAATAGTTGTGACGGAGATAATAGTCGTGCGGCCGGCGGTGAAGGTTACCTCCCCGCTGAAGACCGTTGCCCCGCCGGCGGAAATCTCCACTTTTTTCGTTCCCGGCTCCGCCCAGGCGTCCAGCACCTGAATATGGGCAGGCAGAGTCAGCCAACTGCGCAAATCGGGCTGTTCGGACACCACGTTGTAAAGCGTCACCAGCAGCTCGGCCCATTCGCCGCCGGAATCCCCGGCCACCTGAGCCGCGCTCCCTTTGGCGATGGCCCGCGCCACCTGCCGGGTCAGAATACCCGGCATCTGGTCCGCCAACGCCCGCGCCGCCAGAGCCGAAACATTGCAAAGGGGCGCGGTTTTCCCGGCGCTTTTGCCGCCAACCCGCACGCTGCCGGTGACAAGCGGCGGGACCGGGTCGGCGTAAATGGGCAGGGAAATCACGCCAAGCGAACTGCCGCCCGACAACGGATAGGCAAGGCTCATATCTGATTTTTGCGGCGCCAGCCCCTGCTCAAACATCACCACCAGCCGCGCCATCCCCTGCGGGGGCGCGGCGACAGCCGCCGCGCCGGGGAAGCGCCGCGAAAAATCGGCGGCATCCTCGCGCATCCCCAGCCGCCGGCTCAGCCGAATGACGGCGCGCTGCAAATACACATTGTCGGGATAGATTTCGATGGCCTTCTTGTAGTCAATGTAGGCGTCGTTTTGCTCCCCCAGCATTTCCCACACCACGCCGGACAAAAAGAGGGTGGCGGCATTGAGGAAGGAATACTTGACGCTGCCGGCCATCTCATCCAGCCCGGCATAGACGGGAATCAGGTGCGGGTCGCGCTCGTCGGCCTTGCCGTCCTCGCTCTCCGGCACATTCTGCTGGAAGGATTTCGCGCGCTCGATTTCGCGCGCGCGCCGCTCCTGAGCATCCTTCTGTGTTTTGTTGGCGCGGCGCACCTCCACGCCCGCGCCGTTCAAATCCTGCAAGCCCAGATAGTTGAGCATTTGATAATGGTGCATCAAGGTGCGTTCGTAATCCGGCGCGCGGTACGGAATGGCCTTGTCGTTCACCAGCACGGCGGCCCCCTGCGCGGCCGCGCCCGAAGCGGATATTACGGCTTTTTCATCCTGCTCGCGGGTCGCCTCAATCGCGGTGGTAAACGCCTGGCGGGATATTTCGTAATCGCCCTCCAACTGCGCCACGCGCCCCATTTCCAGCGCAAACACAACCCCCGAATTGCCCTGCGTGCGCTTTCCAAAGTTTTTTTCGGCATCCACCCGTTTGCCCGTGCGCAGAGATTGCAGCGTGGTCTGCTCCATGCCCTGCGGATAATGGCTATAGGTGCTGCAACCGCTCAAAACAACAGCCGCCAAAATAGCCAAAACCGCACCCTGCCAGCGGCGGCCCCAAAAGCCCGAGATGATTCGGCGAAAAACCATATCTTTCTTACACCATTGTAAACCTATAGCCCGAACAGATGCAATCCAATACCGCTGACCTCTGCCTTTTACCAGTCGCACCCCACCCCCAAAACGTTACCGCCGAAGACCTGCGGCGAATGACAAGCGAAGCCGGTTACAAAAAACAACCCTTCGTTTAAGCCAAAACTGGGGCCCCCCATCTCTTCGCGGAAGGGCCCTGCGCCGCCACGATTTTCCCCACGATTTTCCTGTCGCGATTTTCCTAGCCAGCCGGTCAGACTTTTGCGACAAGTGTGGCGGTGCCGATTAGATCGGCACGGATGCCATGCCAACCATCCCAGAAGCATGAGCAAAAAACTGAAAAATCACTACAAAACCGTCATCGCAATCGGCATCGTCGCTCTCTATGCCGTGTTGTGCCTTGTTGCTTTTGCGTCGGCTACTTCCCGCACC
>DBPO01000071.1 GCA_002304915.1 Verrucomicrobia bacterium UBA1418
AATCACCCGCGCCCGCCGCCCCTGCAAAAGCCCCCGCAACTCCTCCGCGACAGCCTCAAAAATCGCCCGAATCTCCCCCTCCGCAAACCGCACCCCCCGCGCCCCCATCACCTGCTCCAGCACATTGCGATCGGTATTCCCCGCAAACGACACATACTCCAGCTCATCCCGCCGCCCCGTCACCCGCGCCAGCCCCCGGATAAACGCCTCCCGCCCCAGCCCATGCGTATCCAGCAACGTCCCGTCAATATCAAACAACACCAATTTTCCACGCACCCGCGTCATCCCCACAGTATTCCCAGCCCCGCGATTCCTTGTCAACCGCACACCACCCACCCGCGCTTCGCATACAGGCAACAGCGCATCCACTGCCCAGAGGTGACGCCCCAACGGTAACAACTTGGAGAGCTTACCGGCGCGAAGTCCGGCGCGGCTTTCGCTTACGTGCAGGGGCGCTTGCCGGCGCCTTTGTTGCCTTGTATGAAGCTTTGGGCTCGTGAACGGCCGGATACTGATCCATCCACGAAAGATCTTTGCCGATAACGAGCTCTTCCATTGTGGCGTGATGGGTATTGTTCATCGGAATCAAGCGCATCTGGAATCCGTGGGAATGCGCCATGGCCTTCACCTCTTCGGCATTGTCGTAGGTCATCAAGAAGTCGCCCTTGATGAACTCGCAAACGGCAAATAGTCGCTCATGATCAAGTTCGCAATGCCGATAGAGCCTCCTGCCAGCCCGCTTGCCACCCGCTGTATAAGGCGGATCAATAAAGAACACGGCATCCTTCTGGTTTGAATATCGCCGGATTACTTCAATGCCATCTTCCTGACGGAACTCTATGCGATCAGCAATCAACTTCAAGTCCGTGAAACGTCGCGCAAGTGTCGCTGGATACCACCGAGAAGTGATGCCCTTGCCATTTTCACCGTATTTCAAAAAACCTGACCCATCCGCCAGGATGCCCCCGTGAAATGTTCTGTTCTTTAGGATTGTCTGAAATGCCCTTTCCTTCACATCCACATCCGTTTTCGAAATCTCTCGAATCACGGACTCTTTCGTTAGATCAAACTCGATAATTCGCCTCGCCAGCCATTCGGCATTGCCGCCAACTACGGTCTTCCAAACAGCGGCCACATCCGCGTCAAGTTCAACCATGACCGCACGATCAACGAGCGCCTCGAACAGCGCAGTCAAACTGATGATACCGCCTCCGGCGAATGGTTCGACAAGTACTTTCGGCTTCGGATATTGGCTGCCGATCCAAGCCCTGAAGGTTGGAACGAACCATGTCTTTCCGCCCGGATATCGAAACGGACTTCTCTGAGGAATGGATGCGACATTGACCGGTTTCGGAGTAGCGGCCTCCTGATATAACTCAGGAAAGAGGAATGTTTGCCCGCTTGTCATTTTCAAAATGGCTTCTCAATAGTTCGATTGTTTGGCGGCGTCTCCAGTTGCTCATCAAGTCGCTCTTGGAGCAACTTGACAAAGTCCATCATTTGCCCCGGAACAGGTGTGGATATTGAAAGAAGAGAAGGCGCGAACTCGGTAAACACCTCGTCAATCTTGGTTAGCTTGTAGCGTTGCTCACCATCTGCCGTGGTCAATTGCAGCTCATAGATGAGCCATGCAATATCTGCTTTGTCCTTCGGCACTCTGGTAAGTCGCGGCAAAGTGTCAAAGAAGCTCTTGTTAAGCGCAACCGCAGTTTTCTTTCGCCAAGAATTGAGAATGCCGCCCTTGAAGAGCAGTTGGGGGACAAGTCTCTTTCGTGACGAAGACAAATAGTCAGGCCGCGGATAATTGGGTTGGGTGGACCAATCCATCTGTCCTCGGCCTTTGGGGGCTTTCATGAAGTATTCAAAGGGAGCACGGACATTTCCCGATATATAGACTGCCTGAATCTCAAGCGCCCCAAAATCGAGCACTCTGCCTTCATCATCGTAGGAAACAAGAACCACATCAATATTACCCGCTGATTTGCCGTTGGCATCGTTGAGTCTGACTTCGGTCAAGGAGCTCCATGTGGCATCCTCCGGAAAGAAAAAGGATGCGGCATCGTCAGCAATTAGCCAGTCCTCGCGGAATCTAACCGGACACGTGATGACTGGCGCGCCGTCATGCAGAACACTGCACACGCCAAGCGGATTCTTTGCCTTGTCTTTTGTACAGTTCGGCACCCTGTTATTGAACGGGCATAGGCGACGCGTGCGATAGCGATTTGCGCTGGCCGACTGGTCCGACACCAGATGGCCGAACACTTCCGCAAGAGGGTGATGACTGGGTTGTTTCATTTTTTCCGTTCCGTAAATGTGGTCACCATTGTACCAATTTTCGTGTCTTGATGTCAGCCCTCAACCAACAGCGCACCCGTGCAGCGCACCGTGCGACGTGCGGCTCAACACTTGATGTGTGTCCAACGCGAACGCATTGCACATGAGGTGCAAGTTCTCGCAACGTAACCGACTGACTGACAGAAAACCAGCGGAAATCGCCTGCCCCCCCAGCCTGACCTCTGAATTCTGCACTCTGACGTCTTTTTCTGCCCCTCCCAACTCCTGGCTGTGAAGCCTGCGGGCGAGTTTGGTATAAAGGCGGCGTCATGGAAAATCCTCAATTTGATTTTGCGGTTTTGGGCGCGGGGCCCGGCGGATACGTCGCGGCGATTCGCGGCGCGCAACTGGGCCTGAAAACGGCCGTCATCGAAAAAGACAGGCCCGGCGGCGTCTGCCTCAACTGGGGATGCATCCCCAGCAAGGCGCTGATTCATCAGGCGGACCTGTTGCGCGGCATCCCGGCGCTCAAGGCGTTAGGCGCGGCGGTGGACACCACAAATCTCGACTATTCCCGCGCGCACCGGAAAAGCCGTCAGGCATCCGACCGGCTCGCCAAGGGCGTTCAATATCTCCTGCAAAAAAACGGCGTGGAAGTCATCGCGGGCGAAGGCCGTCTGGCCGACGCCTCCACCATCGCGCTTGCGGACGGGCGCACAATCACCGCCCGCGCAATCATCATCGCCACGGGCAGCCGTCCGCGCGAATTGCCGGGCCTGCCGTTCGACGAAACCGTCGTGCTATCCAGCACAGGCGCGTTGAGCCTGAAAGAATTGCCGCGCCGCATCCTCATTCTGGGGGCTGGCGCGATTGGCCTGGAACTCGGCTATGTCTGGAACGCATTTGGCGCGGAAGTCACGATTGTCGAGGCTTGCGAGCGCATTTTGCCGCTGGAATCCGCCGATGCGGCGGCGCTGGTGCGCAAAATCTTTGAAAAGCGCGGCGTGAAATTCATCACCGGCGCGCTGGCCCACGCCGGCGCGCGCGACGCCGAAGGCCTGACGCTTGACCTCAAGCCCGCCGCCGCCGACAACGGCAACGGGGGCGACATCCCCGCGCGGGTCGCGGCGGACGCGGCGCTTGTGGCCATCGGGCGCGCGCCGAATACCGGCGGGCTGGGACTGGAAGAATGCGGCATCACGCTGGAGCGCGGCTACGTTTCGGTTGGCGACTTCTGCGAAACCGCCGTGCGCGGCGTTTACGCCATCGGCGACGTCATCGCCACGCCCGCCTTGGCGCACGTGGCCAGCAAGGAAGGCGAAATCGCGGCCGGGCACGTGGCATCCGTCCTGCGCGGCGCGCCCCCGCCCCGCGAAAAGCGCGTGGATGCGGGCGTGGTGCCGTCCGCCGTCTATGGCGACCCCGAAATTGCCTCCTTTGGCCTGCAAGAGGAACAAGCGCAGGCGCAAAACATTCCGCACAACGTTTTCAGCTTCCCCTATCGCGGCATCGGGAAGGCGGTTGCCTCCGAAAAAACGGACGGCTTTGTAAAAATCGTGGCGACGCCGGATGGTGCGAAAATCCTTGGCGCGGTGATGGTCGGCGAGCGGGCGACGGACCTCATTCACGAGCCGCTTCTCGCGCGCAACGCGGGGCTGCGGGTGGAAGACCTGGCCGACTTTATCCACGCGCACCCGACGGTGGCCGAGGGCATTCAGGAATGCGCGCGCGGGCTGCTCGACCGCGCCATCCACGTGTAGCGCAAAGCGCACACGCGCGCGCGCAACGCATCAGCGCCGCATCAGCGCGGCATCAGCGCGCGGGATATTCGCTGAGAAGCTGCAACGCGGCGTGCGCGGACGGCCCGCCAGCCTCCAGCCATCGCTTGGGCATCGCGTCAAGATGCGCCAGACGATGATTCAGCCGCGCCATTTGCATCGGCGGGGGCAGATGCGCCTGCGCGCGGGCGGCGATGTCCATCCATTCGGGATTCGCGCCCGGCAACCGGGCGGCGCGCGTCATAGCCATGCCGGCGAGATATTGCGTATAAGCCGCGCCGGAAAAGTCCACGCTGAAGCGTCCATCCTGACGTTGCTGCTGTTCGAGGTG
This sequence comes from Verrucomicrobia bacterium UBA1418, assembly GCA_002304915.1. Classification (GTDB taxonomy): domain Bacteria; phylum Verrucomicrobiota; class Kiritimatiellia; order CAIQIC01; family Lenti-01; genus CAZNGD01. Next base: position 4,384 of record DBPO01000071.1, read on the forward strand.
CGCGATTCCGCCGCGGATGGCGGCGGCGTAGGGGCCGTCGAGCGGCTCGGGAACCGCCTGCATAAGCGCCAGCAACGCCAGCGCGGTCACTCCGGTGTCGTAGCGGCTGTGGGCGGACGCGCCACCCGCCACCCAGCGGCCGTCGGCCTGCTGGCCGGCCATCAGGATTTCCAGCGGCGTGGGGACGCCGGCCGGCGCGGCGATTTTCGTCGGCGCGCGCACCAGCCACCACGACGCGCCGGCCAAAACCGCCAGCGCCGCGGCCACGCGCCACAAGGCGGCGGCCCATGAGCCGCGCGGCGCCGATGCCGCGCGCACCCGGTCGCAAACCCGGCGGGTGAAGTCCGCCGGCGGCTCCGGCGCGGGCTGCGCGCGCAGCTCCGCAATCAAGTCGGCGAAACGCGCGTCGGCCAGGGGGTCAGCGGGCGTCTTTTTCATGATATATCCTCCGCAGGGTGGCCAGCGCGTTGAAGACGCGCGATTTCACGGTGCCCACCGGCACATGCAGCACGCGCGCAATTTCCCGATAGTTCAGCCCCTGAAGCACGGCCAGCACGAGCACCTCGCGCAATTTGGGCGTCAGTTGATTCAGCGCGTCCTGAATATCCAGCTCCCGCCGCACGCGGTCGAGGCCGCCGCTGGTGGACGTTGGCATTTCCTCGCGGTAGCGCTGGGCAAACAACTGAAAGCGGGTATGCTTGCGCAAGTGGTCCAGCCACGCATGGCGCGCCAGCGTGTACAGAAACGTGGTGAACTTGGCCTTGGGCTTGTACTTTTTGCGATAATTCCATAACCGGACGAATGTCTCCTGCGCGAGGTCTTCGCTATGATTGGAAGCGCCCATGCGCGCGAAAAAGTTCAGTAGCGCCCGCTGATGCCTTTCCACCAGCCGTTGAAAGGCGTCGGGGTCCTCGTGGCGGATGCGCGCCATCAGCGCGACATCATCCGGTTCCAATGGTTCGGGCGTGGTCATGCCGCTCATGCAAAAGGCCCACTATAACCATTTTTCCACGCTATGGAAAAGTTTTCGCGCGATTTTCCACGTTATGGAAAAAAGTTTTCCACAGTGTGGAAAATTTCGGGCCGGCGCGCCCTGTTTGAGAGATGCTTAGGCGGCAAAGGTTAAGACAACATCATCTGTTTTCTTCGCCTTCCGCAATCCCCGCGTCCTGATACCGCCGCAACGTCCCTGCAACCACATCGCGCAACGCGGAATCCTCGTTTGTCTCATTCAACACCGCCCGGCAAACCTCCATGTTCTCCCGAATCCTATTCGCCAAAACTTTCTTTTCCTCATCGGATGCCGACGGCCTTTTAAGTTCTCTCTGCAAAATCAGGCCAGCCGCCCGACACGCCTGCTCGCGCAGTTCCACATCTTCGCCCGGCGACTTCAAAAGGTCGCCCAATATCCCCACCAGCGCGTATTCCCCCCACCGCACAATTTCGGGATACCCCTCCTGCAGTTCAGGCGTCGCACGTATGAATGCCTTTCGATAGAAAACACGGCTCCCCGAATCACGAATGGCCTCAACAAAAAGACGCACGGCATCCGCCACGTCAGCGCGTTCGACAAAGCGCCCCAGAATAATCCCAAGCGCGATGGCATACTCGCCCTCCACTCGCGCTTGAACGTCGGCAGAAGCCCCTTGGAGCTTGCGCCCACACTCCTCTGCGCCCTGTTTGCTCAAAACAAGGACTTCTTCAACGGATAGCCCATCCACATACGCGACGAACGCATCTTGGGATGCCTGACCCGCCGCAAAACACTCCGCCCAAAAATTGCGCCCTTCGCCTGAATATCCGTTCATGGAAAGCCCCGCAAGGACGGCAAAACAAATCAAGGTTCTGTGAATCATTCGGTGCATTGGACTCCTTTCGCTCATGGCAATACCGGTTGAATAATCTGTTGCGCTTGCATCTGCGTATTCCAATAAACTCCCGCATAGCTAGAACCAAGCTTCACCCCGCCCCCAGCGCAGCCTGAATATCCAAGCAAGCTTTCATTCCCCCCCCCTTATACCCTCCCCGAAACAAAACAAAAGACCTTCCTCCAGAAACCCGCCAGCCACTAATCAACCCGCTTCCACCAATAACCCGTTTCCGGGTCTTGGCGATAACGCCTTGCCTTCTCTTCTCCCGATGTCGTGTCCTCATCCTTGGTCTCGTCCGGGACAAGCATCCAGGTCGCCCCGGTTTCAGGATCTTTTTGATAACGATCCCACTTGGTCTTTACAGGCGGGCCCCACCAACTGGGCGGCGTGGGCACATATTTCCCAGATATGGGATCCTTGTGGTATGGATCCCCTATTCCGCTTACGGAGTCAGTCTTCGATACGCTGACCCCATCATATGTATATGTGTCTTTTATCCACAATCCGCCATTGCCTTGGACCTTGGATAATACCGTAATGGTTGCCTTGCCGGCAGACTCGACGGCCGATGCCCCCCAATATGTGGGCGGCACGCCCATTGGCCTTAAGTCTGGCGCCAATAGAGTAGAATAATTCCCGTCCTCAGTCCTCGATGCGAATTCCAAAAGATATTCATCCCCGTTTCCGCCCGTCGGACGCACATATTTCATGATATATACTGGCGGCATATTAGAGAACAAAATGGATTCTTGGTCTTCGTAGCGGAATTCACCGCTATAGATGGTCAGGACATTTGTTTCATACTCGCCAATGGTTTTCGCCGGAGAACTATTCGCACACAATACACATACTCCAACGATGAAGCAGATAGTCTGACAGATATTCATATTCATTGCTTGTTCCTTTCTTAATTTACTCAACCCACCCGCATACGGCATCCACATAACCCCGTTGCGCCGAATTCAAAATCCAGCACCCGGGTTCGCTTTGAGTTGGCCGACGCCAATATATTACCCACCCCTGAGCGCCATTATACCGCTGTATTGTACAGGCGTCTTCGGGCGTCCGTGCGGTACCTTTCTGAAAATCAATGCCATTGAATGTGAACACCTCATTGGCTAATGGCTGCGACGGGTCATCATCCTGTTGTTGTGATTCCTGTTCTGCAATCCACGCAACAGCCTCTATCCTGCATGTCCCATTCAAATGAGCCAGTCCTCCTGATACATTCGCTGACCATGACCATAACTGTTGAGCACTTGGCACAGGATTGTCCATTTGCATTAATCCCCATCCTTGAGGAGACCCCCAACTGGGGCAATTACGATAATCTTCGGGATTCGGACCCAACACGCCCGTCTCATTAAAGTGGAAATATGTACCGCTTGAATAGCCGCACTCCCGCTTTGCTATGGGTAAGGCATACCATGGCTCCTCGACAAACATTGCCTCAACGGCATTGGCCTGAGGATTTAATCCCCGGATATACATGACATGCGTAGATATTTTTCCTCCCAATTGACAGTAGAATGACGCAGTTCCTCCTCGGATGTCGCTTCCCATATCCTCGTGTAAATCCCATGTGCTTCTTGCTGGGAGATTCTTCCAAGAATTGCTCGGGTAGAATTCCACGTCTGCCCGGTTGTCCCGTGAATATGCAATCTTGCACCGCCACGAAACATTCCCACCCAGTTTGTTTTCTGGTGTCAAATAAACGAAAAATGCGGGCATTTCCGGTGCGCCCGTAATATATGCATAGGCATATTCGCTATTCGGATAATAAAAGGATTCCCCGTTGTCCATTCTCACCTGAACGGCTTGAAATCTCGCAGATATGTCCGGCCCGATATTTTGCGGCGTTTGGTTTGTCCAGTAGGTGCCGCCATCCCCGATGGTCACCACGACGGGAACATTGGTGTCGTTTTGCACAAGCAGAAGGCTCAACGTGCGAAATCCGGCAACATATGAATTGTTGGAATATACGATCACTGCATTGGTCACCATGGATGTAAAAGCCTCCGGCGCAGCTCCGCCCTCTCGAATGGTTGCCCAAATACCAATGCCGCCTATATCATGTATCGTGAATTGAACATAGCCATTGCTCCCGATACTCTGCCCCATTGTCCAGTCTGGATTTGAGGCCACCGTCAAAACGGTCAGCCCATCTGCAAGTTGATCTTCAAGGTAGGTATTGCCAGTATCCGGATTGATCTCGTTGCCATCGTCCGTCGAATTCCCATCGCTGTCTGCACGATTCGGATCTAACCCATGGATGATTTCGAAATCGTCTTCCAATCCGTCTCCATCGCTGTCGGGATTGAGTGGATCAGTTGGGGGCCGCCTATTGTCATCCCCGCTGTATTCCGTCCCATCATCCAGCCCATCTTTGTCGCTGTCCAAAATGGTCTCGCTATTATAGATTTCCCCTACTAGTTGAAATGTCCAATTTGTCCGAGAGTCGGTATCTAATCCAAGCGCCAGACGGGTCAGCATATAACCGGTATTGGCCCATAAGGTTGTGGAGACAGACTCCCAGCCATTTGTAGGCAGCCCCTGCTCGTTAAAGGGGGAATGTGTGCCATACATTAAAACGTCCGATGGGGGCGGGCCATTCTCCGAGCGCATGCCTCCTGCTGGTGGCATCAGACGAACACCGGCCGTCGGCAAGCTGGAGTAAGATTGAGGCAGCCATAGGTCGGCCAAATAGTCACGTTCGGGCACATTCTCTCCCCCAATCAAAATAAAGTGTCCTGGGCGAATCCAGGTCTCATTGGTGAACGTAAAGCGGGTGACATAGTTGGAACCTGCAACCTGAATGCGAAATCCCGTTAAATCAACCGGATAGCGACAGGAGGAGTGCAATTGAACCCACTGATTGGATGACGCAAAGCCATTCGCCGGATTGTAGCAAATGGCATGGATAAGAACGTTCCGGGCTAGATGGGGTGCATCCAGACGGTCGAGCGGATTGGTTCCCGCGGCCAATTCCTCCGCATCGCTCCATCCGTCGCCGTCCGTGTCGGGATTGCCGGGGTCGGTGTGATGAACAAAGATTTCCATGCCATCAGTTAACCCGTCACCGTCGGAATCCTGCCGATTTGCCACGGCATAAAACCGTATCCGCGCGTTGCTGGATATATTTGCGTTCTCGTACACGCCAACGCCATTCGTCAGCACCAGATTGGTTGTCAAACATTCCCACGCGCTTTCCAGCCCGTTAAACGCTGGCGACACCTGATGCCATACCGTATTAGTGTCCGTTACCACGTTGGATTGCTCGTTGGTCCATGTGACCACGACCACCGACGAAGTGTGCCAGACGGTATAGGCGAAA
>DBPO01000076.1 GCA_002304915.1 Verrucomicrobia bacterium UBA1418
ATTGCATGCCGGAGACGTACCATTCGTAATCACCCTGGAGCGGCGCAATGCCCGCCTGAATCAAATCCATTTCGGTCACAAAGGGCCGGGTGAAGGACTCACGATCCCGGTAGGCCGCAAACACAACCCGCTCGCCCGTCGAAGAGAAGGTCTTCAAATAAACCGCGTAGCTGGTTTGTTGGACACGGTCCAGATAGGTATCAATAACCGCCAAATCCTGCTCCCAGGAGAAGCGGACATATCCAGCCGGCTTGTCCACCAAGGTAATCGCCACTTGATGGTTGCCAAACTGCAGATTCTCGCGGCCATTTCCTTTTTCGCCATAGCTGAAGCCCATCCACTCCGGAGCGTTCCAGACGCCATCGCCATTTTCATCAATGAACGCCATGAAAATATTGTCCCCTTGGCGCAAGTGCCCGGTATCCCACCGCTCCGTGGTGAACGCCTGGCCATTTTCGAAATAGCCATCAAACGGAACCCCTAATTGTGCATCCGGCTTGGCCATGCGGAGGTCCGAAAAGGCTTGGACAATCAGCAGGTTCTCTTTCTGGCTAATCAAACGGCCATCATCGGAAATTACAAACTCGGGATTGAGGAATACCGAGGGTTGCCCATGGAAAGTGAACGTAATTTCTGGAATAGGGAAAGACTCCGCGTCATCGGGCCGCGTCCGCTCAACCAACGTCTTGGAAAGAACCGTCACAGACGCTCCTGAGCCTGGGTCAGGCATTGGTTGGTTGGTCTTATTAAACCAATTCCAATACCACCAGCGCGTAATGGACAAGTCATAATCCCATCCGGAGCCCAGATACTCGGAGTAATTGTCCCAGCCATCACCATCCGGATCGCCGTTGGCGTCGTTAATCAGGCTGCTCAACACGGAGGGGAATTTAGCCTCCCACGCATCATCTATCTGATCCCCATCCATCAGGAACTCACCGGCCGTAACGGATTGGCCCAAGCTGTTGGTCAGTGGCCGGAAGCAGTCCGCCACTCCATCCCCCAGCGTGTCCCAGTTGTTGGGATTGGTGCCCGCCAGGTATTCTGCCAGATTGGACAAGCCGTCGCCATCCGCATCATAGTGAGCATCCGCCGGGTCGGCCGGGTCCAGACCATGCAACTGCTCCCACCAATCCGGCATGCCATCGCCGTCCGAGTCGAGGATATCAATGCCCCCGCCATCATCTGTGAAGGCCACTCCGCCGGTCAACAGCCCGGCAAAGCTGAGGTCATTGCGTTGCATCATGTTTTCAACGGTTTCCCCGCCATCGCTGGTCGGGAAATAGCCAACCAGTGTTCGATCATACGCGCGCAACGAATCCGTTTCCAAACCAGTCGGTTTGACCCCCTTGCGGATTTCATCCCCAAAGGTCACCGGATACAAACGATACCGCAGGTTGTCGTTGGCCTCGTCCGGTATAAAGGGCAGTTCATAGACCCCATCAAAGGTGACATAGCTGACGAGGTCCACATGCTCCTCGCCATCATCAATGGCCAACTCCGGCAATGGGGTGATGACGGCCCGTCCCTTGGCAATATCCTTGGGAGTCAGGCCATATCGCATCTGCTGCCGGATTTCCTCTTGAGTCTTATCCATGTTCCAGACCATCGCCTCATCAATTTCGGCCTGGAGGGTCATATCGCCCACTCGGATGTCGGACTTGCTGTTGCCATATTGCCAGTAGAAGGCTTCAAAGCTCACGCCATCGCGCAGCATGAAGGTGTGATAGGTTCCGGTTTCCGCGTCCAATTCACCATCAATGTACAGGCGCACGCCGACACTATCCCCCACCGCGGCCAGATGGTGCCACTGACCATCGCGAATGTCCGCTTCGGAAATCAGGTCATGATAGGCCAATTCCTCGGTAATCTTCAGCTCTTTCAAGACCTTTCGTTTCACCGTATTGGTGCCCTCACCCGTGCTGACGTCCCGGTCTTCATATTCGGGGGTAATGACTTGCAACTGGCCTTCCCAATGAACCGTGGGGAAACCCTTCTCTGAAATCACCAGCGCTTCGGAATCGCGCAAGTCGGTTCCATTGATGAGAACTTGGCGTTTAAGCAACGTGCCACCCGGAGCGCCGATGTCCATGCGCACCCACGCTTCGAGCGTGAACTTATGCGTTTGCCGTCCATAAACATAAGGCAGTGGATTGTACTCATCCGGATAAATCCGCGTCGTCCAATGCTTGTAGTTATAGCCGTCTTCAACGGACTCCGTCGGCCGTCCGACATAGCTGACATTGTTGTAAAACACATTTTCCAACTGATACGCGGTGAAGACCAGCGCCTTGCGGTAGTCTTGGAAAATCTCTCCGGCGGTGCGCTCGGTATTCCAAATGCGCGCCTCCTTCAAGAGGCCCTTGAAGCCCGTGGAGCCCAGATAGACCCGTCCCGCATCAGCGGCGACCGGTTCCGCGCCCGTGGCGGCTCCCCGCACCTGTTCGACACCGTTCACGTAGAGAATCAAGCGGCGCTCTTCCTGGCTGAAGCTCAAGGCCAGATGGGTCCACTCATCCCGTGGAATCTCGGCATTGCCGGTATCCACGGTAAAGGCGATATGGCCGGCATCCTGACGGTCAAATCCGCCAAACGCGGTCAGCGCGCCATTGTCCGCCACCTTCAAGGCCAGCAGATAGTTGTTCGCGCCACTCGGGATGGTGGTTCGGCGCAGGAGGGCGTATGTGCCCTCGCTGGTCATCGCGGCGTCTGGCTTCACCCAGACTTCAGCCGTGAAGTTGCTCGCGGCATACAGAGCGGTTTGGATGCCATCCAACTGCTCCGTGAAATCCACTTCGCCGGTGCCATCGAACACCAAGGCGCGAGACACATAGGGCGACTCCGAACGCAACTCGAGAGTTCCCGTGGTGCGCTCATCCACATCGCTCAGCCCGTCGTCATCGCTGTCGAGAGCCAGCGGCGGCCACGGAGACGCGACAAACTGGGCATCGCCCTGCAGGGTCGCGGCGTGTTGCCAATCGCTCATCCAATCGTTGCGATAGTAGCTGTTCTCCGCAGTCATGCCGCCATCGTCGAAGTTAAAGAGACGCTTCGGCGCGCGGTTGCTGTCCAAATCAGCGCTCGGATTGGCTTCCGGCAGGAGCACCCCGCGATTGTCCTGAATATCCGCGGAACCCTTGGCATAGTCCCAGACGCGGACGGCATCCAGTTCGCCCACCAGTCCTTCGCCCATGACCGTTCGGAAGACGCCATTGGGGGTGAAATTCGGCACACGGGCCGGGGCGGTTTTCACGCGCTTGCCATTCACGAACAGGCGCACCTGAAGGGTTGCCACATCACGCACGGCGGCGACGTGCGCCCACCGGTTGGCCGGCAGCGCCTTCAACGCGTCCACGCGCACGGTTTGCAACCCGCCCTGAGCGTCCCGGAACGCATAAGAGACGTACGGCACGCCACTGCTCAAGCCCAGCTCATAATCCACCCAGCGCATGCCGGACGCCGCATGTTTTTCGCCACGGCTAATCAGGATGGCATCGCCAAACACGCCGGTGCCAATGGGCTTGACCCACGTTTCAACGGTCCAGGAAAGGCCGCTGTCTTCCGGCAGCTCCTGATTGACAACCAGCGAGCCGCTGCCGCTGAATCGCATGGCGCGGGCGACTTCCGGGTCCCGGGAATTCAAGGGATCGTGTCCGGTGGCGACTTCATCGCCGTCGTTCATTCCGTCGTCATCGGTATCCGCGCGTCCGGGGTGCGTCCCCAACTGCTGCTCTTCGCCGTTGCTCAGGCCGTCACCGTCGGAGTCCAGATAGAAATCCCCAACATCATTGCGGAGCGTGTCGGGATCAAACGGATTGGTTCCCGCCAGATATTCGTAGTAGTTGGTCAGTCCGTCCCCATCCGGATCGCCGTCCGCGCCGTCATCTCCGGAAGCGGCATAGGGGTCCAGACCCACGGCGATTTCCCACCAATCCGGCATCCCGTCGCCGTCGCTGTCAATGAACTGACGAACCGCTTCCTCTTCATCAAAGACCGCGTGAATCAAAGCGGCGGCATGACGCCAGGCCGGCCGGCTATTCCAGTCACGACGCTTGGTGAAGTCTTCGGCGCTGACACCGCCATCGTCGAATCTCAGGTCCAGAATCGGGCTTCCGCCAGCGCCCACAACCTTGGACAAACTGAATTGCCCGCCGGTGACAACCTTGTCCTTCAAGGCATCCGTTTTATTCACTGCCCGCAGGATTTGGGCGCGCAAATCGCTCATCTCCAGCGTCGGGTCCAGCGCCAGCGCCAGCGCCGCGCCGCCGGACACAAACGGTGTCGCCATGGAAGTGCCGTCATAACGCTCATAGGTGTTGCTCGGCGTGGTGCTGAGGATGCTGGCGCCCGGAGCGGCCAGGTCCACGGACAGATTCCCGTAGTTCGAGAAGTCCGCCAGATTCCCGCTGCTCTCCAAGGCCGCGACGGAAATGATGTTCGGCAAATCATAATCCGAAGGATAGTTGTGATACAGACCACTGGAATCATCATTGTCCCGCCCGTTATTGCCGGCGGCCGCGATGACCAGATGGCCGTTGTCTCCGGCAAGTTTGATGGTGTCATACAACGCCTGACTATAGGCGCGCGACCCCCAACTGTTATTGCTGATTCTGGCCCCATTCCGCCAGGCATATTCAATCGCCAGAATGGCGTCAGAGGTCAGGCCCATTCCCCACTGGCCGAGGAAGCTCAACGGCATGATGCGCACTTTCCAGTTCACGCCGGCCACACCAACGCCGTTATCGCCGACCGCGCCGATAATCCCGGCGCAGTGCGTGCCGTGGCCATTGCGGTCCATCGGGTCCGTCGGGTCAAAGTTGGGACCGTCCAAAATACTATCCACCCAGCTAAAGTTCCAGCCCCGATAATCATCCACATAGCCGTTGCCGTCATCATCAATTCCGTTGCCCGGAATTTCGCGGGTATTCACCCACATGTTGTCGGCCAGGTCTTCATGCAGATAGTCCACGCCCGTATCAATGACCGCGACAATAATCTCGCGGGAGCCCGTGGTGATGTCCCACGCCTCCTGCGCCAGAATGGAGCCCGCCACATTGTTGTCATATGCCCATTGTTCGGCGAAGCGAGGATCGTTCGCCTTGCGCTGAGTGCGAACAATGTAGTCCGGTTCCGCATAACGGATGTTCGGATCGGCCCGGAGAGCTGTCAGCGCCTCCGTCATGGTCATGTTCGGCGGCAGAGCCAGCCGTTTAACCGGCACAACGGAATAGGTGCGGTCCACGGTAATGTCCAGTTCGCCCAGCGTGGCCGGTATGACGTCGTCATCCTTGTAGCGCACCAGAACAAACCCATTGGTATGCTCGTAGGAAAGCGCCTCCGGTATCGGCAGTTGCCGCACAACCGGCTTGTCAGTCGCGCTGTCCAGCGTATTCAAGCCGGCCGCGAGAATCTTGGTGTATTCGGCCCGAACGTCGTTCTGGCCGATGGCGCCGCCCAACACCTGGACTTCATCCATCCATCCGGAGAATCCCGCGTCCATCACATTGGCGGAAATTTGTTCGCGGGCGCCAATCCGCAAGTTGCCTTTCACGACTTTATCCGGGTCAAAATCAAAGCCGCCCGGCGCCCAGGCCTCTTCATCATAGGCGACCAATTCGCCGTTCACGTACAGGCTCATGGTGTGAGCCTGCACATCGTAGATGCCGGCAAGATAGGACCATTCGTCCGCGGCAATCCAGCCACTGCCCAAGCGACCGGGAGACGTTTCCGGCGCGAGTACCTTGGTTTCCTTCGCCCACAAGGTGTTATCCGGCGAGACCAGCCCGTCTTCATCGGTGGCCAAACCGACATGCCGCACATAAGGAGCGAACAGGCCATTGCCTTGGGCTTCCAGACCCAGTTCATAGTGAACCAGCCAGTTCGTGCCGGTATAGGTCTTGCTGGAGGCCGGAACCGTTCGCACAATCAAAACGCTGTCATCCTCGCTGTATTCGGGCTTCACCCAGGCCAACAGTCCCCACGACTGGCGATGGTGCCGCTTCTGGTTTTCAACGGTCAACATGGCATGGCCGTCGAAGTACATGGACCGTGCTTTGGGCGGGTCCAGAGAGTTCACCGGACTGGTCATGCCGGTGATGACGGTGCCAATGGCTTCTTCGTAATCGGTCAGGCCGTCATCGTCGGTATCCACCATATCCAGACGAGTGCCGGAAATGTTCTGCTCATAAATGTTGGGCAGACCATCCCCGTCAAAGTCCTCATCGCCATCCAGAATGCCATTCCCGTTGGTGTCTGGATTCCGCGGGTCATACCCCAGCAAATACTCATTCAAATTGCTCAGGCCGTCGGCATCCGGATCGCCGTTGGCTCCGTTCTCCCCGATCGGATCGAACGGATCAAGCCCATGCGCGATTTCCCAGTCATCGGGAAGTCCGTCGCCATCGCTGTCGCGCGTCGAAGCCGACGTGCCATCCAGCAGACGGAGCTGCCCATAGCCTTGAATTTGCGCCGCCAGGAGCCATTGGTTGTTCCAGTCCTTTCGTGTCGTGTAATCTTCCACAGAAGGAAGCGCGCCCCACCGCGACCAGATGCCGAAGCCGTCGCGCCGATAAGCAAAACCTTCATTCCGCACCAGCAGATAAAGCATCTCGCCTGGGAAATCTCCCGCGTCCGAAAGCGTCACCATCGCCGTGCCATCCCACACCTGAATCTTGTCCCCCACCAGGAAGCGGTCTTCCGGCAGCAAGACATCTTTCGCATATCCGCCATTGCCGTCCATGATATAGAGGCCGAAGTCCGTCGCATCGGTGACAATATACTTCGCTCCGGTATAAGCATCCGACGGCAGGGAGAGCACATCCGGCACCACATTCGCGTCACCCGCCAGACGGGCGCGCACGGGGTCCAGCCAATAGAGCGAACGTCCCCAGGCCATCCAGTCGCCGCCCACAAAGCGGTAATACTTATTCCGGCTGGCCCACCAGGCGAAATCGTCCGCCGCGGCGGCGCCACCGTACACGGCGCCCTCGCAGAATACGGGGTCTCCCCAAGGGGTCACGAAAGGTGCGCCACTGTCCATCACGACGATGTCGCCGCCGCCATCCAGCCAGCTCGCGCCATCCACCTTAAGCTCGTCAACCGGTTCCGCGTTGTAATCCACCCCGCGCAGGATGCTCACGGTGTCCGCGGCCACCCAGTCGGCGCCGTCATACTGCAAGCGGGCGGCATTCGCCTCATTCAGCAGAATATCGCCAACTTGCGGCTCCGTGAACAGCCACATCGTCGTGCCGAACTGGGCAATCCAATTTTCGCGGCCCGACCAGTCGCCGATAGCCGGCGCGCCAATCAGGTAGCGCTGGCCACTCACCGGGTTCGGCGGAGGCGCGGCCAGCCGACCCAGAACCGAGGCCTTGACCTGTTGCGCCGGCCAGCCCCCGTCATCCAGCGTGAAGAGCGCCAGCAGATTGGCTTCCTCCTGCACATCCCGCACATCCGCATCCTTGAAGGCGCTGATTTCGGCGGGCGTGCGCACATCCGACCACACCCGGATGTCATCCATAAAGCCCTTGAAGTTTTCGCCGGCGCGAACAAAGGAGCGCGCGCCACGCCCGCCGACCGGCGGACTTTGGTACGGCATCTTGCTGGAACCCAGCTTCAGCCCGTCCATGTACAGCGTCAACTCCTTGGAAACGGCATCATACGTCGCGGCCAGATGGGTCAGCCCAACGCTCGGATACGGGTCTTCCGGATTGCCAACCGGCAACCGTTGTCCCGGATAGATGACCGGCGATCCGGTCACGGCCACCGGGACGCCCTCGCCGTCGTCGTTCACGGCAGTGTAACGCGCTTCGGGGGTCAAGTAGTCACCCTCGCGCACCACGCGCAATTCATAATTGGCCACCATTTGACCATCCACGGTGTCTTGCAGCGCGCGGCGCAGAATGGTCGCGCCCTGGCCATCGGCCAGCGACTCCACATCGCTGGGCAATACTTTGGCTTCAATCGTCCAACTGGACAAACGCAGGCTGGAGCGATCATCCAGCGTCAGGAATGAACCCGCGTTGCCATCCAGGTACAACACAATGTTCTTGTTCGGACTCATGGAATTCACGGTCATGGTGCCGGTGGCCTGTTCAACGCCATCGGCGAAACCATCGTCATCCGTATCCGCCAAATCGGGGCGACTGCCCAACTGGATTTCCAGCAGATTGTTCAGACCATCCCGGTCAAAATCCTCCTGGCCGTCCGGACGCCCGGAGCCGTAGGTCATCGGATAGCGCGGATTCAGGCGCGCCCAGTACTCATACAAGTTGCTCAGTCCGTCGCCATCCATGTCGCGACTGGCATCGGATTCCGTGCTCATCACCGGGGTGCCGCCACTCGCCACACGGGAAATCGGGCTGCCGTCCTTGGCGACGTACCAACGCTCGCCCACCGACATAAAGCCGGAAATATTCATCACGCGAACTTCCCAGTTGGTGGTTGTTTCGTAAACCACGTTGTACTCGTTGGATGAGACAATCACCGTTTCATAATCGCCAATGATGACATGAAGCGGGTCCGCCCCATATTCATTCAGACCAGTCGCCACGCGCGCGGCCGTGCTGTTGGTCCATGTCGCGCCATAGTCCGCGCTGGCGCTGAAGGACAAGTCGTTGACCCAGTCAATGATGAGATACTCGCTGGCCCCCCACGCGGGGTCGTAGAGGCCACCCACGGCCGGAACGCCCAGTTGCGAGTGTTCGGGCGTGTTCCACATGAACGGATTCAACTCGTGCATGATTTCCCAGGCATCCGGCAAACCATCGCCATCGCTGTCAAATGCGCCGCGAGCGGCATCCACCAGGCCGGCGACCGGAGCCGGATTGTTGGCATCAAATACAAACGTGGAACCAGCCCCCAGAATGGTGTCGCTGGCCAGACCGAACGCCGTGTCCGGATAGAGGTATTCCTGTTCCGGATAGCCCAGCACACCGGCCGTGTGCGGATAGGCATAGCCCAGGAGGCTGGACTTGGCGCGACGGGTGGAATCCACCGCCATCGTGCCGCCATCATCAAATGTATAATACGCCAACAGCGTATTGGGCACCACCGTGGTATAAACATCCGCGGAACAAGCCTGCACCGGGTCCACCAGTCGGCCCCGGTTGTCGCCAATCTGCGTGGAACTGCGCGGCTCGCCCCAAATGCGGATTTCATCCACCCGCAACCGGTTGGCAAACCCGCACCCGCCGTCCGCACGCCCAAAGGTCACCAGACGACTGCCGCCGGAACTCGTCGCGGCAAATTGCGAGCAACTGCCTTCATTCATGAGAACGGCCTGTTCCAGCAATCCGTCAATATACAGACTCAGACGGTTGTCCCGATGATCAAACACGCCCGCCAGATGAACCCATTGGCCATACGGAATCGAACGCGCCGCCGCGACAATCCGTGTATTCTTGCCGCTGCCCAGCGTCTGATAGGAAATATAAGGCACGGACTCAAAGCCGTTCGTGGTCATCAACCCCAAATCGTAAGCCTTGCGGGTGCTGCCCGCAAAGGTCATTTCGCCGACAATAATGGAACCGATAAATTCATTATTGCCCGGCTCCGAAGTCAAATACACCCATGCTTCCACCGTAAAGTCGGGCGAGAAAAACCGCCGCCCATCCGCTGCCGAGGTCAGGAACGGCCCGAAGGGGCTGACACCCGCATCCGACGTCAACAGCGCCGAGCGCTGAATGAACGGACCGTGACTTTGAACGGGGCTGGTGGGTTCTTCGCCAGCCAGCACATCCATTTGCAACTCCAAAGCATCCGGCAACCCGTCATTATCGGTGTCCGTGCCAGGCATGGGCCAGACCTTGGAAATAGCATCCGTCAGGGGGCCGGAAGCCGCAATCGGCCCGGCAGCTCCCGCCAGGGTGCCATTCGGGTCCGCCAGAATCACATCCGCATCCACCGGCGGCGGGCCGGGATCCGCGGGTGTGAAATAATCCGGCGCATTAATCGCCAGCCAAACCGCGTCAGCGCCCGGCGTAAAGGCGCCATCGCCGTCTTCATCCAGATAATACAGGCCGGACATTGCGGTCGCAAAAGGCTGGAAGTAACCCGGTTGGAAACCAAAGTTGCCATAATCCACATCATTCAGCGCGACAAAGGGCGGCACACCGGCAACCGGGAAGAATATATCGGTATCCACCGGCGGCGCGGAGGGATCGGAGGGATCCGGGCGCGGCTCCTGAGTCGTCAAGCGCGGATCGAAGAACCCGAACCAGCCGCTTTCCCAAAGATAATTGGTATAAGGCGTGGCATAGCCCGCTGGAGCCTGAAGATTTTTCGACCCCACAACGGGTTGGCCGATTTGCCGGGCAAACTCACCCCGGGCCGGATGGTTGAATATCCGCGCAATCCACGGGTTGCTTTCATCGCCGGTGCCGGTGATGTAGTCAATTCGATACTGATCCGCCCCCCAGTATTCCTGCAGGTTCATCAGAGTGTCATCATCGGGATCGCCCAGCGCACCGCTCACGTCTAGATACATGTCGTTAATAACCTGAGTGGCGCTTCCACTGATGGGATTCAAGCCGTGTTCCAGTTCCCAGCCGTCCGGCAAACCATCGCCATCGCTATCCGCGTTTTTCGGCGAGGTCCAGCGCTGGGTGCCCTTGCCGCCACACCAATCAGATGTCCTTGTAACCGGATGTCCCCAGGCCACGATGCCCGGCTGCGTTTGGCTGTCGCCTGGCTGATTATAGTACGCCAAATTCATGTAGCCGGGAGTCATCAGGCCAACGCCCGGCGTGGCCCATCCAATGGAGGCAGACCCAAAAACGGCAATGCCGTACTCGGCTGTGCTCGGGAATGCGGTGCGGTGCTGAAATTGAGCCAGAAGCGGATGGATGCACATCTCCCGCCAGGACGTCAATCCATCCCGATCCGGATCCGCCTGCGAATCATCCGCCACGCGCGGATTGAACTGGTTCAGATTGCCCCATTGCACCTCGTAAGAATCAATCAGCCCATCGTAATCGGTATCGTAATGACAGGGCGATGTCCAAAAGGGATTGTCCTTGATGGTCTTGTACGGAAAACCTCCGGCATTGGAGTCTTGGTAGCCGTCCAAATCTTTTTGGGAGGTGGTCGCGCATTTCCACCTCCAAGTGCCGCAATACCAGCCATTGTACTCCTCCGCGTTGGTCAAGCCATCACCATCCATATCCATGTCCGGCGCCTGATTCGGATCCGCCGTGCCGTTATCGCTGGGATTCAACCCCACATACGCCTCCCACGCATCCCACATGCCGTCGCCGTCGCTGTCCCACGAGCGTGGATCTGTCCCCAATGCTCTCTCCCAATAATCGGAAATGCCATCGCAATCCGTATCCAGCATGGTCAGAGAAGACCCGTCCAGACGCGCCGCGCCATGAATGGAGTTCCAGGAAAACCAGACCGCTACGCCATTAACGGTGGACGGCCACCCCAACCACTCCTCTTCGTTGGTCAATCCATCGTTGTCGGGATCGTCATCGGGCTGCCGATTGGCGACCCAGGTTTCCGCGCCATTGGCATCCACCGAATACCAGCCGTTGGCGGCGGCAAAATCCTTATAGGTCGGGCCGCCGGGGGTGTACTGTGCCAGCGCGCCAGGCGTCATCATCGCCAGGCCGACCAATGCCAAAACAAAAACAAACCAACGGTGGGGCTTCTTCATGGAGCTCTCCTTGTAATGAGTAACTGTTCGCGCGGTGAATCGAAACAAATCGGAAGAAATCATGGCAACTCCTCCGCGGCAGCGGCGGCGGCGTCAGCCGCCTTCTTCTGGCGTATGAGTTGAATCAACTGCGTCCGGAAATCCATTTCCCCCAGCAAATCGCCGCGAATTTCAGCCAGCGCATCCGTCTTTTCACGCACGGCCGGCAACTCCTCCGTCAATGCGGCAATCCGATGATGCAACGCCCGGATTTGCGCGTACAAATCTTGAATCTCTTGCGATTCATCGGCGGCGGTCTCGCGCGCCTCCTGCGCCGCCCGGCCCGCTTGTTGCATTTGCTGGTTCATCGCAGGCAGCGCCGCCTCTGTCTTTTCAAGCAACTCTTGCAACTCCGGCAAAGGCAGGTCCTTGACTTCCGCGATCCGCGCCTCCACCTTCGCCCGCGGCGTCAACACAGGCACATCGAGGGATTCCGCGAACTCTTCAGCTTCTGCCAATTGGCCCTCCTCATTCGCGGCCGGCATTTCCGCCCACCCCGTGCCCGCCATTAGAAGAAAGAACCCCAACACAACCCACACTGCGCTTGTCGTCTTCGTCATGCCTCGATGTCCTTTGTTGTACCGAAAAAAGACAGATGCCTTTTCGCGTGATTAGACTGGATTCAACAGAGAGTTGCAAACAAAAAGTTTTAGCGACGCCTCTCGCGCAGCTCGCGGCGGGAACGCGCCACCTCAAATGGCGGCCAGCAGCGCATCCATTTGCTCGTCACTGCCGACGGTGATGCGCAGGAAGTCGCCCGTGCGCGGACCGGGAAAATAACGCACCAAAAACTTTTTCTCCCGCAATTGCGCGAAAAGGTCGGCGGCAGGCATCCCTGCCGGCGGCAACACCCACAAAAAATTAGCCGCGGACGGAGTCACCCGAAAGCCGCGCTCAGCCAGCCCGGCGGCCACGCGCTCGCGGGTGGCGACAATGCGCCGCGCGTTGGTCTGCATCCAGCCCACGTCCCCCAGCGCCGCCAGCGCCACCGCCTGCGCCAGGCCATCCACATTGTACGAATCTTTCAGCTTATAGAGCGCCCCAATCAACTCCGGCGAGCCAATCGCCCACCCCAGCCGCAGGCCGGCCAACGAATAAGACTTCGACAACGTGCGACACACCAGCACATTCGGCAGAGTCTTGGCCAGCTCCAGGCAGTCGCGCCCCCCTGCAAAATCCACATAGGCCTCATCAATCAGCACCACGCCCGCAAACGCCCGGCAAAAAGCGCGAATGCTCTCCAACGGATAAAACACCCCCGTCGGCGCATTTGGATTCGCCAGACAGAATAAGCCGGCATCCAAATCAGCCGGCGGCATCACCCAACTGAAATCCTCCGGCAAGGGCACGGTGCGATACTTCAGCTCATCCGCCGCCGCCAGCACCGGATAAAGCGAATAGGTCGGCGCAAACGCCGCCACCGTGCCGCCCGGCTGGGTAAACGCCCGCATCGCCAGCCGTAAAACCTCATCCGAGCCATTCCCGACAAACACCTGCTCCCGCGCGCAACCCGCCAACTCGGCAATCCGCCCGCGCAACGCGTTGCACATCGGGTCCGGGTAAAGCCGGAGCGACTCCGCCGCAAAATCGCGCAACACCTGCGCCACGGCCGGACTCGGCGGATACGGGTTTTCATTGGTGTTTAGCTTAACCAGCCCCGCCACGCGCGGCTGCTCGCCGGGCGTGTAGGCCGTCAGGCCAGCCACGGATGGACGAATCAACTTTTTCATGGTCACCGTCCATCATTACGCAAAACCTTCCCCCGGCGCAAGAAAAGCGTGAGCGCCTCTTCTTTTTCTGGGCGGCAATTTTCCCAATTTTCTAATGGTTAATTAACCATTAGATTTTTTAAAATGATTTTGTTGATATTGCAATGAGTTACAACTTTTTTGAGGCCTCGCCATAGTTAACAAGTTTTGTAATGTTTTTCGATAACCCATTGCAACAGATTGGGTTATAGCTTTCTCGAAAAACGGGCGAAAATGGGCGGTTTTTGGCCTTTTTCCTTTTTGGGGGGCTTCAAAAGGGGAAGCAAGCCACGCTTTTTGTAAAACAGATTGCCAACGTCTTTTTTTTGCGTCACAATGTGCCGAAATAAACAGCACGTTATTGACCAGGAGAGACGTATGGCTAAAAAAATCACGCGCGAGTTTCTCGCCAAAATCCCCAAAACCGACTTGCACCTGCACTTGGATGGCTCCCTTCGGCTGTCCACGCTGATTGAACTGGCCAAGGCCGCCAAAGTCCCCCTGCCCTCCGAAACCGAAGCCGGCTTGCAGGAGCTGGTCTTTAAGGAGAAATACAAAGACCTGCCGGACTATTTGCAGGGGTTCGGCCTGACCTGCGCCGTGTTGCAAACGCCGGAAAATCTGGAGCGGGTGGCCTACGAGCTCGCGCTGGACAACATCGCCGAAAACGTTCGCTACATCGAAGTGCGCTACGCCCCGCAACTGCACGTGCGCCCCGGCTTCTGCGTGGAGGAAGTGGTGGCCAGTGTGAACCGCGGCTTGGCGCGCGCGAAAAAAGAGCACAACAGCACCGAGGCCGTCCGCTCCGGCGCGGATATTGCCTTCCACTACGGCATTATCACGTGCGCGATGCGCTTCTTCAATCGCCACATGTCCGCCTATTACGCCCAACTGTTCGACGTAATGCCCCACGCGCCGGCCAAGGAAGTCATGCCGCTGGCCTCGCTGGAAATGGCGCGTTCCGCTGCCGTGCTGGCGCACCAAAAGGGCATCCCCGTGGTGGGCTTTGACCTGGCCGGCGCTGAAGCCGGATTCCCCGCCATTGACCATAAGGACGCCTACCAGTACGCGCACGTCCACTTCCTGAAAAAGACCGTGCACGCGGGCGAAGCCTACGGGCCGGAGTCCATTTTCCAGGCCATCACCGAATGCCACGCCGACCGTCTGGGCCACGGCACATGGCTGTTCGCCGCTGATAAAATCACGGACCCGTCCATCAAGGACCCGGAATACTACGTGCGCTGCCTCGTGGACTATGTGGCCTCGCGGCGCATCACGCTGGAAGTCTGCCCGACGAGCAACCTTCAAACGATTCCCTCCATTGCCTCCGTCGCGGAACATCCCCTGCGAAAAATGCTGGAAGCCAATCTGTCGGTCTCCATCAACACCGATAACCGGCTCGTCTCGCGCACCAGCGTCACGCGCGAACTGGAATTGGTGTGCGACCAGTTGCCGGTCACGCCGGCGCAGCTCCGCAACATGATTCTTGCGGGCTTCAAGGGCTCGTTCTTCCCCGGCCCGTACAGCGAAAAGCGCACCCTCGTGCGACAAGTCATCAACCGCTACGAGGCGCTGGAGAAACAATATCTCCAGCCGTCGGCGGACTGATTGCGCTCATGCGTGGCGAACGCCAGTTTCGCGGGGCGGGATGGAGTCGCCTGCCGCTGCTGCTGTTGCTTGGCGCGTTGACCGCGCTCAGCGCCACCAGTTGCCGTTCGCTGTTGTCGCGCCCCCCGCCCCAGCCGGTTTTGCGCATTGGCATTGTGCCCGACTCCCCGCCTCTGGCCTTTCGTCAGAAACGCCAATGGTGCGGCGTGGAAGCGGATTTGGGCCGCGCCCTCGCCCAACGGCTGGACATGCGGCCCATCTTTATTGCCACCCCACCCGCGCGTCTGGCCGACAATTTGCTTTCCGGCAAAGTGGATATTCTCATGGCTGGCCTGACCGTCACGGAAGAGCGCCGCACGCAGATGGATTTCGCCACGCCCTATGTGAGCGTGGGGCAAGCCGCCATCATCCGCGCCGAAGACCGCCTGCGTTACAACACCGCCATCAAAATCCGCACGGCCCGGACGCGCGTGGGAGCCGTCACCGACTCGCCGGGCGCGCGCCTAGTCGCCTCCTATTTTGCGAATGCCGAGCTGGTCCCCTTCCCGGCAGCGGCTCCCGCCGTCGCGGCTCTGCGGGAAAAGAAAATTGACGTGTTCATCCACGATGGCCCCGAGGCGTGGTGGCTGACGCTGGCCCACCCCGAACAACTGGTCTTGGCGCCGAGTGTGTTCGCGCGCGAAGACGTTGCATGGGCCTTCCGCCCCTCAAGTATTTTCCTGCGACAGCAAGCCAATCACGCGCTGGCCGACTGGCAAAAAGACGGCACACTCGAAGCCATTCTGAAACGCTGGCTGCCCGTCTCCAAATAGCGATGGAAAACAGAAACAGGCGCGGCTACATGTTGAGACTGGCCGCAATGGAATCGCAGACATAATCCAGCGATTCCGCCATGAGGCCCGCCACATTGATGCGCCCGCCCTTGACCATGTAAATGGCCTTTTCTTCGCGCAGAAAATCCACCTGAGCGTCACTCAACCCGCTGTAGGAAAACATGCCTTTTTGACGAGTGATAAAGGAAAAATCCTGCTCAGGCACGCGCTGCGACAAACCATCCGCCAACATCTGGCGGTTGGCGGCAATACGTTGACGCATCGCCGTCACTTCCTCGACCCACCGGCGATATAATTCCGGCTGAGTCAGCACCGTCTGCGCCAAAGCCGCGCCATGCTTGGGCGGATTGGAATAAATCACGCGGATGATTCGCTTGACTTGCGAAAGAACGGCGCGCGCCGCCGAGGAATCATCGGCCATCATCAACAACGCCCCCACCCGCTCGCTATACAGGCCCATGTTCTTGGAAAACGAATAGGCCACCAGCGCTTCCGGGATTTGCGCCAGCACGGTTTGCAGCCCGCGCCTATCCTCTTCGAGCCCATCGCCAAACCCCTGATAGGCAAAATCAAAAAACGGCAACCAGCCCCGGCGCACGGCAATTTCCGCCACTCGCTGCCAGCCCGCCGCATCCACGTCGCCGCCGGTGGGATTGTGGCAGCACACATGCAGCAAAACAATGTCGTCGGCGGGGATGGCGGCCAGCCCCTCGCACATGGCGTCCACATCCACCGCATGCGAAACAGAGGAATAATACGGATAATCCTTAATCGCAAACCCCGCCGCGCCAAAAAGTTTTTTATGATTGTCCCACGTCGGCGTCGGCACCCAGATGGTCGCGCCGGGGCGGAACTGCCGCAAAAACTCGGCGCCAATGCGAAGCGCGCCGGTGCCGCCGGGCGCTTGCGTGACGGCCACGCGCCCCGTCGCCAAACCGGAAAATTCCGCGCCGCAAATCAGGCGGCTGACCGCCTCGCCATATTCGGGCGCGCCGGAAATCGGCAAATAGTTTTTTGTTTTTTCCGTTTCCTGCAGTTGTTGCCCGGCCTGCCGAATGCAATCCAGCACCGGCGTCGCGCCGCGCTCATCCACGAATATCCCGACGCCCAGATTGACTTTTTCCGGGCGGGAGTCATTGCGAAAAGCCTCCGTGAGGCCCAAAATCGGGTCCGGTGGCGTAGCGGGTATTTGGTTGAAAAACATGTCGTTCTCCGCGCAGGTGGATGGGCCAAAGCGCGACGCCGCGCCCGGCGGCCCATCCCGTCTTCTTCTTTCTTTTTTTTAAGGATAGTAAGCCGTCACCCAGCTTTGGATGGTTTCTTCATCCACTTTGGTGATGCCCATTTCACGCTTGGCGTTCTCAATGGAATCGGAAGCGTGGGCCGCGTTGACCATGATATTCTGGCCGAATTCGCGGCGCACGGAACCCGGCAGCGCCTTGCTGGGGTCCGTCGGGCCCAAAATGCCGCGGATGCGGGCAATGGCGTTGGGGCCGGCATACACCAGCAGCAGACAAGGCATCGTGCCGGGCTTTTGCTTTTCTTCATCCGCGAGACCTTCACCCCAGCGGCCCGTCATGAATTGCACAATCTGATAGAACTGATTGTCGCCGTAGAGCGGCCCGAGCAATTCGCCCAGTTGGCCCTTCGCGGTTTCGGGAAGCACCATCCCCAATTCGGCGCCGATGGCCTTGGCGGAGCGCTCCGCGACGTTGTTTTTCAGCTTTTCGCGCAACACATGGCGCACGGGGCCGTAAAACTCTTCGGCCTCGGCAATCGTCATGCGGTGAATCTTCGCGCCCACAATGCGCAGGCCGGAACGCGAGAAAATATCAATAATCAGGCCCGGACGCGCGCTGGCAAAACGGAAGTTGTCCGGCTTGAGAATCACCAGCGCCTGTTCCGCGGTTTCGTCCTGCACGACATCGCCCGCCGTACCCACCAGACCGCCGCATTCAAGGCTGTATTTGGCCCAGAGCTTGAGGGCTTCGCCCGCGGCGGTGAGCGTGGGGCCGATGAACACGGCCGGTTCCAGATAATGCACCGCGCCGCTGGCATCCAGGATGTAATCGCCGTAGGTGTCGCGCACGGTTTCGCCGCTGTTGGTCGGACGGATGCGCCCGGTGACTTCCTTCACGCGCTGAATGGCGTTCTCGCCTTCGAACAACAGCATCATCACGCGGCGGCGCGCGCCCGTGGCCGGGTCGGGACCATACTCGCGCTCCACGTAATCAGCCAGAAGAGGCCGAATGTGGTCATCCACCTCCAAGTCCGCGCGAATCAGTTGCGCGTAGGCCTTCGCCAACTCCTCGTTGGGCGCAAACATGCGCGCCGCCACAAGGTCCAGCCCCGTGCGGCTGATGTAGCGAGCAATGATGCCGCCGGTGCGCGACTTGGCAATCGTGTACGGGTTAATCAATACAAAGGCGAGTTCCTTGACCATCGGGGTTTCCTTTCTTTCAAGCTCATCTAGGCGTCAGGCGTCGGTGCCATGGCCTCCATCAGTTTCATAATTTTATCGCGCCGCTCCTGCAATTCGCGTTTGCGGGTGCGGGCCTGCTCGACCACCTCCGGCGGCGCGCGGGTGATAAAATCCACGTTCTCCAGGCGCTTGGCGGCATTGGACAAATCCTGTTCCACCTTTTGCAACTGCTCATTCAGGCGCTGGCGCTCCGCCGCCGGGTCCACATGGCCGGCCAGCGACAAAAACAGCGTGCCCAGCGGCGTAATGACGCTCGGCATCGTCTTCGCGGGCACAAAATCCGCCTCAATCTCCAGTTGTGTCGCCTTCAAATACGGCAGATAAGCGGCGCGGTCCGCGCGCACGCGCTCGCCGATGGCGTCGTTGGCCGGACGGAGAATAAAGTCCGCCTCCTGTTGCGGCGGCAAGCCATAATCGGCGCGCAAGTTGCGGGCCAGACCAATGGTGGCATGCTTGGCATCCACATACGCCACGGCCGCCGGCTGAATGCCCCACTCGGCCAGCTCTTCATCCTCCAGCGCCTTGGGCCACGGCGCCACCATGACGGACTCCGCCAAAGACGTATAGCCCATGCCCTGCCACAGCTCTTCCGTCAGGAAAGGCATAATCGGATGCAGCAGGCACAGCGCCCGCGAAAGGACGTAGTGCATGACCTTGAGCACCTCGGCCTTCCGCTCTTCGTCGGAGTCGTTCAGCGGCTGCTTGGCATATTCCACATACCAGTCGCAAAACTCGTGCCAGAAGAATTCGTAAATGGCCTTGGCGTAATCATTGAAACGGCAGCGTTCAATATGGTCGTCGCACGCCGCGATGGTCTTATGCAGAAGGGCCAGAATATGCTGGTCATCCGCCGTCAGCAATTCACGCTGAAATTGCGGCTCGCCAATATCCACGGAAGGCCCCTCGGAATAGCGCTGCATAAAGCGCGCCGCATTCCAGATTTTGGTGCCAAAATTGCGGCCCAGCTCGAATTTTTCCTTGGAAATATAAACATCCTGCCCCGTCGCCGTCAGCGCAATCAGGCTGAAGCGCAGCGCGTCCGCGCTGAAGTCGCCGATAATCGAAAGCGGGTCAATCGAATTGCCCAGGCTCTTGCTCATCTTGCGGCCCTGGTTGTCCCGCACCGTCCCGTGCAAATACACGCGGGTGAAGGGAACTTCCACCATGAACTCAAGGCCGGCCATAATCATGCGCGCCACCCAGAAGAAAATAATTTCCGGCGCGGTGACGAGGTCATTCGTGGGATAATAAAACTTCAAATCCTCATTTTCCTGCGGCCAGCCAAACACGCTGAACGGCCAGAGCCAGGAGCTGAACCAGGTGTCGAGGACATCCTCATCCTGATGCCACGCCGTGGAGCCGCACGCCGGACACTGCGTCGGCTGCCCCCGAGCCGCCCATTCGTGGCCGCAGTCGGGGTTGTCGCAATAAAACACCGGAATGCGGTGCCCCCACCAGATTTGGCGGCTGATGCACCAGTCGCGAATGTTCTCCATCCATTCGAGGTAAACCTTGCTCCATCGCTCCGGCACAAAGCGAATCCGCCCATCCTTGACAGCCTCAATGGCCGGACGCGCCAGCGGCTTCATCTTCACGAACCACTGCGGCGACAAACGCGGCTCCACCACGGTGTGACACCGATAGCAGTGTCCAACCGCGTGCGCATGATTTTCCGTTTTGACCAGCAGGCCCGCCGCCTGCAAATCGTCCACGATTTTTTTGCGGCATTCCTCGCGGGTCAGCCCCTGATACGGCCCCGCATTTTCATTCATGGTGGCCGTGTCGGTCATCACATTCACGCTCGGCAAGTTGTGCCGCCGGCCCATGTCAAAGTCGTTCGGGTCGTGCGCCGGCGTCACTTTGACCGCGCCGGTGCCGAATTGCGGGTCCACGAAATCATCTTCAATGACGGGAATCTCGCGATTCAAAATGGGCAGAATCAGCGTTTTGCCCTTGAGCTTGGCGTAGCGCTCATCGCGGGGGTTCACCGCCACGGCGGTATCGCCCAGCATGGTTTCCGGGCGCGTGGTCGCCACCACCACAAACTCATTGCGCCGCCCGTCCTTGACGGGATAGCGAATGTGATACAGGTGCCCGGCGTGGTCTTCGTGCTCGCTTTCTTCATCGGCCAGCGCCGTGCCGCAGCGCGGACACCAGTTAATGATGTATTCGCCGCGATAAATGAGCTTTTTGTTATACAGCCGGACAAACACCTCGGCCACGGCCTCGCTGAGGCCCTCATCCATCGTGAAGCGAGTGCGGTTCCAATCGCACGACGCGCCCAATTTAGCCAATTGGTTCAGGATGGTGCCGCCATACTGTTCCTTCCACGCCCACACGCGCTCCAGAAACTCTTCGCGCGGCATGTCCCAGCGGCTCTTGCCCTGCTTCTTCAGGTCTTTTTCCACCGCGTTCTGCGTGGCGATGCCCGCATGGTCGGTGCCGGGCACCCACACGGTATTGAAGCCCTGCATGCGCTTGCGACGCACCAGCACATCCTGAATCGAATTGTTCAGCGCGTGGCCCATGTGCAGGATGCCCGTCACGTTGGGCGGCGGAATCACAATCGTGTACGGCGTTCCGCCCTGCGCGGGCTCCGCGTGGAAATATCCCTTCTCCTGCCACCAGGCGTACCACTTCTCTTCGATGGCCTTCGGATCGTAATTTTTCGGGAGTTCAGACATAACAACTACTTCTTTTCCTTCTCGGCGGCAGAACGCGTCTTCTTTTCAGCGACGGGCCGCGCCTTCTTCCCGGCGGATGACCGCCGTTTCTTCTGTTCATCCAGCAACAGCTTGTATTCCACGCTGTCCAGCAGCGCTTCCCACGAAGCCTCGATGATGTTTTCACTGACCCCCACCGTGCCCCAGCGGTTGCTGCCGTCAGACGACTCAATCAGCACGCGCGTGGTCGCCCGCGTGGCGGTTTCGGGATTCAGAATGCGGACGTTGTAATCTTGCAACGTCACCGAATCAATGGACGGATAAAAACGCCGCAGCACGGTGCGCAAGGCGCTGTTGAGCGCGTCCACGGGACCGGCCCCTTCCCCGGCCGCCAGCTCCGTCTGGCCCTTCACGCTGATTTTGATGGTGGCCAGCGTCATGGCCTTGCTGGACACATCCTTCTTCTGCACGGCAACATTGAAGCCAAGCAACTCAAAGTAAGGGGTGTGCTTCTTGAGCACTTTTTGCACCAGCAGCTTGAAGGAAGCATCGGCGGACTCAAACGCATAGCCGTTCTTCTCCATGTTTTCCAACCGCGCGAGAATATCCTTCACCGCCGGCGAATCCTTCTGGAAGGAAAGGCCCATTTCGTCGGTTTTCAGGCGCACATTGCTCGCGCCCGACAACTCGCTGATTAAAATACGCCGCTCATTGCCGACGCTTTCCGGCGGAATATGCTCAAAACTGCTCGTCAATTTGCTGACGCCGTCCACGTGCATGCCGGCCTTGTGGGCAAACGCGCTCGCCCCCACATACGGCTGGTTTTTCACCGGGTTCTGGTTGGCCACGTCATCCACCAGTTGCGAAATCCGCCGCAACTTGTGCAGGCGAACGCCGCACGACAGCTTGTGATTCATTTTCAGCGCCAGCGCCGGAATGATGGAGCACAAATTGGCGTTGCCGGTGCGCTCGCCGTAGCCGTTGATGGTGCCCTGCACCATTGTTGCGCCGCATTCCACCGCCACCAGCGAATTCGCCACCGCCAAATCCGCGTCGTTGTGCGTATGAATCCCCACGCGCATCTTGGGAAACCGCTCAACAATCAGCTTGGTGATGGCCGTCACCGTGGACGTCAGCGTGCCGCCATTGGTATCGCACAGCACCAGCGCATCCGCGCCGGCATCCGCGGCGGCTTGCAGCGTCTGCAGGGTGTAGTCCGCGTCTTCGGCATATCCGTCAAAGAAATGCTCGGCGTCGTAAATGACTTCCTTGCCGGCCTTTTTCAGGAACTGAACGGAGTCGTAAATCATGTCCAGATTGATGGGCAGCGTGGTTTTCAGCACTTGCTCGACATGCAACGGCCAGCTCTTGCCGAAAATGGTCACCGCCGGTGTGCCGGCCTCCAAAAGCGCGGCCAAGCCGGGGTCCTTGGCGGCCGTGAAACGCGCGCGCCGCGTGCTGCCAAAGGCAACCAGCCGGGCATGGCTCAATTTTTCCTTTTTCATTTCCTGGAAAAATTCCATGTCCTTGGGATTCGACGCCGCAAATCCGCCTTCAATGTAATCAATTTTGAATTCGTTCAGCGCGCGCGCAATCCGGATTTTGGCCGGCAGGAAAAAACTGATGCCTTCACCTTGCGCGCCATCGCGCAACGTCGTGTCATAGATTAAAATTTTGCTCATGACTTCCTTTCGGCGCCCAGCCCCGCCGCGGCTACTTCCGCTGACGGGCTTTGGCCGGAGCCTTGGCTTTCTTGGGGGACTTGCAGGCTTTGGCCGAAGCCTTGCCTGCCTTCTTCGGGGCCGCCTTTTTCGCGCTCTTTCGGCCCAAACCGAATGCCGCGTGCAACGCGCGCACCGCTTGGTCGGCATCCGTATCGCGAATCACCACCGAAATTTTAATTTCAGAAGTGGTAATCATCTCAATGTTGATTTTATTGGCCGCCAAAATGTCGAACATCTTGTACGCCACGCCGGAATGACTCCGCATGCCCACGCCGACGATGCTGACCTTGGCAATGCTCTCGTTGAAGCGCAGGCCCGCCGCCTGGATGTCTTTCACCAGCGGCTCCATCACACGCCTGGTTTTGGCGATTTCATCCTCCGGCACGGTGAACGAAAGGTCCGTGATGCCCGCCGCGCTCACGTTCTGCACAATCATATCCACATTGATGTTGGCATTCGCCAGCGCCTTGAAAATACGCGCCGCCACGCCCGGCTGGTCGGGAACGCCCACCAGCGTTGCCTTGGCTTGATTCTTGTCTGCCGCGATTCCGCGAATAATCATCTTTTCCATTTGCTTATTCTCCTCCCGCACCAGGGTTCCGGGTTTGACTTCAAAACTGGACATCACTTCCAACACCACACCGTAGTTTTTGGCGTACTCAACCGCCCGCGACTGCAAAACTTCCGCGCCGCAACTGGCCAATTCCAGCATTTCCTCGTAGGCAATTTCATCGAGCTTGCGCGCCTCCGGCACCACGCGCGGGTTCGCCGTGAACACGCCGTCCACATCCTTCAGGATTTGGCAGCGGTCGGCCTTCAAAGCCGCCGCCAGCGCCACCGCGGTCGTATCCGACCCGCCGCGGCCCAGCGTGGCAATGTCTTCCGACGGATTCATGCCCTGAAAGCCCGCCACCACAACCACATAACCCTGCTCCAAATGCCGCTGAATGCGCTTCGGGTTAATCGCCTGAATTTTA
The DNA here is from genome assembly GCA_002304915.1 of Verrucomicrobia bacterium UBA1418. GTDB lineage: Bacteria > Verrucomicrobiota > Kiritimatiellia > CAIQIC01 > Lenti-01 > CAZNGD01. The sequence continues at coordinate 23,731 of DBPO01000076.1, forward strand.
GCCTTCAGGTGCGTGGCATCCACGCGAATCCCGGCCTGCTGGCCCGTCATGGAAATGGCCTTCACGCCCAACGCATGCAGCGCCATGGTCAGGATGGCGCTCGACGCCATCTCGCCCGTGGCCATCAGGCTGTCAATTTCGCGCTCATTCGGCTCCGGATTCACCTGCTTCGCCAGCGCGATTAATTCATCGGTCGTATCGCCCATGGCGCTGACGACCACCACCACCTGATTGCCCGCGCGCCGCGCGTCGCGAATGCGTCCGGCCACCCGGCGCATGCACTCCGCATCCGCCACGGAACTGCCACCATATTTTTGTACGAATAACGCCATGATTCAGAGTCTCCTGTTCAAACGTGAGGATTAGTCAAAATCCTCAATCCGGTATCGGACCGTCGGGCGGTCCGTCACGCCCGCGATATGGCTGATTTCCGCCAATGCCGCCGCAATTTCGCGGTCTTTGGCTGGGCCCGTCACGATGATGACCGGCACATATTCCGCGTTGCGGGGCGCTTCCTGCTGCATGACGGAATCAATCCCGATGCCATGCGCGCCCAGCGCCGTCGCCACGCGCGCCAGACTGCCGGGTTCATCCCGCATGGAAAAACGCAGATAATTGCGCGCCACGATGTCGCCGGGGTTCCGCAGCAGCACCGGCGATTGCGCGTGCGCCGTACCCGGGTCGCGCCGCCGCCCGCCGCTGCGCAGGTTCAGCGCCGCGTCCGCCAGGTCCGCCACCACCGCGCTGGCGGTTGCGGCCCGGCCCGCGCCGCGCCCGTAATACAGGGTCGTGCCGACCACATCGCCCACCACCAGAACGGCATTATACACCCCCGCCACCGCCGCCAACTGGTGCGTGTGCTCCACCAGCGTCGGCTGAACGCTCACTTCAACGCCATCCGGCCCGCCGCGAATGATGGCCAGCAGCTTGATGCGATAGCCCATCTCCGCCGCATAGGCAATATCCGCCGCCGCCAGGCCGCGAATCCCCGCCACATTCACCTTGTCCAGCGGCACCTCGCAGCCATACGCCAGCGACGCCAGCACCACCGCCTTGTGCGCGGTGTCATGCCCGTCAATGTCCAAACTCGGCTCCGCCTCCGCGTAGCCCGCCGCCTGCGCGGCCTTCAGCACGTCGTCAAACGGCAGCTTTTCATCCTCCATCCGGGTCAGGATGTAATTGCACGTCCCGTTCAAAATGCCATACATGCACTCAATGCGATTCGCGCACAGCCCTTCCCGCAGCGCCTTGATAATCGGAATGCCGCCGCCGACGGACGCCTCAAACAAAATTTCGGTCTTGTTTTCTTCCGCCACGCGGTGCAGCTCCGCGCCATGCTCCGCCAGCAGCTTTTTATTCGCCGTCACCACCGGCTTGCCCAGCTTCAGCGCCTGCAACACAAAATCCTTGGCCACGCCGCTGCCACCAATCAACTCCACCACCACCTGAACATCCGGGCGGGCGATTAAAGCCGCCCCATCGGTGGTCAGCAGGCCCGGCTCCACGCTCACGCCCCGGTCCGACGTCAAATCAAGGTCCGCAATCCCGCGCAAAACCGGACGCACCCCCAGGCGCGCCGCCAGCAGCGAACCGTTTTTCTGCAAGGTTTCCACCACACCGGCTCCGACGGTGCCAAAACCCAGCAAAGCGACTCCTATTTCCTTCGTATTCACACGTGACATGAAAAATAACTCCAGAATTCAAAACATAAATGGCCCCACGATACCGCCAACTGGCCGAAAGACAAGTTCAAACCAGCCTCGCGCAAAGCCGCAGAAAATTATCGCGACAAAAAGAAGAGGCGACGCTCAAGATGGTGGTGGGGGAAGGATTCGAACCTTCGAACTCATAGAGGGCAGATTTACAGTCTGCGAAGTATTCAATAGATTCAATGCAAATATGCTTGCCTTCTACCTTTGTCTTACCATATTCTACCACTTTGAAGGGTAGGAGTAGAAGCCAAGCGCAACGAAAGGAAATGGGAGCATGAAAACGGGCAACGGTTCAGAATCGAAAAAGGGCGGGCGCAAGCGCACGGGCTCGCTGGTTCAAAAGGGCGGGAGCTTTTATCTGGTTGTTTCAGAGAAAGACCCCCTGACCGGAAAGCGGAAGCGCCTTTGGCTGGCGACCGGGGAAACGAACCGGCGCAAAGCAGAATCCAGAGCCGCGGAACTTTTCGCCCCCTTTGCCGCACGGGATAGCGCCGACCGTTTGGCGCATATCGCCGGACAGCTTGACGCGGCACAGGCACAAGCCGCCATCCTAGAGGATGCCGCGGACCCCGGATTGAAAATTGCCGATGCCTTTGAAGCATACGAACGCAACCCGGACCGCCCCCCCGCGGGAGAGTCCACCTTGCGCCAGTACGCTTTCCAGTTTGGGCGCTTTGAAAAATGGCTGGCAAAGACATTCCCCGACTGCAAAACCATGAAACAGGTTTCCCCCGAAATCGCCCGGCGCTTCATGGAGCAACTGACCGGGGACGGAATGACAGCCAACACAACCAACAAATACCGCGGTTTCCTTCACCTGCTTTTCCGGGTGCTGGCGAGGGATGCGCGGATTGCAGGGAACCCGTTTGAGGGAATCAGACAGCGCCCCCTGCAAACCGCCCACCGTCGTGCCCTGACCGTGGATGAACTGCGGATAGTGTGCGGGCAGGCATCCGGGGAAATGCGCGTCCTGCTGGCGCTGGGGGTCTATACCGGGGCGCGTCTCGCCGACTGCTGTTTGATGCAGTGGGGAAACATTGACCTTGCCCGCGGGGAAATCCGCTACAGCCCGCGAAAAACCGCCAGCCGCACGGATTCCAAGACCCTGACAATTCCGGTTCATCCCGTGTTGGGCGCGATCCTGTCCGAAACCCCAGCCGCGAAGCGCCGCGGGTTTGTCCTGCCCGGCTTCGCCAAGAGCTATTCGGAAAATGCCGCCGCGCGGGTTTCGCAGATCGTACAAGCGCACTTCCAAGCCTGCGGCATCCAGACCGAGGGCGAGAGCCGAGGGAAACGAAAAGTTGCGCCTGTGGAGGTTGGCTTTCACTCTTTGCGCCATACCGCGGTTTCCATGCTGCGGGATGCCGGGGCCAGTATGTCCGCGACAATGGCAATCACCGGGCATTCATCCGCCGCCCTGCTGGATACCTACACACACGCCGGGGCCGAAACGGTCCGGGCCGCGGTTGCGGCATTGCCAGCCATCGGGGGGACGTACACCCCGCCGCCATCGGAAGCGGACAGGCTGGCAAAGGTCCGCGAACTGGCAGAGGGCATGACCGGGGACAACTGGCAAACCGTCCGGGCCGCAATCTTGGAAGCCGCAAGCGCCAAGGGATAGAACCGGAAGCCGCCAGAGCCGGGGAGCCGGGGCCGAATTGACCCCGGCTTTTTATTGCGCCGATGGGCAGGGGCAACTCATAGGGGGATCGTTTTCGACTTTTCACGGATGGCGCGGGCCGTTTCCGCGTCTGAAACCTTGTAGGCCGCCAAGGTTGCCCGCCATTGTGCAACGAGAGGTTTCCCCCGCGTCCTGTAGGCTTCCCCCTTTTCCTGCATGATGGAAGCGAACCCCCGGACCGCCGCCCGGAACGCTTTATCTTTGGGCAATGGCAACCGGGGGCACGGGCCGCGTGCTGGCCGTTTCGCAAAGGCGTTTTCAATGGCAACCCAATCCGCCAGCGTTTCAAGCCGTCGAATCCGTTTCGAGAATCCGCCCCGCCCGTTGTCTATCTTCAAGACACGGATTCTCCCCGTCGAAATCCAGTAGCGCAACGTCCGGGCAGGAACGCCGAACATCCGGCGAAACTCCCCGAGCGTCATTGTGTGTTTCGGTTTTGGCTTCATGGTTCACCCTGCAAAAGCGGCAAGGTTTTTGTCTCACAATTGCCGGGGGGCGTCAACAACAATAAACTTCCCGCAAAGATTGGAGGATGAACAATGACAGCACTACGACAACAGAGAATCCGGGCCGGGCTTTCCGCCTTCAAGTTGGCGGAGATGGCCGGGACAACGGAAATCCGCGTCTATCATATCGAGCGGTCACGGTATCGCCCGCGACGGGTGGAGGCGGAAGGGTTTGCCCGTGCCCTGAAAAAGCCCATTGCGGTTCTTTTTCCCGATGGATGCCAGCCGGAAGGGGCCGCCCGATGAACTCCCCCGCCCTTCAAATGGCAAGGCTGGCGATTGCCGCCCTGCCCCCCGGCGAGCGGGCGCAACTGCTGGCCGAATCCAGCACCGCAAAGCCGGACCGGATTGTGACCAGATCGGAGGTTGCCGAGCGGTTCGGGCGCACGACCCGCGCCGTGGACGCATGGGCCGCGCGGGGCCTACTGCACAAGGTGAAGCTCCCCGGATCATCCCGCGCGGTGGGCTTCCGGTTGTCTGAAGTCGATTCACTGATGGAAGGGGGCGCACAGTGACCGCCCCCGCCGCCAGCACCGCCGCCGAACCGATGCGCTTTGACGGCACGACGGGCCGCTGTCCGCGTTGTGGGCGCGTGACGGCGACCGGCCTACTGCGCCTATCGTCTGGACATATCGGGCGCGTCTGCGCCGATTGCCGCACCGCCCGCAAGGGCCACCCCTACGCACGACAGCTTGACTTCATGTTTGCGGATTTGATTCCCCCGCCGACACCCCACGGGGCCGATGGTGAAAAAGTCCGCACCTAGTCGAAATTATTTCAAATGGCTTTGGGCCGTTGCAGACCTACAGGCCCGCCACGAGGAAAAAGCCGTCCTGCTGATTCTTGCCCTTCATGCAGATGACAACGGCGAGTCATACCCCGGCGAAACGACACTTTGCCGTGAGGCTGGGTTTGCCTGCAAGCGTACCCTTCGCCGCTGGATTCGCCGCTTGGAACCCCCGACAGCGAAAAATCCAAAGGGCCGGGGATGGATCAAAACCAGAGTGAATAGCCGCCCGGTTCGGATCGGGGACAAGACCTATTTTGCCAACACTTACACCCTGACGATTCCAACCCGACGGGGGGACACAATAGTGTCCGCCCATGACACCGCGACGGGGGGACAAATCGAGCATGACGGGGGGACAAATCGCACACCACGGGGGGACAAATCGAGCATGACGGGGGGACACAATAGTGTCCGCCAAATGACCAGAGGAATGACCAGAAGAATGACCAAAGAAAAAGGCGGGGCTGACACCCGCCAGAATCGAAACGAGTTTAAGAGCATCATCACACCCCGGATAATTCTGTGAAGGCCACCTCCACGAACACCATCGAAAGCCGTCTGGATGCGATTTGCAAGCGCCAGACGGCGCGTTTTCTTGACCATCTACGGGCAAGCAATCAAGCGAACCCAAAACTGGAAAGCGATGTTCGGCGCGTTTTCGGTTTCATTTTCCGCGATGTAAAATCCGCCATGCGCGAACACTCCACGGAGGCCCCCCATGAACAAGCCGCGAAACAGTAGAACCCGCCAACCGTCCCCGATTCGCCTTCCGTATGTCCGATTCGATGCGGGCTATCATCTCGCCCGAATTATAGACATGACCCCACCAGAGGCGGGCGACTACTTCCGCCGCCTGCTGATTGCCTTGAACACCGGGAAACGGGGAATCATGCCCGAGGCGGATGCGATGATGGACGAGGCGCAAGCCTACTTCGATGCCAAGCGACGAGCGGGAAGCACTGGTGGGAAGCAGACTCAAAGCAGACGGGCAAGCACTGCTTCAAGCACTGCTTCAAGCCATACAGACATACATACAGGCATACAGGCATACAGGCAGATAGAAACCCAAGAGAGAGAGCCGGGGGCCGCTGGCGCGGCGACACTCACTCAATCACAGATCGAAGTCCCATCTCTTGAAGTGTTCAGATCGTTTGGAGTCGAGCAAGGCATGGACGCCGAGCGGGTAGAAAAATGCTTCCGGCACTATGAGGCTTCCGGCTGGCGCGACACACAAGGCCAGCCCGTCCGCAACTGGAAAGCCAAACTCTCCTCATGGATGAACCGTCCCGAGTTGGAGGCCAGCAAGCCCAAGCGGGCAGAGGCGAAACCCGCCGCCAGTGGCAAAGAGTTTTCGTCTACTCTCAATCCGCGAGTCATTCGATGAACCATGACCCTACAGGCCGGGCCGTCCATGGACAGGCAGGGGACAGCTTTGGACAAGTGGACACCGGGGACCGTGTGCATGGAATGCCTACCCCCACCGCCGCCAGTGTCGGAACCCACCCCGAGGGGACCGCGATGGATGCCAGCGTGAAGGCATGGACCGACACACCGCCGCTTCCGTATCGGGATGACCCCCTCCCTGCGCCGTGGTGGTGGGCAACCGATTTTTACAGGCGCAAGCGCCGCCGTCCGCGATGCGATGGGGAGGCTTGAATCATGGCAATGCGCGATGACAACCCAATCGAAAACTTCCAGACCTTTGCCGAACGCCTGCTTGCCGAGGGGTACGACGTTTTCCGCGACGAATACGGAAATCTACGCATTCGGAAAATGGTCCGCCCTCTAACGATCATCGAAATCGGGGTGCGTCGTTTTGCGCCGCTCCTGGAGGCCCTTGTCAAAGACCCCGACGAACTCACCCCGGATGACCGCCGAACAATATGCCAGCATGACCCGCGCATCGGTTTTCATCGGCATGATGACGTTGCCGGGGCGCGGGAAGCCCTTTGCGAAAAATACCGTTTTTGAGTGTCGAGAAACCAAACCACAACCAACCCACAGGAGAACCCCATGAGCAGAAAACCGACATCCGAAACTACCACCCCCGCCGCCCAACTCGAAACGGCGAGGGCCGAACATGAAGCCGCCGAAAAGGAGCTTGCGGCGCTGGACGTTCACGCCGGGACCTTGGATGCCGCCGCCAGCCGCCGCCGCGAACTGCAAGAGCGCGTCGAAATCGCAAAAGAGCGGTTGACGCTGGCGCAAAGCCGCTTCGATGAATACGAATATGGCCGGATCGAAAACGAGATTGCCGAACTCCAAGCGGATGACCGACAGATCGAAAGCGAGCTTGCCGCCGCCCGCGAACAGGCCGAAACCGATTTGCGCCAGCATCTAAACGGCGATTGGCTTTCCGGGCAAGGCCGCTTTGCTTCCGAGCGTCCGGCGCTGCCGGGACTGCTGGGATTCTGTAATTCCGTCGCCGAAGTCGAGGGCAGGCGGGATGCCGTTCGGGCGCGGATTGCATACCTTGAACGCAAGGTTGTTGACCGTCGCCAAGAGCGATCCCGCCAAGCCGCCGCCG
>DBPO01000068.1 GCA_002304915.1 Verrucomicrobia bacterium UBA1418
CACGGACGGACACGGACAAACACGGACGTTTTTTAGAGGTCAGAATGCAGGTCAGGGAAGGCCCGGAAGAGGTTTTTCCACGGTATGGAAAGTTTATTTCGGATTTTTCCATGCTATGGAAAGTTTCCACGGTGTGGAAATTTTTTTTGAGCGGCGGCTGGCCGGAGGAAAAACGTTTTAATTGGGGCTTGCAAGGGGAGCTTTGCGGGGATATAAAGGGGCGTCAATATGGTGGGGCGGATGCCCGCCTATGGCCCAAGGAGATTCATTCATGAAGTGCAAAAACTGGTTGGTCGTGTTGGGTTGTGTGGGGTTGGTGCTGGGGTTGGCAACGCCGCTTTGGGCGGAGGAGGCGGGAATTGGGGACTGGGGGGTGAATGACCCGACGTATGGGTTGAAGACGCGCGAGAACGAGCCGGGGTTCAGCTACACGCCGAGTCCGGCGGATTGGCGGGACATTAATATTTACCAGTTGTTCACGGACCGTTTCGCGGATTCGGGGGTGGATCAGTTGGCGGGCTACAAGCCGCAGTGGAAGACGGAGGGGAAGCCGTTTCCGGCGAATCGCAATTTTCATCACGGCGGCGACTGGAAGGGGTTGCAGAATCATCTGGGCTATTTGCAGGGCTTGGGGGTGCGGGCGATTTGGATGTCGGGCGTGCAGATGAATGACCAGGGGCGGGACACGAATTATACGCCGTATCACCAGTATCATCCGGAAAACTTTTTCAAGTGCGACCCGGCGATGGGGACGTTTCAGGATTTGAAGAACCTGATTGATGCCTGCCACGCCGCGGGGATTTATGTGATTCTTGACGTGGCCCCGAACCACATGTGCGACAAGAACGGGCTGTGGGGCAACAATACGCAGGATGACAAGCAGTATTGGGGCGGCGGCAACAGCACGTTCGGGTGGTGGGATGCGAACAACAAGCATGCGGCGCCGTTCGATAACCTCAATTATTTTCATAACAACGGGACCATCAATAATTGGGATGCTTATCCGGAGCAGGTGCTGGGTCAGTTCAAGGGCACGGATGACTTGAAGACCGAGGATTCGGCGGTGCAGAGCATTCTTTCCAAGGCGTTCAAGAACCTGATTGACGCGACGGACTGCGACGGTTTCCGCGTGGATGCCATCAAGCATGTGGAGTACAACTGGATTAAACAGTGGGCGGATGACATGCGCCAGCATGCGGCGTATCGGGGCAAGAACGATTTCATCATTTTCGGCGAGCTGTTTTCGTATGACAACAACGCGCTGGCGAGCTTTTGCAAGGACCCGGGTTATTCGTTTAACTCCGCGCTGTTTTTCCCGATGAGCCAGACCATCAAGAGCGTGTTTGTGGATGGTCAGCAGACCGCGCAGTTGTCGCAGCAGTTGAACAACAAGGGCATGTATGGCGAGGGGGCCAACCGCTTGGTGGCGTTTATTGACAACCATGATTTGAACCGAATTGCGCTGCAAAACAGCGGCGACACGGGCAATGACGAGTGGAAGCTGAAGCCTGCGCTGAGTTTTCTATATTTGGCGACGCCGGTGCCGTGCCTGTATTACGGCACGGAGCATGCGTTTGACCAAGGCGGGCACTGGAACGGCAGCAGCCCCAGCCCGGACAATCCCGACGACGGCGACTGGCAGCGCGAGTGCATGTTCGACAAGGGGTTCCAGCCCGGCCCCGCGCAGGGAAACAAGTTGGCGCAGACCAACGCGCCGCTGTATCAGCATATTGCGGCGTTGAATCGGGCGCGCGCGGCGCATCCGAGCTTGACGCGCGGTTCTTATCAGGAGCGCTGGGGCGATGCCGTGCTGGCGTTCAGCCGCGTCTATGACGATGAAGAAGCGCTGGTGGTGATAAATAACGATGGCGGCAACAAGAGCATCCATCCGCAAGTGGGCAAGCCGGACGGCACGGAGTTCGTGAACGCATTGAATCCGGCGGACAAGGTGACGGTCAGCGGCGGCAAGCTGTCCGTGAACGTGGCGGGCAAGGAAACCAAGATTTATGTGGCGGGCACGGCGGCGGCGCAGCTTTGGATTCGCAACGGGCACAACTATCCGCCGGCCGGTGAAGTGGTGGGCGGGCAGAGCGTGTATATCAATGTCGAGGCCGGGCCGATGGACGCGGTGACGAATGTGTTGCTGTTCTGGAGCCTGGACAATGACGTGACTTGGACGTCGGCCGTCATGTCGGTCAACAGCGATTGGAGCAGCGTGGGCGGGCAGTGGTACAACCACGAAATCACCACGTTCGTCGGCGGGGAGCATGTGCTGTATTTTCTGGTGGCGCAGGGGGAAGGTGGCGCGGAAGTGTTCGACAGCAACAATGGCCAGAATTATTCGTTTGATGTGGCGCATCCTTCGTCGGGGGGCGATGAGCTGTGGATTCGCGGCACAAAGACGTATCCGGCGGACGGGTCGGTGACGATTGCCACGCCGCTTTATGTGGATACGGAAGTCGGCCCGGCGGGGCAGGTGTCGGCGGTGGAGGCGATTGTCAGAACCGATGGCGGCGGATGGGACACACACGCGATGGCGTTGAATCCGGATTGGGAGTCAAACGGCGGCCACTGGTACAACCTGAATCTCGGCACCTTCGCCGAGGGCACGCTCGTGCAGTTTTATATTCGTGCCACGAGCGGGACGAATGAAGTGATTGCTAACAACGGTGGCAGCTACTACCAAGTGACGGTGCGCGGCGCTGGGCTGGCGATTACGAATCCGGCGGGCGATATTGCCGTGGCCAACAACGTGACGTCGTATGACTTGCAGGGCACGGCGGCGGCCATTACCGAAGGGTTTATCTATTGGACCAACGCGCTGACGGGCGCTTCCGGGCAATTCGCGGCGGCATCGCCGTGGAGTCTGCCGAATGTGGCGCTGGGGGTAGGCGCGAATGTGATTACGGTGTCGGGTTCCACGGGTGGCGGTGGCGGCGCGGGCACCCTTGCCGAAGACAGCGGCGCCAATTATGGCGGTGGCTGGAACGATGGCTCCAATCAGGGCGCCGGCTTCGGAGCCTGGGCGTTCAACCACACGCAAGTGGAAAACGTGAGCTGGGCGGGGGTCTTTGTCGGGTCGGCGTCGGCGGCTGGCATTACTGGCATGAGTGAGACGTCGTTCGGTTTTTATGCGAATCCGGCGAATTCCGGCGCGAATGCGGAAGTGACGCGCAGTTTTGCCGCGCCGATGGCCGTGGGTTCGACGTTCAGCTTCCAGTGGGGGCTGAACTGGGACAGCAACGCGGAAGGTTCTTACCGTGGATTCAGCCTGCTGGCGGGCGACACGGAATTGCTCTACATGAACATGGGTAATTCCCCGGCGATTAACATTAACGGCGGCCCGATGTTCAACAACTATGGCACTGCCGCCATGACGCTGAGCATCACGTATGTGGCCGATGGCAGCCTGCGTGTGTGGGGCACCGGCCGCGATGGCTCGGAAACCTATGACCAGATCCTGAGCGTTGCGCAGGGCGCGCCGTCGAAAATCAAGTTCTACTTTAACGCATCTGATAGGACGGAACATCCGGAGGACGCCGACAAGCGCCAGATGTATGTGGATCAGTTGAAGATTGTCGGTGGCGGTGGCGGCGGCGATGCGCTGAGCGCGATGGTAACGATTACCCGCGCAGATACGCCGGTGGACAGCAATGGCGATGGAGTGCCCGACGCGTGGTGTGTCGAGCACGGCCTCGACCCGAATGCGCCGGGCCTGGGTGGCCAGACGGCTCCCAATGGCTATACTTACTTGCAGTCCTATTTAATGGATTTGGACCCGGCTGACACCAGCTTGCCGCCCTTTGAAGTGATTGGCGCGGCGGCGAATACTTATTCCTTCCGGGCGCCGAATACCGTGCGTTACAAGATTCAGTACACGACTAACTTGCATCCGACGCCCGCGTGGGCGGATATTGGCGAGGCGGTGGATGTGGGCGCTGTGTTCGGGCACAACACGAACGATTCCATCGGGTTCTATCGCGTGCGCTTCTACGACGAGGCCGGTGAAAATGAAACCGTGACCGTGAGCGCTTCGCCCGCGTCCACCAGTTTCACCAATGCCGGCGGCCTGCCCGTGACGCTTTATGTCTCCGGGGTGAACGTGATTACGTCCACGTATGCCGTTGCCGGCGGCGCACCTGTGGCTTTCACCAACGGCCAAAAGATTACCATTGGCGCTGGCTGGACGAATAACCAGAGCGCATTGCTGACGCTGTTCGGCAAGACCCGGCGTGGCAGCACGGATAACCGTCAGTATAGCTATACCTATCGCGAGCCGAGCCAGTTGCAGATGACGCACGTGGGCGGCACGCATCACTGGGTCAGCGATGCCAATCAGGTCTTTATCAATTCAGCGGGCTACCCGGAAGGGGCTTCGGTTGAGGCGTATATTGTGTACAGCATCAATCCGATTCCGGGCGACACCAACGCCTGGCCGCTGGCCGCGATGGAGCGAATTCCGGATTGGGAAAACGGCGACTGGTGGCACAAGGACCTCGGCATTTTGAATGACAACGATGTGGTCCAGTTCGCCATCATGATGAAGGATGGCACCGGCACGGAGTTTTGGGACAACAACAATGGTCAGGATTATGTGGTGACCATTGGCGGAGGGTCGCCAGTTCAACCCGGCGGTGACAAGCCGTATTCAACGAATCCCACATTCGGCAAGCGGGGCACCATGGCCATGGATGGCAGTCCGACGGGCTGGACGGATGAGCATTTAATCGCGCTGGACATGGCCAACGATGATCCGCGCTCGCTCAGCAACAACTGGACCATGCACGAAGCGCCGATTGATTTGACCCACCTCTGGGCGGCTTGGGATGACAACAACCTCTATCTGGCCTGGCAGTTTGTGGATGTAACCGACGTCATTGACCCGGCCAACGCGGGGAGCGCCGCCGGCGGCAAAATATCCAACAACGACGGCATTTTGCAGTGGATTGTTCTCGACACCCAATCCGGCGGCGCCACCACGGATATGTGGGCCAAGAAAAACAGTTGGATTGGCGCGAACAAGCCGGATTATCAGATTTATCTGGCGGGCAGCCTCTGGCAGGGCTATATCTCCCGCGCCGTGAACGGGGTATTTCCGGTGGATGATGGCGGCGCGAACTATAACACGATTGCCGCCGCCGGAATTACGGTCAAGAAGGCCAGCACTTTCGCGGGCACCAGCCTCTGGGGCGTGGGCGATGCTGACAACCGCAAGGATGGCGGCGCGCCGAATCGCAACTTCCTGAGCGAAGGGCACGACACCAGCCGCGACAGCTTCTATGAAATGAGCATTCCTCTGAGCTATCTTGGCATCACCGCGGCCCAGTTGGACTCGGGCAACGGGATTGGCGTGATGGTCGGGGCCGGTTCGGAATCCAGCATGGATTCCATTCCGCACGACGAAACCACGCTGGATACCCCCGGCGTCGAAAGCTACAACTCTTCCTTCGAGTGGAGCGACAACGACACCTTCACGTCGCCCTTCGCTCGCGTGGGGCGTTAACCCAGCCAGCGGATAAACAATCGGCGCGCGGGGAAACACCCGCGCGCCGTTCATGTGGGTTTTTGGGCCGCGATTATTCTTCGGATTCTGCGTCGTCGAGGGAGTTTTCCTCGACCGGCTCGTCCTCAAACGGCTCCATCGGTTCCAAATCGCCTTCGGGGAATTCCACGTCGCCGTCCTCCCGCATCATTTTTTCCCAGTTGGCCTGGCTGGCTTGCTGGGCTCTGGCTTGGGCTTCCTCGATTTTTTGGATGGCCGCGCTGATGTCCGCCAGCTTGATGCGCACGCGGCCGGCCAGAGTGCCATCTTGCACATAGTTGTGGCAGGCCATGTTGCCCGGGCCATCGGGAATCTCCGCGGCGTAGGCGGTGCCGAAGGCCTGATCGGCCAGCGCGACATAGGCGCGCAACAAATCAAACAGGGCGACATGAGAGGCGCCGATGGTTGCTTCGGGGTCAGGGTGGGCCGCTTTCCACGAAGGAAGGTCCTGAATGGCGGAGCCGCCGCCGCTTCGGGCGCTGGCGATCATTTGGTCGGTGAGCTCCGATTCGCCGAAGCAAACAATGATGCCATCCGACAGCCAGGCCAGTTCAATTTCGAATTTGGTGGGGATGCCCTTGGGCAGGATGGCGGCAACGTCTTCATCCAGCTCCAGGGAATAGACGAGGCGATCCACGGGAACGCCGTCCACCTCGCGGGACTCACCCGGTGCCAGCGACAGGGTAAAGGGCATTTCCTCGTCCGCTTGCATGGACATCATGGCTTGCATGACGTCATTCTCCAGAGCGATGAGTTCGGAGTAGATGGCGCGCAGGGCCACGGGGTCCTTGACGTCTATGTATTCAACCAGACGGAAGGGGTTCTGGCGGGTGGGCGGATAGATTGCCCAAGAGACATTACCACCCAGGAGCGAGAAGATCGCGCGGATCTGTGCGAGATAGGACTGTGCCTTGGCGGCCGGAAGTTTGTCGGCGAGAATATCAATAACCTTGCTGTAGTAGCGGCAATAAGGCCCCGCCAGCAGGCTCGCATCGCCGTGGTTCATGGTGTCGGCAAATAACGCATCGGGCTGGTTGACCACATTGGCCTTGGCGCTGGGGGCCTTCAGCGTGGTCAGCCAGGTTGCCAGAGTCGTGCCCGCTTTGGGGGCGATGCGAGCATGCAGGTTCAGCGTTGAAGCGGATACGCCCACGCCATACGTGAGTTCCTCCACGGCGCGTGCGACGGCCAAATATGTGCGAAATGTCAGCTCTTTGCAGGCTTGGGCGATGGCCAAATTTTTATCCGCGGCCTTCAGGAGCGTATCCATAAACTCTTCAATTTGCGGGCTGTAGGCGTCCACGATGGCCGCCGGCCGCAATTGGAGGGCGAGATTGCCTTCCGCCGGCAGAATCGGCGGGAGATTGGGCAGAATGGCCTGCATGTGGCGCAACGCCTCGGGGGCATCGGATGCCAGAAGCTGGCTTCCAGCGGTAGCGAAATAGATTTCCGGCCAAGGTACCGGCGCTGGGTCAGGAGCGGTGAAGCGCTGGATGTCACCGTCGTTGCCGTCGTCATCGTTGGCCCATCCGGCTTCGCCCAGGCTCTTCAGATAGTCTGCGCCGCCATCTTCCACCGGCAGGCAGACGACCCATTCGCCGGTATTGGGGTCATCGTTATCCAGCCAAATCAGGCGCATATTGCCCAAACGATTGATTCCCGCGCCGGTTTCGCTCAAGAGGCCTTTCAGCAGGAATTGGCTAATGACTTCGCCGGGCACCGGGTTGCCGACTGCCTCGGTGAAGGTTGCCGCCGCATTCGCTAGATTATCAATGCCGCGGACTTCTAAAATGCCGAGAACCGCGTCGGCGGATTGTGCGCCGGTGGGGCAGATGCCCACCAAGAGGATTGTCACTAACAAGAAGCTCCATTTTTTCATCGTGTCGTCTCCGGTATGTGGGGATTTTGTCTTACATCCGCGAGTGTAGCGTCCCGGGCGACGCAAGCAAGGGAAATCATCGGAAAAATAGAAACAAAATACTTGCGCGGTGAACTCTCGTTCAGTTATGATGTGTGGCGACAAATCAAGGAGGTTGCCATGCCACGGGATATGCGTTTGCAGGAGAGGATTCAAAAATTGCGCGAGTTTTGGCGGCAGGAGCGTCGGGTGCCGGTCTATGCCGAAATGCTCGATTTGTTTGGCTATAAGTCCAAAAACGCCGTCTTCGGCCTGTTGAAGCGGCTCGAAGAGGAGGGGTATGTCACGCGGGACTCCAAGGGGCGCATGGCGTTCCTGCCCAAGCTGACTGGCACCGTTCGCCTGCTGGGTTCGATTGCCGCGGGTTTTCCCACGCCGGAAGAAGAACAGGCGGCGGATGCCACCACCTTGGATGATTATCTGGTACGGAATCCCGACCGCACGTTCATGCTGACCGTGCGCGGGGATTCCATGATGGATGCCGGCATTCTGCCGGGTGACATTGTGCTGGTGGAAAAGGGGCCTTCGCCCGCGCAGAGGGATATTGTGGTGGCGCGGGTGGATGACGAATGGACGCTAAAGTATTACGTGCGCGACGCGGCGGGGGTGCGGCTGGAGCCGGCGAATCGAAAGTACCGCTTCATTCGTCCGCGTCAGTCGCTGGAAATTGGCGGAGTGGTGCGCGCCGTCATTCGCAAGTATGCGTGAGGGCTGACACAAGCTGCCGGCAAATCCTGTTGCCGGTGGATGGCGGCGGCGGCTTTTGAGGTTAAGCCGATTGTTCCGGCGCGGTCCCGCGCTCGATAATCTCTTTGGTTTCGAGGGCGATTTGCAGCTCTTCGTTCGTGGGCACCACCAGAATGCGGATGGGCGCGCCTTCTTTTTCGATGGCGCGGGCCTCGCGGCTGGGCGCTGAGTTTTTGTCGAGATCGAGGCTCAGACCCAAATGTTCCAAGTCCCGGCAGACTCGTTCGCGCACCGGCCAGGAATTTTCGCCGATGCCCGCCGTGAACACGATGGCGTCCAGGTTCTTGACCACGGCCATGTAAGCTCCAATATATTTTTGGATGCGATAGCAGAAAATTTGCAGAGCGGTTTCCGCCTGCTCGTTGCCTTTGGCGGTCCGTTCGACCACCTCGCGCATGTCGTTCACGCCGCACAAGCCTTTCAAGCCGGATTGTTTGTTCAGCGCGTTGAGCATTTGATGGATGTCCATGCCGGTTTGCTCCATGATGTATTCGAGCGCGGCGGGATCAATATCGCCGGAACGGGTGCCCATCACCAGACCTTCCAGCGGCGTCACGCCCATGGTTGTATCCACGCATTTGCCGTTGCGGATGGCGGCCATGGAGCAGCCGTTGCCCAGGTGAATGCTGATGATGTTTGTTTCGGCCAGCGGCTTGCCGAGGAAATTCGCTGTCTCCCGCGCGATATACTTGTGCGAGGTGCCGTGGAATCCATAGCGGCGCAGGCGGTATTGCGTGTACCATTCGCGTGGCACGGCGTAGAGGTACGCCTTGGGCGGCATGGTTTGGTGGAACGCCGTGTCAAAGACGGCCACCTGGGGCGAGTGGGCGAAAAACTCTTCGGCCACTTCAATGCCCATCAGGTTTGGGGGATTATGCAACGGCCCCAGCGGGAAAAAATCGCGGATGGTCTTCTTGACCTGGGCGTCTACGAGAACCGTGTCCGTGTAGGCTTCGCCGCAGTTCAGCACGCGGTGGCCGACGCCTTGGATTTCCGCGGCATCGCGGATCACGCCCCGCTGCGGGTCGGTCAACAGCGCAACCACACGCGACATTCCTTCGCGGTGGCTCGGCAGGTGAATCTCTTCGACAAAACGCTGCTTCTCGCCGCCTTTGAAAATCTGGTGATTCACCCGTCCCATGGGCTCGCCGATTTTTTCAATCAGGCCGGAGGCCATGACGGAATAATGGCGGCTGTCGGTCAGATCCATCAGTTGATATTTAATGGAAGAACTGCCGGCGTTGATGACTAAAATATTCATAGCGATACCTTACGTAAAAGAGCGGATGATAACACAAAACGGGTTTAATCAAAAGAGCCGGAGATTTGACTTCCGGCTCCGGGGTGTTTTTTGCGACCGTGATTTACAGGGAGGCCGCCCACGTGGCGCGGCGCGCATTGATTCGTGCGCGCG
Organism: Verrucomicrobia bacterium UBA1418; assembly: GCA_002304915.1. Taxonomy (GTDB): domain Bacteria; phylum Verrucomicrobiota; class Kiritimatiellia; order CAIQIC01; family Lenti-01; genus CAZNGD01. Next base: position 9,622 of record DBPO01000068.1, read on the forward strand.
CGGCCTGACGGCGACGCTTCTCGCTCGGCTTCTCAAAATGCCGTTTGGCGCGGACGTCACGCATGACGCCTTCGCGGTCGAGTTTCTTTTTCAGGCGGCGCAATGCCTTTTCCACGGACTCGCCTTTCCTGATTTTTACTTCTGTCATAGAGGGGTTCTCACCTGCCTTTGAAAAAATCTCCCGCCGGAGGCGGGCCGCCGGGACGGGTGCCCAAGCGGAAAACGCGCGAACCTTAGGGCAGGGAGGGCCTCTTGTCAATCACCAATCCCAATCATTATCGTTAAAAACGAACGCTCCGCTCGTTTGCGCGGGAGGGGAGGTCAGGGAGGGTTCAGAAAACAGCCGGCAGAGGTCGGAGGGCAGGGAAAGGCGCCGATGGGGTGGGTACAGAGTGGGGATTAGGTGAGGTGGTTGAAGAGGGGGGTGGAGAGGTAGCGTTCGCCGGCGTCGGGGAGGATGGTGACGATGGTTTTATCGGCAAATTCGGGTAGATGGGCGAGGCGGACGGCGGCGGTGACGGCCGCGCCGCAGGATATGCCGGCGAGGATGCCTTCTTCGCGGGCGAGGCGGCGGGCCATTTCGATGGATTCGTCGGAGGTCACTTGTTCCACGCGGTCCACGAGGGGGAGGTCGAGGTTGTCAGGGATGAAGCCTGCGCCGATGCCTTGAATGTTATGGGGGGCGGGCTGGAGGGTTTCGCGGGCGAGGCGCTGCGAAATGACGGGGCTTTCCCGGGGTTCGACGGCGACGGAGAGGATGGCTTTGCCTTTGGTTTTCTTGATGTAGCGGGAGATGCCGGTGATGGTGCCGCCGGTGCCGACGCCGGCGACCAGCACATCTATCGCGCCGTCGGTGTCGTTCCAGATTTCGGGGCCGGTGGTTTGTTCGTGGATGGCGGGATTGGCCGGATTCTTGAATTGCTGGGGGAGAAAGTATTTTTGGGGTTCGGCGGCTTTCATGGCTTCGGCGCGGGTGATGGCGCCTTTCATGGCTTCGGCGCCGGGTGTGAGAATCAGGTTGGCGCCCAAGGCGGCGAGGACGCGGCGGCGTTCGAGGCTCATGGTTTCGGGCATGGTGAGGGTGAGTTTGTAGCCGCGCGCGGCGGCGACATAGGCGAGGGCGATGCCGGTGTTGCCGCTGGTGGGTTCGATGATGACGGAATCCGCCTTCAGAATGCCGCGTTCCTCCGCGTCGTCCAGCATGGACTTGGCGATCCTGTCTTTCACGCTGCCNNGGGTTCGATGATTTCCATGCCGGGGCGGAGGAGGCGGCGTTTTTCGGCGTCCCAAATGATGGCGGCGCCGACGCGGCATTTGACGGAGTAGGAGGGGTTGCGGCCTTCAATTTTGGCCAGGATGGTGGCTTTCGCGCCTTGGGTGACGCGATTGAGGCGGACGAGGGGGGTGTTGCCGATGGATTCCGAATTGTCCTTGAAAATCCTGCTCATAAAAGTTCCTTTGGGGTCCAAAGTCTCCATAGAGATACTGCCCGATTGGGGGTGTGTCAACTTTTTGGCGGATGGGGCAATGGGGCGGGGCGGTGGG
>DBPO01000009.1:0-22642 GCA_002304915.1 Verrucomicrobia bacterium UBA1418
AAGAAGTACAAGAAGTGCTGCGGGAGAGACGCGGGCTGATGGATGGCGTGGTCATTCTGAAGGAGAACGAGCACACGCTTCGGCGTGAGCAGATTTCCTGGCAGGCGCGGCGCGTGCTGGAGCGGCTGGCTGAGGCCGGCTACAAGGCGTATTTGTGCGGCGGCGGGGTGCGCGACCTGCTGCTGGGGCGCACGCCCAAGGATTTTGACATTGCCACGGACGCGCGGCCGGAAGAGGTCAAGAAAATCATGCGCAACACGCGGATTATCGGGCGGCGCTTCAAGCTGGCGCACGTATTTTTCCGCGATGTCATCATTGAAACGGCGACGTTCCGGGCGTTGCTGGATAATCCGCCGCCGGAGGCGGAGGGGGTTCCTTTGCCGTCGCGGCGGCGGCAGGATGTGCCGGACCCGACGTTTGCGACGCGCGGGGGCGTGATTGTGCGCGACAACGTATATGGCACGCCGGAGGAGGACGCGCGGCGGCGCGATTTCACGATTAACGGCATTTTTTATGATTTCGCCGATGGCAGTTTGATTGATTATGTGGGCGGGCTGGAGGATTTGGAGAAGCGCGTGGTTCGCGTGATTGGCGACCCGGTGACGCGCTATCACGAAGACCCGGTGCGGATGGTGCGGGCGGTGCGGATTGCGGCGCAACTGGATTTTGAAATTGAACGGACGGCGCGCGAGGCCATCCGGGCGATGGTGGGCGAGTTGCGGTATTCGTCGCGCGAGCGTTTGCAGGAGGAAATGCTGAAGATTTTGAACTGCGGCAGCGCGTTGAAGTCGTATGAGCTGGCCTGGCGGAAGGGGCTTTTCCAGACGGTTTATCCGGCGTATTCCGCGTGGTTGCAGGTGCCGGAGCGGCAGGGGGCGATGCAATGGGTGAAGAAGGCGTTGCGGCAATTTGATGTGTGGAAGCAGGCGGGGTTGAAGCCGATGCCCGCGTTGCAATATGCGCTGTTGTTCGGGCCGGGGATTGAGGCGGTCGCGAAGGAAATGGCCGAGGCGGACGATTTGCCGGAGTTTGAGGCGACTTTGCAGGCGGTGAGCGCTTTCTTGCGCGACAAGGCGAACCTGGCGCAAATTCCCAAGGCGATGGTCTATGATGTGGAGCGCATTCTGGGCATTCAGGTGCAGATGCGGAAGTCGTCGGGGCAAAGCAAGTACGCGACGCGGCTGCGTCAACGCAGTGGCTTTGAGGAGGCGTTGATTTATCTGAAGTTCGCGAGCGGCATTGAGCCGGCGCGCAAGGAATTGCTGGCGCGCTGGATGGCGCCGGGGCCGCCGGTGAATACGCCGCCGCGCGCGCCGCGTGCGCCTCAATCGCAGCGGCAGCCGGCGAGGGGGCGTCCGCCCAGGCGGGAAGGGCCGCCGCCGAAGAAGGAGGAGCCGGTGGCGAAGAAGGAAGAGCCTGCGCCTAAAAGAGAGGAGCCTGCGCCCAAGAAAGAGGAATCGGCCCCGAAGAAAGAGGAGGCTGCGCCTCCGAAAACAGAAGAACCGGCGGCATCCAAGGCGGCTCCGGCGGCGGACAAAGAACCCGCGCCGGCGGCGGCCGAGAGATTGCCGCTTGAAAAGAATCGCTAGGAAGTGGCACGATGGACTCCGTGAAAGGCATAACGAAAGAACAGTCGGCGTGGACGGTCGTGACGGGCGGCGCGGGTTTTATTGGCCGCAATGTGGTGGCGGAGCTGAACCGGCGCGGCGAGAAGCGGATTCTGGTGGTGGACGACCTCGGGCTGGACGAGCGCTGGAAAAATCTGCGCGGGCTGGCTTTTGAGGAAGTCTGGGGGATTGACGATTTTAGAGCGCGGCTGGGCGGGGCGCGGGCGTTGCCGGAGATTCGCACGGTGTATCACCTGGGCGCGTGCAGCGCGACGACGGAGACGGATGCGGATTACCTGCTGGACAACAACACGCGCTACACGAAGGAGCTTTGCGAGTGGTGTTTGGCGCATGACGCGCGGTTTGTGTATGCGTCGAGCGCGGCGACGTATGGGGACGGCGCGCAGGGGTATTCCGATGCTGATTCCGCCACGCTGACGCTGGCGCCGCTCAACATGTACGGCATGAGCAAGCATTTGTTCGATTTGTGGGCGTTGCGCAACGGGTTGTTCGGCAAAATCGCGGGGCTGAAGTATTTTAATGTGTATGGCCCCGGCGAGGACCACAAGGGCGACATGCGCTCGGTGATTCACAAGGCGTATCACCAGATTCGGCAGGGGGGCGTGGTGAAATTGTTCAAGTCGTATCGCAAGGAGTATGCCGACGGCGAGCAGGTGCGCGATTTTATCGCGGTGGAAGACGCGGTGGCGGTGACGCTGTTTTGCGGCGAGCATCCGGAGGCGTCGGGGCTGTTCAATTGCGGCACGGGTCAGGCGCGTTCGTGGAATGATTTGGCCAAGGCTGTTTTCGCGGCCCTGGGGCTGGCGCCGAACATTCAGTATATTGAGATGCCGGAGACGCTTCGCGGCAAATACCAGTATTTTACGCAGGCGGAGATGGGCAAATTGCGGGCGGCGGGTTACGCGGCGGAGTTTCGGTCGCTGGAAGAGGGCATTCGCGGGTATGTCCAGAATTGGCTGATGAAAAATTAAAGGGGCGTTGGAGCGATGGCCAAGAATCCTTTTCCAAAAGCTCGTGTCAAGACGGTCACGGTTGGCGGCGTTCGCTTTGGCGGGGGGGCGTTGGCGCTGATTGCGGGGCCGTGCGTGATTGAAAGCCGGACGATGGCGCTGGATTTGGCGGCGCGGCTGGCGGCGCTGGCGCGGCGCGAGAAGATTCCGCTGGTGTTCAAGGCGTCGTATGACAAGGCGAATCGCACCAGCATTGGCGCGTTTCGCGGGCCGGGGCTGGCGAAGGGGCTGGAGATTTTGGCGGAAATCAAGGCGAAGCATCGCGTGCCGATTCTGGTGGATGTGCATCAGGTGGGGGAAGTGGCGGCGGCGGCGGAAGTTGCGGATATTTTGCAGTTGCCGGCTTTTTTGTGCCGGCAAACCGATTTGGTTGTGGCGCTGGGCGAGAGCGGGCGCGTGGTGAACATCAAGAAGGGGCAATTTCTGGCGCCGTGGGATGTGCGCCACGTGATTGACAAGGTGGTCAGCACGGGCAACCGGCGCATTTTGCTGACGGAGCGCGGGGCCAGCTTTGGCTACAACAATCTGGTGGCGGATATGCGCAGTTTGCTGGTCATGCGGCAGTTTGGCTATCCGGTGGTGTTTGATGCCACGCATAGCGTGCAACTGCCGGGCGGGCGCGAGAGCGGCACGGGCGGCGACGGCCGCTGGGCGCCGTATTTGTCGCGCGCGGCGGTTGCGGCGGGGTGCGACGGGTTGTTCTGGGAAACGCACCGGAATCCCGCGCAGGCGCAGTCGGACCGGGATAACGCGCTGCCGCTGGCCGCGTTGGCGCCGCTGTGGCGTCAGTGCCGGAGGATTCATGAGCTGGTGTAGGGTTTGCGGCGCGGCGGTTGTCGCCGGCTTGCTGGTGTTGTGCGCGGCTCCGGCGCGCGCGCAGATGGAGGGGAGTGTGATTGAGGGATTCCGGCTGCCGGAATATGCCGAGGATGGCACGCTCAAGCAGCAGCTCTACGGCGAAACGGCCACCTTTTTAGAGGATGGGGTGATTCAGTTGACGGGGCTTAAAATTGAGCTGTTTCGCGCGGGGGTGGTGAATGCGCGGATTTATTCGCCGACGTGCGTGTATGACCCCAACCGCAAGCGGGCGGCGTCGAAGGACCCGGTGCGGATTGTGACGGAAAAGGCGGTGTTGACCGGCGACGGGTTCGCGTGGAACGGCGAAAATCAGCAGTTTCAGATTTTTCAGAATGCGAAATTAACGGTGGATGGTCAGGTGGACAAACGCCTGATTATGCCGCAACCGGCGGAAGCGCCTGCCGAAGAAGAGGAATGAATATGAGTGGAATGAAGCGTGTTGGGCTGTCCCGGATGATTGCGGCGGGTTTTTTGCTGGCGTGGGGCGCGGCGGCGCAAGCGGCGATGGAGGACGACGGGCGTTCGCTGGAGGCTTCCGCGACGGCGACGGTCATCACGGCTGACAAGCTGACGTTTGATTACCTCAAGAAATTCGCGCAGTTTGAAAACAACGTGGTGGTGAACGACCCGCGTTTGCAATTGCGGGCGAACAAGCTGACGATTATCTTCACGGAGGCGGGCGGCGCGCAGACCATCAAGGCCGAGGGCAAGGTGCTTTTGACGCAGGATGACAAGAAGGCGCGCGCGGATTTGGCGACGTATGACGTGGTGTCCGGGAAAATTGTGCTGGCGGGCGGGCCGCCGCAGATGATGCAGGGGCGCAATATTCTGGAGGGCGAAATCATCACGTTTTGGCGCGATGAGCAGCGGCTGGAGTGCAAGCCGAATGCGCGTCTGGTGGTCTATCCGGATGATTTCGAGGGGGCGGATTCGTTCTTCAAACCCTGATGCGATAAAATTCGCTTGCAGCATTTGAAAGTCGCGATTAAATTATGAATGAGGTGAACGTGGCAGCCGAGCCAGTTTTGAACAACACACTGGTCGAAACCCGCGGGCTAGTCAAAGCCTACCGTCGGCGGCGAGTGGTGAATGGCGTTCACATGAATGTGCGCCCCGGGGAAATTGTGGGCTTGTTGGGTCCGAATGGGGCGGGGAAAACCACGACGTTTTACATGATTACGGGCCTGATTCGGCCGACGGCGGGGCGGGTGTTTTTCCGCGGGCAGGACGTGACGCGGTTGCCGATGTATCGCCGCGCGCGGATGGGGTTGGGCTATCTGGCGCAGGAGCCGAGCATCTTCCGCAATTTGACAGTGGCGGAGAACGTGATGGCCATTCTCGAAACGCTGCCGATTAGCGCGCGTGAGCGGCGGCGGCGGCTGGAGTATCTGCTGGAGGAGCTGAAAATCAGCTATCTCGCGCGGCAGAAGGCGTACACCCTCAGCGGCGGCGAGCGGCGGCGGCTGGAAATTACGCGCGCGCTGGTGACGGACCCGGCGTTGATTTTGCTGGACGAGCCGTTCAGCGGCGTGGACCCGCTGGCGGTGTACGATGTGCAGCAAATCATTCGCGAACTCAAGGAGCGCGGGCTGGGGATTCTGATTACCGACCACAACGTGCGCGAGACGCTTTCCGTGGTGGACCGCGCGTATGTGATTTACTCCGGCGAGGTGCTCACCGAGGGCACCCGCGAGTTTCTGGTGAATGATCCGCAGGCGCGGGAGAAGTATCTGGGCAAGGAATTCAGCATGTGAGCGAGTGTTTGAGTGAACCTAAGCAAACCACAACCCAACGAAAGGAGTCGTAATGGATATTCAAGTTACGGGCCGGAATCTGTCCGTGGATGAGGGCCTCAGGGAGTACGTCCGCGCGCGCATCGAACCGTTGATGGATAGTTATCCGCGGCTGGAGAGCTGTCACGTCATCCTGACCAATGAAAAATATCGCTTTACGGCGGATATCGTCGTACAAGGCAAGGACAAGTTGCGTGAAGTGGCGCAGGAAACGATGAACGACCTGTACGCGGCGCTGGATGCCGCGAGCAACAAGATGGATAAACAGTTGAGGAGATCGCGAGACAAAATGATTACCCGCCAGCAGAGCCGGGAGCGGCTGGCCGATGTGGAACCTAAAATCGGAGGCGAGGAGTAACGTCCCTGAGCAGGAGCCGGCTCACCCCCGGCTCCTGCGAACACGAAAACACCATGTGGCGTCAAGCAGACAGTCCTAAAATTACGGTTGCCGAATTCTTTGAAGCCGGCCGGGCTTCCCTGTCGCTGGATTGGGAGCTGAATGCGGAAAAGGCGGTGGGGCGCGAAATCAAGGAAGTGGCGCTGAATCGTCCGGGCCTGACGCTGGCGAATTTCCGCCGTCACTTTGCGTATCGCCGGGTGCAGGTGCTGGGGTTGGCGGAAATGACCTATTTGGCCAGTCTGGAGCCGGAGGAACGGATTAAGCGGGTGCGGTTGCTGGCGCCGGCGCCGGTCATTGTGATGTCGCGCGGGCGTCATTTGCCCACGGCGTTCCGCAAGGCCGTTTTGGAAATGGGCGTGCCGGTTATGCGCACGCGGCTGGTGACGGGTATTTTCATTAACTCGGCCACGGTGCTGTTGCAGAACATGACCAGCCCTCGGATACGGGCGGCGGGCACGATGGTGGAAGTCAACGGCGTGGGTGTTTTGCTCGAAGGGGAGCCGGGCATTGGCAAGAGTGAAATTGCGCTGGCTCTTATTAAGCGCGGCCATAGTCTGGTGGCCGACGACACAACTATTTTGACGCGCGACAGCACCGGGTGCATTCAGGGCGCGGCGGTTCCCATCACCCGCGAGCACATGGAGATTCGCGGGCTGGGGATTATTCATGTGCCGTGCCTGTTCGGCATTGCCTCCGTGCGCGGGGCGATGCGTCTGGATTTGATTATCGGCATGCGCAAGTCCACCGACGGCCGCGAGGACGACATTGACCGAACGGGCCTCGACACGGCCACGCGAAATGTGTTAGGCGTGCCGATACCGCTCGTCACCGTGCCGGTGGCGCCCGGACGCGATTTAACCAACGTGGTGGAAGTGGCGGCCCTGAATCAGCGTTTGCGCCAATTGGGGCACAACTCCGCCCGCGCCCTTGATGAAAAACTGAAGGTGGCTTTGTCCCGGAAAGATTGATTTTACATGTCTGACAGCACTCCAACTCCTGCTTCAACCCCTCTGACCCGGGATGTGACCGTCCTGAATCGCTACGGTATTCACGCGCGCCCCGCGGCGCTGCTGGTGAAAACCGCGTCGCGTTTCAAGGCGGAAATTTTCATCGAAAAGAACGGGGTCAAGGTGAATGCGAAGAGCATCATGGGGTTGCTGACCATTGAGGGCAATCACGGCGCGCGCCTGCGCTTGCATGCGTCCGGCGCGGACGCCGCCGAGGCGCTGGATACGCTGGCCCAATTGTTTGAACAACGGTTTTTCGAGGACTGAACCGCTGATGGAGAACGTGCCGGAGCTTGAATTCAAAGGCCTCGGTGTTTCGTCGGGAATTGCCGCAGGCCCCGCACGTGTTCTCAAGCCCAGTGACGCCACCGTTCCGGATTATGCCATTTCCGATGCCGATGTTCCCCGCGAATTGATTCGTCTGGAGCAGGCGCTGATTGTCACCCGCCGCCAGTTGCGCGACATTCAGCAGCGCGTGGGGAGCGCCCTTGGGAGCGAAAGCGCCCGGATTTTTGAGTCCCACCTGCATGTGGTGGATGACGCCAGCTTCATTGAGGAAATCTATCACGATTTGCGCACGCAAAAGAGGAACGCGGAAGCGGTTTTGCATCAGGCCTCGGAGCGCTACGCCAAGACCCTGCAGAACATGGAGGATGATTATCTGCGGGAGCGCGCGACGGACATTCGCGATGTGACCCGCCGCGTGTTGCGGATTCTGATGGGCCAGACGACGGAGCCACCGATTGCGCCGGACAGTCCGCGCATTCTGGTTGCCGCTGACATTACGCCGTCTGATTTGGCGGGGCTGGACCGGCACAAGCTTCTGGGGATTGCAACCGAACAGGGCAGCACCACGGCGCATACGGCCATCATGGCGCGCGCGATGGAGTTGCCGGCGGTTGTCGGCGTGCGCGACTTGTGCGCGCGGGTGGGCGAGGGCGACCGTCTGCTTTTGGATGGCGTGCGCGGCGTGGTGGTGGTGCATCCGACGCCCGCCCGCGAAAAAGAATTCGCGCGCGTTGCCCGCAGCCGGCAAAGCATTCGGAAGCGGCTGGATGCGCTGAAGGACGAGCCCGCCACCACGCTCGACGGCCATGCGATGACGCTGGTGGCCAACATTGAGACGCCCGGCGATGTTTCCGCGGTGCTGGCGCGGGGCGCGCGCGGCATCGGGCTCTTTCGCACGGAATATCTCTTTCTGGCCAACGCGGGCGAGCCTGACGAGGAACAGCAGGTCCGCGCCTATGCCGAAGTGGCCCGGCACGATTTTCCCGACGGCGTTGTGATTCGCACGTTGGATTTGGGCGGCGACAAGCTTTCGCCCACGTTTCACCAGCAGCCGGAGGCGAATCCTTTTTTGGGCTGGCGCGCCATTCGGCTGTGTTTGGACTTGCCCGCGCTGTTCAAGACGCAGTTGCGCGCGATTTTGCGCGCCTCCGCGAATCACCCCCATTTGCGCATCATGTTTCCCATGGTCAGCAGCGTCGCGGAGTTTGAGCAGGCCAACAAGCTGCTGGAAGAATGCAAAGCGGAATTGGACGCGGCGGGGGTTCCCTTCCATCGGGAGGTGGAAGTCGGCGTGATGATTGAAATTCCCTCGGCGGCGCTGATGGCGCGCCGGCTGGCCCGGCGCGTGCGTTTTTTCAGCATTGGCACGAATGATTTGGTGCAATACACGCTGGCCGTGGACCGCGGAAACGACCGGGTGGCGCATTTGTTCGACCCGGCGCACCCGGCGGTGCTGGAGCTGATTGAGCGTACCGTGGCGGCCGGGCGCGAGCAGGGAATTTCCACCTCTGTTTGCGGCGAAATGGCGGGGAATCCGGTGTTTGTGCCGTTGCTGATGGGGCTGGGGGTGGACACACTCAGCGTCAGTCCGAGCGCCATCGCGCTGGTCAAGGCGGTTATCCGCCAGATTAGGTATGCCGACGCTGTTGAGCTGGCCGCGGAGGTCCGCGCGATGGAGGGGGGCGAGGAGGCATTGGCCCGCTGTCGCAAACTGATTCGCCAATGCGCGCCGGAAATACTTGAATTGGCCGAATAGTCGGGGTAGGCTGGGCGAGTTGTATTTTCATTCCATCTGAAGGAGCAAGTCATGTCGAAAAATACTGTTTTCACGTCGGAATCTGTTTCGGAAGGTCATCCCGACAAATTGTGCGATGCCGTTTCGGATGCCATTCTGGATGCGTGTCTGGCGCAGGACCCGCACAGCCGTGTGGCGTGTGAGACACTCGCCAAGACCGGCATGGTGGTCGTCGCCGGCGAAATCACCACCAAGGCTGTTGTGAACTATGCCGAGGTTGCCCGCAAGGCTGTCAACGACATTGGCTACAACCATCAGGAGGCGGGATTCAACGGAAATATCTGCGCGGTGCTGGTGGCGATTGAAAACCAGTCGCCCGACATTGCTCAGGGCGTGAACGCGCAAAAGGCCGTTGGCAAAGCCAAGGCGGAGCAGGGCGCTGGCGACCAGGGCATGATGTTCGGTTATGCCTGCGACGAAACCCCCGAGCTGATGCCGATGCCCATCGTGCTGGCGCATCGCATCATGCGCAAGCTGACGGATTTGCGCAAGGCCGGCAAGATGCCGTGGGTGCGCCCGGACTCCAAGAGCCAGGTCACCGTTGAGTACGATGCCTCCGGCAAGCCCGTGCGCGTGGATACGGTTGTGGTGTCCACCCAGCATGCGCCGAACGTCAAGCATTCGACCATCCGCAAGGAAATCATCGAAAAGGTTATCAAGACATCCGTGCCGGCCAAGCTGCTGGACAAGCGGACGGTTTACCACATCAACCCCACGGGGCGCTTTGTGGTGGGCGGACCGCAGGGCGATTGCGGCGTCACCGGCCGCAAGATTATCGTGGACAGCTACGGCGGGATGGGGCGCCACGGCGGCGGCGCGTTTTCCGGCAAGGACCCGTCCAAGGTGGACCGCAGCGCGGCCTACATGGCGCGCTATGTGGCAAAAAACATCGTGGCGGCAAAGTTGGCGAAGCGTTGCGAAGTTCAGTTGGCCTATGCCATCGGCTATCCCGACCCGGTTTCCGTTCACGTGGACACCTTTGGCACCGGAACGGTTTCCGATGAGGCCATCGCGAAAGCGGTGCGCAAGGTGTTCGGCCTCAAGCCGGCGGAAATTATCAAGACGCTCGATTTGCTCCGTCCGATTTACTCGCTGACGAACCAATACGGGCATTTTGGCCGCAAACCCAGCGACAAGAACTTCAAGTATTTCACTTGGGAACAGACGGACAAGGCCTCCGCGCTGGTCAAGGCGCTGGCCAAGTAAAGAAAAGAGTCCATTGGGCTGCGGGGCCGGCTTGCCGCCGGCCCTTTTTTTGTCTCGGCGCGAGGAGTCGGGGCGGGGGGGGATTTTATTTTTTGGCGAGGGCGGCGATGGTGCGGAGCCGCTGGATGATGGGGAGGCGCTGGGTGCAGCGGGTTTCGCATAGCCCGCAGGCGATGCAGTCGGCGGCCTGCTGGGGGGTGAGTTCCCAGTGATATTTGAGGCGGGCGCGGGCGGCATCGGGGTCGGCGCCGAGCTGGATGTGGTTGTGGGTGTCCATATATTGAGGAATAGGGACGTTGCGCGGGCAGGGGAGGCAATAGCCGCAGCCGGTACACATGGAGTCGAATTTTTCTTCGATGTGGGTCTGGATTTGGGCGAGGTGCTCCGGGGTGTAGGGGGTGAAGTCCGTGATGGCGCGGACGGCGGCTTCGATTTCCGCGAGGGCGTTGAATCCGACGAGGGCGGTGGTGATGCCGGGGTCGGAGGCGAGGAAGCGCAGGGCGGCCGTGACGACGTCGGGGTCGCCGGGGGCGCGGATGAAGTCAAAGTGCGCGGCGTGGCGGGGGATGAGGCCGCCGCCGAGCGGGTTCATGGCGACGACCCCGCGGCGCAACTGCCGGGCGGCGGCGACGCCGGCGCGGCGGTAGGGGAAGTTGATGGCGCTGTAGCCGAGGGTGACGCCTTCGATTTCGGGATGGTCGGCGAGCATTGCGGCAATTTCGGGGCCGCGCATGTGGGTGGAGACGCAGACGTGGCCGATGAGACCTTCTTCCTTGGCGCGGAGGGCTTCACGGAGGGCGCCCCCGCTGACGCGTTGCTGCCAATCGGCGGGGGTCATGACGCACCAGATGTGGAAGAAGGTGATTTGGGGCACGCCGAGGCGGCAGAGGGATTGTTCGAGGCCGCGGCGGAAATCGGAGGCTTTGGGGTGGTAGGACTTGGAGGAGGTGTAGAGGGGGGTGTCGGCGGGCGGCATGGTGCGGATGGCTTCGCCGAAAATGATTTCGCTTTGGTCGTCGCAGTAGTTGGGGGCGGTATCGAAGTAGTTGACGCCGGCGCGGCGCGCGGCGTGGAGGAGGGCGATGCCGGCGTCGTGATTCTTGGGCGTGGGCAGACGCATGCCGCCAAAACCGATGACGGAAAGTTGTTTGCCGGTGCTGCCGTAAGGGTTCGTGCGCATGATTTTTTCCTAACGTGGGTTGACTCTAACGGATAAATTGAATATAAACAGTCATGAATTTATGCCAGTGTTCGACTTGCGTACATCCATTTTGACGGGAGATGGCTGGAACATGAAGAAAAAAACATGGATCATCGTAGCGGCAGTGGCGGGGATTGTTTTCTGTGCGGGGGGCGCTTCGGCTGCGACGGTGGATGAAGAGTTTGCGTTTGCTTCGGGGCTGATTTCTTTTGAGCCATCGTTTGTTGATTTGGCGCAAAAGGTGGTGGATATGATTCTGGTCAAAGACCCGAGTCAAAAAGACCGCAGCCGCATCATTCAGGCGGAAATCATGATTAAGCGCCGGCAATTCGCCGAGGCGGAAGCGCTGATTAACGAGATGGGGATTGAGAATCCCAAGGCGCAGGCGATTAGTCTGGCTCTGGCGCGCAACTTCTTCGCGATTGGCGAAATGGATAAGGCGCGTGATTTGTACGATGCGTTTTTCAAACAGTATGAAGGCAAGGTGCCGACGGACCCGGATTTGTCGCGTTTCTATCGCGACGCGGCCTATCAGTTCGCGCAGATGCAGGAAATGGTCGGCAATTACGTGGGGGCCGAGGCCAGCTACAAGCGCGTGCAGGAGATTGAGACCAGCAAGGACATCCAGCGTTCGATGATGGTTCACCGGGCGGAAGCGCTCGTGCGCGCGGCGGAGCAAAAGAGCGGCGATGAGAAAAACAAGTTGCTGGAAGATGCCATCAAGATTTGCGAGACGATTCAGTGGGGCGGGCTGGACTTGCAGTTTGTGGACTCGCTTGTGGTGATGGCCAACGTGGAGTTGGCGCGCGGCAATCCCGATGGCGCGAAAAAAGTGCTGATGACCAACATGGACATCATCAAGCCCATTGATGAGATGCTCAAGCAGTATGGCTTGCCGTTGAAGGAAAGCCCGATGGCCGGGGCGCGTTCCCTGCTGGGGCGTTTGCTGAAGGAAGAGGCCGACAAACTGGCGAAACAGGCGGGCAAGGATGAAGAGGCCATCAAGGCGTACAGCACCGCGCTGTCGGAGTACTATAATGTATTTGTGAAGTACGGCGACAGCACATGGGGGCCAACGGCCGGGCTGGCGGCCAAGGACATCAAGAGCATTTTGGAGACGAAGTACGGCAAGGAAGTGCGCATCAATCTGCCGGATACGCTCTCGGAGAAGGCGGCGGGGACGGAGTTCATGATGGCGGACAACCTTTTCCGCCAGAAAAAATATGCGGAGGCGGCGGCGGAATATCTTCAGGTGCTTTCGCAATTTCCGGAAGCGGGCGATTTGTCGGTCGGCGCGCTGGGCAATCTGGTGCAGTGCTACATGAATCTTGACGATTCGATTTATGCGAAAGCAACCGCCACTTATTTGAGCGAACGTTTTGCGGGCAAGAGCGACATCCCCGCGAAGGCGCTGGTTTCCGTGGCGCAGCTTTACGACAAGGCGGGCAACGCCGAGATGTCGAAGTACATGTTCGACCGCTACTTGCAGTATTGCCCCAATGACCCGAAGGCCGGGCAGGTGCTGTTTTATCTGGCCGTCAAGTCGGAAAAGGCCGACGATCAGGACGCGGCGGATGCCTATCTCGCCAAGATTATCACCGATTACCAGCAGGATCAAAACTATCCGCGCGCGCTGAGCAAGCGGGCATGGAAGGCGTACAAAGACAAGGATTACGCGGGCGCGATGAAGGGCATGGCGCTTTATATTAAGGAATCGCAACCCAGTCCCAATAAGGCGCAAGCGATGTTCGCGCTGGCCGATTGTCTGCGCCAGACGAGCAACATCGTGGCCGCGGCGAAGTATTTTCAGGTGCTCGTGAACGAGATTTCGCCGGCCAATAATCCTTATGGCCGGTCGCGTGAGGAGATAGATACCAATACCAAGTTGCTGGAACAGGCGCGCTTCTATCTGGCCTACAGCTTGAGCCGCGTGGGCGATGACGAAAGCCGCAAACAGGCCGTGGCCAAGCTGAAGGAATTTCTGGAGCTTTATCCGCAATCCGGTCTGGCCGCCAAGGCGTTGAATTTGCAGGGCTCTCTCCAGATGGCGCTGAAAGACCCGGCGGCCAACGAAACCTTTGCGCGTCTGGCCCGCGATTATCCCAACACGGACGAAGGCAAGAACGCGCAGTATGCGCGTATTAGCGGCGCGCTGGAACTCGGCCAGATTGAGCAGGCTCACGAAGCCTTCGCCGCGATGATGGCGAATGCCGGTCACTACTCCATTGAGGAATTTGTGCGCGTTGGTCAGGCCATGCTCGACAAAGAGCAATGGCCGGAAGCCATCAAGGCGTATGGGAACGTGATCGGCAAGACGGAAGAGCGCATGTATCTGGAGCGCGCCTTGTATGGCATCGGCGCGGCCAAGTTCGAGCTGAAGGATTATGAGGGCGCCGTGGCCTCGCTGAACGATTTGATGACGCGCTGGCCCAACTCCGGCCTGTTTTATCAGGCCAAGTTCATGCTGGCGCGCGCCAACATGGCCAGCGGCGATTTGTCCGCCGCCAAGATTGCGCTCAACGATGTGTTCCGCTACGCCACCGAGCCGGAATTGGTCAACGACGCCTCTCTGGTCTATGCCGACGTGCTGCTGCAGGGCGACGAGAAGACGCAGGCGCTGGCCACCTATAAGCGTCTGGAATATTTCAGCAGCCAGAACATGAAGACGGAAAAGGCCCGCGCGCAAATTTCCACCGCCATTTTGGCCGGTCTGGAGCTGGCGGAAGAGCTGGGCCGCACCGCCGACGTGATTGATAGCTGCGACAAGTATCTGCAACTGTATCCGACGGGACCCAAAGTCAACGCCGTTCGCGCCAAGCGTCAGGCCGCCGCCATGCGGCTGGCCACGGAGGCCACCACCGGCGGGGAAGGAACGCAAACGCCATGATGTCGAAAAACGGGAGAACAACAGCCATGAAAATCTCAAAACTCATTTTAATCGCACTGGGAGTTTCGCTGGTGGCGGGCCATGCTTGGGCCGCACCCTATGTGATTTTGAAAGACGGCACCCGGGTGGACGGCACCCAAATCCGCGCGTTGCCCAACGGCAACATCAACCTGCAAGTTGGCGCGGGCATGCGCACCTTCCCCAAAGGCAGCTATATCAAGGCCGTCGCCGACAAGCCCGCGGAATTCGACCGGGGGATGGCTGCCATGCAGGCCAAAAAATATGATGAAGCGGTCAAGTTGTTCGAAGGCATTGTGTCGCGCTACCGGATGCTGGATTGGGACATTCAGGCGGGCCGCCAATTGGCGGAGGCCCGTCTGGGCAAGGGCGATGCCGAAGGCGCCGTGAAGGCCTATGAGCAGTTGTTTGAAACCAATCCGGCGGAAAGACAAAACGCGGACTCCGCCTGGGGCATGCGCCGCGCCATGCTGGCCGCCAAGCAGTATTCCGCCCTGACGAAGCAACTGGATGTTGTGGCCGCCTCCGGCTCGCGCGCCGATGCCGCGCGCGCGCAAAACATGCGCGGGGACATTCAACTGGCGCAAAACAATATCGAGCCCGCCGCGCTGGATTATCTGCGCACGGCCATCCTGTTTCAGGATGTGAAAGACCCCATCATCCAGGGCGAGGCCTGTTTCAAGGCCGCCGCCGCGCTTGAGCAATTGCGCCATGCCAACGCGCGTGATTTATACAAGAAGGCCAGCGAGTACACCGCATCCCCCTATGCGGCGCAGGCAGCGGCCAAATTGAGGTAGAAAATTTAAAAAACAAGTCCAAGGAGAACAAGCTATGTTCAAAAAATCAAAACTGATGGTGTGGATTCTGTTGCTGGCGGCCTTTGTTTGCGTGCCGGCGTTGTGTATGGCGCAAGAAGCCGCCACGGGCGAAGTCATCATGGAAGGCGTCGAGGAAGAAGCTGCGGCAAGCTCCGGCTTGTGGCAGGTCATTGTCGGCTCCGGCTGGGTGGGTGTTGTGCTCTGGATGGCCCTGTTGGCGACATCCATCGCCGCGCTCTGGCTGGTGATTGACTTCTTCATCACCATCAGCCCCAAGCGAATCATTCCCGAGGCGCTGGTGAGTGATGTGCGCGAAGCCATGGAGCAGGGCGATGTCATGAAGGCCGTTGCCCGTTGTGAGAAGGAATCCGGTCCGCTCGCCGCCATTCTGTTGGCTGGCTTCCGCAACGTGCAGGAAGGTTTTGATGTGATTCAGGAGCAGGTGGGCGTGGCCGCCGACCTCGAAAGTGAAAAAATGATGCAGCGTGTCGCCTACCTGAATATGTGCGGCAGCATCGCCCCCATGCTTGGACTGCTCGGAACCGTGCAAGGCATGATTATGGCATTTGCCAACCTGGCCACCATGCAGGCGGGCGCCGCCCAGCAGGCCATGCTGGCCATGAACATCGCCCAAGCGCTGTGGACGACCGCCGCCGGTCTGGTGGTGGCCATCCCCTCGGTTTCGTTCTTTACCTATTTCAAGAACCGCCTCTCGCGCATCATTCTGGCCATGGAAGGGTTGACCATGGACTTAATCAAGGCGCTGCGGAATGTGGAAGTGGTGACGGAGTAGCACCCGCCGACTGAAAAACGGAGGAGGCCCTCATGGCACGAAGACGAAGAAACCAACAACCAGATGCCGAGATGGACATGACGCCCATGATTGACGTCGTGTTCCAGCTCATCATCTTTTTCGTAACCACCGCGGACTTGCAGGCCAAGGCGCTTGACACCTCCGTGCGGATGGCTATGGCCCCGAACGGCCCTGTTGAGGAGGTCAAGGACCCTCGCACCGTTACGGTGGATGTGGACAAGGACGGCAGGATTTCCATCATGCGCACGCCCCTGACGGAGAACCAGTTGCTGGGGGCGCTGGTCAACGCCCGCAATACATCGGGCCAAAGCACGCCGGTGGTCATTCGCGGCGATGTCACCACATCGCACGCAGACATCAAGCGGGTGATGGACCTGTGCGGGAGGGCCGGCCTGTGGAAATTACGCTTCGCCGCCCTGAAAGAAAAGGCATCATAGGAGGAGGCAGTTATGGCCAGACAACGAAAACGGCCGGAACCCGGCGAGGCTGAACTTTCCATGACGCCGATGATTGACGTCGTCTTCCAGTTGTTGATTTACTTTGTTGTGACCAACAAGCCGGTGGACGTCATTACCAATCTGGATGTGTTCCGACCGGCTCCGGATAGATCCGCCCCCAAGGACACCCCGCCGCCCAACCTTGTGCGGCTGGGTGTGTACAAGGATGGCTACACGGTGAACGAAGTCGCCGCTACCCTGCCGGTATTGGATCAGGCTTTGGCCCGTCTGGCAGCCTTGGATGCCAGCCAAACCATCATGATTACGGTGTCGTCGTTCTCGGAACACGGTCAGTTAATCAAGGCGCTGGATTTATGCGCCAAAAATGGTCTGACAAGCCTTTCGATTGTGAGCGCGGCGAATTAAACGAGGTCTAGAGTAAGAGCGAGACGGAGAGTGTCATGGATTTAAGAGTACGATCCCTGCATAAGAACTTCATGGAGTGGGCGGCCGGCCCGACCGGTTCAATCACTCTGCACATCATCGCCATCGTGTTGCTATTCACGTTTGCCAGTCAGCTCACTACGGAGAAGACCAGCGAAATCGAAGTCAAGATGGTCGAAGTGGACCAAAAGGAATTGGAAGACCTTTGGGAAGACCTCAAGCCTCCCGAAGACCTCCCCGTCGTGGACACCGTCACTCCGCCGGACGTGGATATTGACATGCCCCCGCCGCCGGACATTACCGACGACTTTAGCGCTTCGCCCATGCCCGACACCCCCACCGAGCTGGAAATCGCCTCTGACGCCATCAGTCCGCTGATTATCAAAAATCTGGCGCCTGGCAACATGAGAGGCCGCACGAGCGAAGGTCAGGCCGCCGCCATTGGCAAGTATGGCGGGCAGTGGGGCAAATACGCCGAAGCCGCCGTGTTGCGCGCTCTTGAATGGTTGCGCATCAATCAAAATCCCGACGGCTCCTGGGGCCATAACGACTGCGAAGCCTACGCGGGCCTCGCCCTCCTGACCTATCTGGCCCACGGCGAAACCGTCAACTCCCAAAAATATGGCGACACAGTGCAGAAAGCCATCCGCTATCTGGTGGCCCGCCAAAATGACAAAGGCGAATTCGTGAAAACGGAAGGCGCTGGCGGTGTGTATGGCCATGCCATCTGCACCTACGCCATCAGCGAAGCCTACAGCATGACGCGCATCCCCTCTCTCAAAACCTCCATGGAGCGCGCCACGCAAATCCTGATTAACGGCCAAAAGCCCCACGGCGGCTACATCATGTACACCTTTGGCCCCGGCGGCGACAACAACCGCTGGGACGTCTCCTTGACCGGCTTCTGCGCTCAGGCCCTCAAGGCCGCCTATATCGCCGGCGCGGAAAACGAAGGCCTGAAAGCCTGCATGGAAAAAGTGGTCAAGTTCTATAAAGACAAACAGCGCGACGACGGCGGCTTCCCGTATTCCGCGGCCAACCCCGGGCGCCAACCCAACATGACCGGCGTGGGCGTGCTGGCTCTGCAACTGCTCGGCTATGCCACCGACAGCGCCACCACCCGCGGCCTGTCCTTTCTGGCTAGCGCGGACGCCAGTTGGAACAACCCTCCCCAAGCGCCCATGTACTCGTGGTATTACGTCACCCAAGCCAAGTTCCATCAGGGCGGCGCCCACTGGAACAACTGGAACAACAAAGTGATGCCCGCCCTGATTCGCAATCAGAATGAGGACGGCAGTTGGTTCTCGCCCGGCCTCGCGCTCAAAGGCGACGGCGTCACCCGCGAAGACCGTGGCCAGGGCATCAGCACCAAAGTGTACGCCACCACGCTGGCGGCGCTGTCGTTGCAGGTCTATTATCGCTTCCTGCCCACCTACCAACCCATCTCCACCGAAGCGATAACCCACACTTCCAGCGACGACATCCAAATCGAGATTCTCTAGCCGCCCCGTTGCGCGGCCCGGATTTTTCCACGGTGTGGAAAACTTTTTTCCATACCGTGGAAAATTTTTGTCGAAATGGGCTGGCGCGCGCCGCATTTTTCCATAGTGTGGAAAACTTTTTTCCATAGCGTGGAAAAATCCCCAATAACTTTTCCATAGCGTGGAAAAAGGTTGGGTGCGGGGGCGCGGGGCGCGGGGAGTTCTCGACAAGGCGGGCGGGGGCGGGGTAAAGTGTCCGGCTTATGCCTGATACTGGCACATTTGAAGTTTTGCATGAGGACGCGTCGTCGCGGGCGCGGCTGGGGCGGCTGTGGACCGCGCACGGGCCGGTGGAGACGCCGGTGTTTATGCCGGTGGGGACGCAGGGGACGGTCAAGACCATGGCGCCGTGGGAGCTGGAAGGGCTGAATTGCGAGATTTTGCTGGGGAATACGTATCACCTGAATGTGCGGCCGGGGATGGAGGTGATGGAGCGGGCGGGGGGGCTGCATCGGTTCATGGATTGGAAGCGGGCGATTTTGACGGATAGCGGGGGCTATCAGGTGTTCAGCTTGACGGCGCTGCGGCAGATGACGCCGGAGGGGGTTTGGTTTCAGTCGCACGTGGATGGCAACAAGATGTTCATGGGGCCGAAGGAAAGCATGGCGATTCAGCGCGTGCTGGGGTCGGATATTGCGATGCTGTTTGATGAGTGCCCGCCGTACCCGTGCACGCGGGAATACGCTTGCCAAGCGGTGGCGCGCACCCTATTGTGGGCGGCTAGTTGTGTCGAACAGCCGCGGGCGCCGGGACAGTTGTACTTTGGCATTGTTCAGGGTGGCGTTTTCCCGGAGCTGCGCGAGAAGTGCGCGGCCGGTTTGCTGGCGCTGGACGGGCTGGATGGCTATGCCATCGGCGGCGTGAGCGTGGGCGAGCCGGAAGAGCTGATTCTGCCGGGCGTGCGGATGACCGTGGACTTGCTGCCGCGTGAGCGGCCGCGCTATTTGATGGGCGTGGGCCAGTTCTGGCAAATGGCGGAGTCGGTGGCGCTGGGCGTGGATATGTTCGATTGCGTGATGCCGACGCGGCTGGCGCGGCACGGCACGGTGTTCACCCGCCAGGGGCGCTATTCGGTGCGCGCGGCGGTGAACCGGCTGGACGACCGGCCGCTGGAGGAAGGCTGCCCGTGCGTGGCGTGTCGGCGGTTCAGCCGGAGCTATGTGCGGCACCTGCTGAACGTGGGCGAAATCCTCGGCGTTCGCCTGACCGCGCTGCATAATATGCAGTGCTATTTTGATTTTATCGCCCGCATGCGGCAGAGCATTCGGGATGGAACATTTGAGGAGTTCCGCGCGGAGACGGCCCGCGCTTACGGGCCGGCGTCGGCGGAATCGAACACCGTTGCCGATGGGTGACGGCTGAACAGGAGAAGGAATGATGAATTGGTTCGGTATATTGGCCATGGCCCAACCTCAGCAGGGTGCGGGCGCGGATGCGGGACAGTCGGGTGCGTTCATGTTTATCTGGCTGGGCCTGATGGTGGCGCTCTTTTATTTCATGTTGATTCGTCCGCAGAAGCGCCGCGAAAAAGAGCGTCAGGAGCTGTTGAGCGCCGTCAAAACCGGCGACCGCGTGTTGTTCGCGGGCGGATTTCTGGGTGTGGTGGCGAATGTGAAGGACAAAACGCTCGTCGTGAAAATTGCCGACAACGTGAAGGTGGAAATTGTGCGCGCCGCGGTCTCGCAAGTCCTCGACAAGGGCGCCGCGCCGGAAGCCGACAAGGCCTGAGAACGAACGGACAGGATGATTTGATTTTGCGGCGGCTGCCGCAGGTGTACGAACGGGAAGCAAAGGGATTATGAAAACATCAATTTGGAAATGGCTGATTTTGGTGGTGGTGACCGCGTGGAGCGTAGCGATTGTTAGGCCGCCCAAGGAAAAAATAAAACTGGGCCTCGATTTGCAGGGGGGCACCAGCTACACCTTGGAAATTGACGATTCCCAAGGACTCGAGGGTTCCATCACGGACGCACGTGACCGCGCGCTGGAAGTGGTGCGCAACCGCGTGGACTCCATGGGCGTGGCGGAGCCGAGCATCTATCCCGACGGCGACCGGCGCATTGTGGTGCAAATCCCCGGCATGAAGGCGGAAGACCGAGAACGCGCCTCCGCCAACATCCGCAAGGCGGCATTTTTGGAATTCCGCATGGTGCACCCCAAGAACGACGAGCTGATTAAAAATTTGTTTAACGACCGCAAGGTGCCCAGCGGCTACGAAATCGCGGTCATTCCCGGCACCGGGCGCGAATGCTGGGTGCGTAAAGGCCCGCCGCCGACCGAGGCGGAGCGCATGACCCTGCGCAAGTTCGAGGAAAAGGGCGGTTACGATTTGTTGCTGGAGAAAAAAGTTATCTCGAACAAGGAGTATTTCATTCCGTACTACGTCAGCCGCAACGCGGAGCTGACCGGCGACAGCTTGAAGTCGGCCAACGTGAATTATCAGCAGCTCGGCCAGAAAGTGGTCGAACTTTCGTTTGACGCCAAGGGCCGCCGCCTGTTTGCGTCCGTCACCGCGGACCACGCGCCGGGCGGGCGCAAGAATCCCGACCCGAACGGGCGGCATTATCTGGGCATTGTGCTTGACGGCACCCTCTATTCGGCGCCGTTCATTCGCACGGCCATTCCAGGCGGCCAGGCGGTCATCGAGGGTTCCTTCACGCTGGAAGAAGCCCGCGACCTGGCGCTGGTGTTGCGCGCGGGCGCTCTGCCGGCTCCATTGCGCGTCATCGAGGAGCGCAGCGTGGACCCGACTCTGGGCGTGGATTCCATCGAAAGCGGCTGGCGCGCGGCGTGGATAGGCTTTTCCGCCGTGGCCATTTTCATGATTCTTTACTACCGCTTTGCCGGTGTCGTGGCGACGTTGGCGCTTGTGTTCAACCTGATTCTGCTGCCGCTGGGCATGATTATCACGGCCGGGTTCTTCGGTCTGATTGGCGGCGCGGGCATGGGCAGTTCGAGCATGCAGTTGCCGGTGCTGACGCTGCCGGGTATCGCCGGTATCGTGCTGACCGTCGGCATGGCGGTGGATGCCAACATTTTGATTTTTGAGCGCATTCGCGAAGAAATGCGGTTGGGTAAACGCTTCGGGGCGTCCATTGTTGCCGGCTACGACAAGGCGTTTACCACCATTCTTGACTCGAACCTCACGACGTTGCTGACGGCTGTGATTCTGTTCTGGAAGGGCTCCGGCCCCGTGAAGGGCTTTGCCATCACGCTCACCGCCGGCATCATGGCCAGCATGTACACGGCCATTGTCGGCACCCGTATGGTGTTCGACTGGCTCGAAAATCGCGGCTGGTTGCAAAAGCTCACCATGACGCAGTGGATTAAGGGCACCAAGATTGATTTCATGCGCTTGCGCTGGCCGGCGGCGATTCTCTCCGTTTCGCTAATTGTGATTTCGGCCGTTGTGGCCTACCAGCGCGGAGCGGCCAATTTCGGGGTGGACTTCACCGGCGGTCAGCAACTGTCCTTATCGTTCCGGGCGGATGCCCGGCCGGGCGTGGATGCCTTGCGCACCGCGTTCACGGATGCTGGCGTGCGCGACAGCGCCATCCAGTATCAGCGTAGCGGCCAAGGTGAAAATCAAACGGAAGTGCTGTCCGTCAAGGTGGCGAGTCCGGAAGAAGGCATGATGGTTCAGGATGTGCTGAAGGAGCAGTTCGCGGACAGCCAGTTCAAGCTCTTGCAGGAGGACACCGTCGGGCCGCAAGTCGGGCGCGAGTTGCAAAAGAGCGGTCTCATTGCCATCGGCTTGTCGCTGATTGGCATGATTATCTACATCACCATTCGCTTTGAGTTCTCGTTTGCCATCGGCGCGGGGGTGGGCTTGTTGCACAACCTGCTGATTACCATCGGGCTCTATTGCCTCTTCCATCGGCAGTTCAACATGACTACGATTGCCGCGCTACTCACCGTGCTGGGGTATTCGGTCAATGACACCATCGTAGTGTTCGACCGCATCCGCGAAACGCGCAAGTTGCGTCAGGGCCGTCTGGATGCCGACATCGTCAACGAAAGTGTCAATATCACGCTCTCGCGCACCTTGCTGACCTCTCTCACCACGTTGCTGAGCGTGACCGCGCTGATGATTTTCGGCGGCGGGGCCATTTTTGACTTCGCTCTGGCCATGTCCATCGGCGTTGTCGCCGGCACCTATTCCTCGACGTTCATTGCGTCGCCCGTCATGCTGGCGGTTCGTCCGAAGGATACGCCCGGCCAGTCCAAGAAGTAAGAGATGAACGGCTGCGCCGAAAAACGCTGGGTCACGGCCACGGTGGAGCCAGCCGCCGTGGACGGGATTTCCAGGCGCTACGGTTTTTCGCGAGCCATGGCCTGCGCGCTGGTCGCGCGCGGGCTGTCCGATTTCGACGAGATTGACCAATTCCTGCAGCCGCGTCTGGCAAATCTGACGGACCCGTTCGTCCTGCCGGACATGGCCAAGGCCGTGGACCTCATCCTGCAGCACATCGAGCAGGGCAGTTCCATCCTGATTTA
>DBPO01000009.1:22792-26626 GCA_002304915.1 Verrucomicrobia bacterium UBA1418
CACCACGAGCCGGCCGCCGAAGGTGTAGCTGAAGCCATCGCCATTGTGAATCCCAAGCTGGGCAATTGCCCGGAGGATATCCGCATGCTGGCGGGCGTCGGCGTGGCCTTCAAGCTGTGTCACGGTCTGGTCAAAGCCGCCCGGAAGCACGGTCTGGAGGCCGCCAACAAGCTGAACCTCAAGACATTCATGGAGCTGGTGGCGGTGGGCACCGTGGCGGACATTGTGCCGCTGCTCAAGGAAAACCGCATTCTGGTCTATCACGGTTTGCACCTGCTGAATCAAACGCAATCGGTCGGCATGCGCACGCTCATTGAAGCAGCCGGCATCACCGGGCCGGTGGACACCTATCACATCGGCTTCATGATTGGCCCGCGCATCAATGCCGCCGGACGGCTTGGCAACGCCGATGCCGCGCTGGAACTGATGCTGACCGAACAGGAACCGCGCGCAAAAGTTCTTGCCCAGCAGTTGGACGAAGCCAGCCGTCGCCGTCAGGAAATCGAAGACAAAATTGTTCAGGAAGCCTGCGCGGATTTGGACCGGCGCTTTGACGCCGACCGCGACTACGGTCTGGTGGTGGCGCATCCGCACTGGCACGCCGGCGTGATTGGAATTGTGGCTTCGCGAATTTCCAGCCGCTACAACCGCCCCGTCGTGGTCATCGGCATGGATGAAGACGGCGTTGGGCGCGGCTCCTGCCGCAGCATTCCCGGCTTTGACTTGCTCAGCCACTTGCAACAGTGTTCATCCCTCTTGCGCCGCTACGGAGGTCATGCGATGGCGGCCGGCCTGGAAGTCGCGCACGAGAAAATTGAGGAGTTCTCCGCGCGTTTCAACGAGGTGTGCGCGGCCACCTTGCGTCAGGGCGACCGCCGGCGGCAATTGCTGGTGGACGCGTGGCTCCAGCCGTCGGACATCAACGACGCCCTCTATCAGGACCAGAACCGCCTGCGCCCGTTTGGACACTCCAACCCGTTGCCGGTTTGGGCTGTTCGCAATGTCACGCCGGTGTGTCCGCCCCGCGTTATTGGCGGCAAGCATCTGAAGCTGCTCTTTTCCATGGGTCGCGAAACCCGCGAGGTCATCGGCTTTGGCATGGGCGACCGCGAAATACCCGACGGCCCGCTTGATATTGCCTTCAATCTGATTCTCAACCGCTACAACGGGCGAGAATATCTGCAACTCCACTTGCAGGACCTTCGCCCCGCTCAGGCGGATTGATGCCGCGCCACCGCGCGCGCGTTCCTTAATTTGCAGGCGGAAAGGCTACTTGCCGCTCGGCGCGAGCTTTTCGTAGAGCGCCAGATAGCGGCCGGCAATCGTCGCCCAATTAAAATCAACCGCGCACCGTTTTTGCAACGCCTCCAAGGCATCACCGGGGCCTTCGCGCAAGAATTGCGCGAGTTTTTCGGCCAGGTGCGCGGCATCGGCATTGCGGAAGAGCCAGCGATAATCCGGGCCGGTCACTTCCACATTTTCGGCAATATCCGACGCCAGCACCGGCGCGCCGCAGGAAATGACTTCCAGCAGCATCATGCTCATGGCTTCAATTTCGGACGGGAACACAAATAGTTTGCATCCGGCCACCAGCTCAAAAAGTTCGGGTTGGGTCAGCAGGCGCGGCAAGAGCACCACATGCGGGGTGGCCCGGCAGCGCGCCAGAAGGTCCGCTGAATATGCCTGATTGTGTCCCTCAAAGCCCCCGACCACCAGCAGTGGGCAATCGGGTTGAACTTTTTCATAAGCATCCAGCAAATGATGCAGTCCCTTTGTGGGGTCCATGCGCCCGGCTGCAAACATCAGATATTGACCGGGGGTGAGGCCATTGGCGGCGGCCAGCCCCGTCTGCTGAATCACCGGGTTGGCATGGACGCCATTGGGGATGAACTCAATCGGCGTGCGCGAGGTGGCCTGCACCTCCGCCACCTTGGCGCGCGCAACCGTCGTCAGTTGGTGGCACCCGCGGATAAAGGCCCGCTCGGAAAAGCGCAAAAACCATTTGGCGAACCGGCTCCATTTGGCACGTTCGTAGGGGTTGCCATGAAACGTGCCAAGGATGGGCATGCGGGGGCGCAGCAGGCGCAGAATCCACGCGAACGGCCCGAAGGCCGAGTCGTGGGCGTGGGCGAGGCGCGGCCGCAGAATCAGCGCGCAATGCAAGGCGCTCAACAGGAAAAACGTGGTGGCTTTGCTATGCTTGCCGTTCATGGCCGGAATCGGAATCACACGGATATTGGGCGCGTAGTCAAAGGCTCGCGGCTGGGCGGGGGTGCGCACCACATAAATGTGATAGTGCCGCCCATCCGTCGCGGGCAGGTGATGAAGGATATTTTCGGCCACGCGGTCCGCGCCCGCGAAAGCCGGCAGTGATTTACTTCCTAAAACAGCAATTTTCATAGGCTTACTTGTTCATGACGTGGTTAAACGCGCCGTAGGGCGCTTCTGTTTTTTTCTGCGGAGCAGGCGTGAAGGGCCTGTCCAGCCAACTGGTGCGACGGGGGGCCACGGGACTGGGCGCGATGTCGTGAAAATCCACCAGCGGCTCAAAACGAACCGGTTGCCCGCGCCACAGCCGCCAGCGGTTGAGGAAAATCCAGTGAAACGCCTGAAACCGGGCCCGGCGCGGCCAGCAACGGCGACGAAAGGCGGCGCGGGCGGATTCCGGCATCCAGCAATTGTGTGTGCAACGCGCCACGCGCGTGCGCGCCGCGGCCGCTTGCGGGCTTTTCATGATTTGCCGCCAGCTTTGGGTTGTCAAATCGCCCATTTCCAAGTCCGGGCGCACATTGCAGGCATACAGCCGCCCCCACGGGTCCAAACACACAAAATCCCGCCCCGCCGTGCAACGAATCAGGCGCGGCTGGCCCAAAATTTTACGCATCAAGCCAATCAGCGAATAGGCGCGCAGCCAGTTTTGCGGCCGACGCGACGCCAGCAGCTCCACCGCCAATTGCTGCGTGGCGCGCGCGGTGCGCATGCGGTTGTATGGCTCGTTATCTATTTTATGGAACTGAAAACCGTTGTGCAGCGCTGTTGCCGACAAGCAAACATCCCGTTTTTGGCTCCACCGAAGCAAATCCGTCAACTGGTCGCAATTTTCGTCCTGAATCGTGACGGAAATCCCCAGATTTTTAGCACCAACTGCGAAAAAACGTCCGAAGAGTTCCGTTTTTTGTGAAAAACCGTCTTGTTCGCCCCGGATTTGGTCGTTTTTGGTCAAAAGGCCGTCCATCCCGACCCAAAACCTTGTTTTGGGGTATTTTTGGGCCATTTTTTCCAGAATTTCCGCTTGCAGACCGTTGGTGTAAATATCGAGGCGGCGCGTCTTCGGATGCAACACGTCCACGATTTCTTCCAAATCGTCGCGCAAGGTCGGCTCNNCGGGCGTGATTTCTTCCTCCGGCAGGGTGGGGTGCTGCCAAAGATGACACATGGCGCAACGCGAGTTGCAGCGATACGTCAACATGACAGCCAAGTTCATGGCCGCAAGGATAAAACAGAACCGCCGCCGATGGCAAGACGCGCAAATGGGATGCGGCAGCGGAACAGTCTGCCCGGCTTGATGTCGCCGGGCCGTTCAGAAAATCATTACGCTTAGAATCCGATTTTCAGTCCGACGTTCACGGACAGGCCATCGAGCGAGTATTTTTCGCGGATGTCCGAGCCGCGCCATTCGAGTTTGTCCTTCTCGCTGATTAAATTGTATTTGGCTTCGCCGAAGAGCGTCACATTCACAAACGTGATATTGAGGCCCGCGAGCGCGAAATAGCCCAGACAGTCCTCGCTCTTCTCCCAGAACTTGGAGGAATCCACGTCCACATTTTTCAGGTA
>DBPO01000013.1 GCA_002304915.1 Verrucomicrobia bacterium UBA1418
TTCCCCCATCGCCACCACCCATCACCCCCGCCACTCACCGTCCCCGCCGCACTACTCAACGGCAATTTGGATGTGGTCGCTGGCGCCACGCGCACTGCTGCATACAATTTGATGCTTGCCCCGCGCGAGAGGCCAGAACAGCGGCTGCCCGGGGCGCGAATGCCCGACGGGACGGTCATTGACAAACCAATGCAGGCGTTCCCCAGGCTCATCGCTGGTGGCGGTGAGCGCCAGTTGCTGCGCGTCCATTTCCAAGCCATTGAGTCGGCGATAGGCGCTGTCGCGCGCGGGGGATAGTATTTTGACGAGGCCGGCGTTTTTCCCCGCGTGGGCGTCGGGGGCCGGCTCCGCGGCGGCGATTGCCGCAGGCGCGAGTTGTTGCGTATGCAGCGGGCATGGAGTTTGGCGCGTCACGCGGGCGATAGCCCAATCAGATATGCGGTGGGGGCAATTCGCGCCGGCGGCGCATCCGCTGTCGGCGCAAATGGCGCGGGTTTCAATGCCGGCGGGTTGCGTGTACCAGGGACCGAGGTTGTTGGGATAGATTTTGCGGAACACGTCCCAAGCCATGGGGGTGGCGACTTGGCGCCCGACCAGGTCATCCGCGCCTGCGCCGTTGGCGTTGCCGACCCAGACGCCAATGACAACGTCCGGATTCCAAGCGACGGTCCAGGCGTCGCGCAGGCCGGCGGACGTGCCGGTTTTCCAAGCCATGGGGGGCAGGCGGACATCGGCGGCGTGGCCGGTGGTGTCCATGGAGCGTTCGTCGCCGGCGAGGATGGTGCTGATGAGCCAGCAGGCTTCTTCGGAAAGCAGCGGCTTGGGCGCGGCGGACGGCGCAGTTTCGATAACGCGAACGGGCAGCCAGTCGCCGCCGCGAGCAAGACAGGCATAGGCGTTGGCGAGGTCGAGCAGGCGGACTTCGGCATTGCCGAGCACGAGGCCGAGGCCGTAGTGCTCCGGCGGGCGCGAAATGGTGCCAAGGCCCAGTTTCTTCAACAGGGCATAAAAGCGCTCCTGGCCGACGCGTTGCTCAATCTCGATGGCGGGCAGGTTCAGAGATTGCACGAGGGCATCACGCACCCCCACCCGCCCGCGAAACTCACGGGAAAAGTTTTGAGGCACATAGTCGCGGAATTGGCGAGGCTTGTCGGTGAGGATGGTGCCGGGGGTGACGAGTCCGCGGTCGAAGGCGAGGGCAAAAGCAAAGGGCTTGAGCGTGGAACCGGCCGCGCGTGCGGCCAGCGCGCCGTTAACTTGACCGGCGGGACGGGCGCGAAAATCCGGCGAGCCGGCCAAGGCGCGCACGGCGCTGGTTTTGGCGTCGAGAATGACAATCGCGCCGCTGTCCGCGGTGATGTTGCGCACGTGTCGCGCCAGCACGTCTTCGGCAATTTGCTGAAGCGCGGGGTCCAGCGTGGTAAGCACCGTGGCATCGGCGCCAAGCCGATCCGGCACGCCCACCCAATCGCAAAAGTGCGGGGCGCGGAACGGATAGCGAATAGCCGGGCGAACGGCAAGAGCCTGAGCACACGCCGCGGTGTGCTCTTCCGCCGTGATGAAGCCGCAGGCGACCATGCGCTGGAGCACGTAAGCCTGCCGTTTTTTCGCACGGTCAAAGTGGCGGTCCGGGCGCAGGCGCGAGGGCGACTGTGGCAGACCGGCGAGCAACGCCGCTTCCGCCAAGCTCAGTTGCGTCGCGCTTTTGGCGAAGTAGCGCTGCGCGGCGGCTTCGATGCCAACCACATTGCCGCCAAATGGCGCACGGTCGAGATATTGCGCCAGAATTTCCGTTTTGCTGTGGCGGCGCTCAAGCTGCAACGCGCGAAAGGCTTCGATGATTTTGGCGGACAACGTGCGCGGGCGTGGCTCCATCAGACGAATAACCTGCATGGAGAGCGTCGAAGCGCCGGACACGCGCCGCCCGGCGATGAGGTTTTGAAAGAAGGCGCGGGTCAGCGCCCGCACATCCACACCGGCATGTTGCCAGAACCGCTGGTCTTCGGCGGCGACAATCGCCAAGTCAATCCAGCGGCCCGCTTCCGGCACATAGCCGGGGCGAGCGTCCAAATCGCCCGTGGCAAGCCGCACGCGCAATGGCACGCCGGTGCGATCCACCAAAACGGCGGAGGAAGGCTTGCGCGCCAGCTTCTCTTCGGGAAATGGCGCCCAGCGCACACTCGCATAGACGCCCGCAGCCAGCGTCAACGCCGCGACGACGGCCACCTTCCCATACGTTGACCGCCGTCGCCTCACGGAACGACACGCACCTCGCCGCCGCTGGTCACGGCACGGATTTCCGGCTCGTACATGCCGGACACCATGGCCGGCGGCTGAATGTAAGCGCCGGGCGTAACCACCCGCACGGCGTAATGGAACGCAGCAGGCTCCCGGATGGGGGCGGTGAAAATCAGCATCCTGTCATCGCGGGCATCGCGATAGCGGTCCGACTCCTCTTCCTTGAGCCAGGCGATTTGCTTGGACGTGACCAAGTTGGGATTTTCAATTTCCCAGCCGGCCGGCAATAAATCTTCGATGATTAAATGGTCCATCCAGCGGCCCAGCGGATTCACCGTCAACTTGACGACCATCAAATCGCCTTGCGTCAGCTCGGCGGGATTTATCGCCTCGCCATCGGCATTCAAGTATTCCCGCTGGAGGGAAACGCCCTGGCTCGTGGGCGGTTCCGCGGTGATTCCAACGCCTTCGCAACGGCTCCAGACATAGATTTTCCCCGCGCCCGCGTTGCTGATGGTGACGCCGCCGCCCGAGCCTTCCGCCAGCGCCCAGGTCACTTCGTTGGTCTTGGAAAACTTCCGGCTTTTACCGTTGGGGAACAGAATGCGCCCCTTGAGCGGTTCTTCAGCATCCGGCAGTTGTTGCGCCATTTTACCGAGAGCCAGCAACGCCATTGCGTTATCCTGCGTCGTGCCCCAATGGCCGTCGCGCTGTCGGGCGCGCAGGTATTGGGCCAGCTTGGCAACAGCGGCATTCTGCGGGTCCACTTCGAGCCAGGTCGCCAGCAACAGCGCCGCCGCGCGCACGTCGCTGTCCAGCCATTCACCCGCGTCGCGCGGGCCGGGCGTGGGCATCGGCAGGGAATCCAGCAGCGCCACAGCCTGACGGGGCTCACCACTCAACAGCAGGGCCGCCGCCACATGGGTTTTCGTCACGTCGTTCAGGCGCGGGGACAGCTCGCGCAGGCGCGCCGTCCAGCCGACATCCGGCTTGTTGGCCAGCGCCAGCACATGGCAAATGTAGGCGCGAATTTGCAAATCCCTGTGCCACTCGCTCGATTCAATATCGCCCCGGACAGAAGTCGCCAAACGGCCGCGCGCCCAATTCATGGCCGCGTCATATCGCTCCAGCGCAACATCAAACCCTGCCGCGCGCGCCTCCGTCAGAAAATGCAAGGCATAGACGGACGCATCCTCGGCTTCGGCGTTTTCAAACGGCCAATAGGCGAATGCGCCGCTGTCCCGTTGCATGGACAAGGTGCGCGCAATCGCAGCGGCCACCATCGCGGCGGCATCACCCTGTGCTGTTCGACGCGCCGGCAACCGCCGGAACAAATCGTCCGCCCGCAGCAAGGGAAGCGCGCCGGAAATGGTCTGCTCCAGACAGCCGTAGGGATAATGCACCACGTAATCCATGGCGCCGGCCAGCTCCACCGACGGCGTGCCCGCGAGCGTGCCGCCCATGCTCACCGACTCCGCCAGCCAATTCGTCGGCGGCGAGATGACCGTGACTTCGCCCGGCAGCACTTCCTGAAAGAAGGTTTGCACCTGCGTGCCCGCCGCCGGCCGCACCGGCAGTTCGATGGTTTCTCGATACGACTCGCTTCCCGCCGCGACCTCAATGGTACACAACGCCTTGCCCGCCCCCGGCCCCGCCACCAGCGGCATGGGAAGGTGCGCCGTTCCACCCGCCGGAATGACGGCGGTTTGCTCGGCGGTTTCCACGCGGAGAGGGCCTCCGCACATCACCCGCACGGTCGGGCGCAATTCCGCGCCGCTTTCGTTCATCAGCGTCACACTCGCATCGCTGTAATCGCCGATGGCCAGAAAACGAGGCAGCGACGGCTGAACAATCAAATCGCGCTTCACCTTCACCGGCTGCGCGGCCACGCCCGTCTGCTCCGCGTTATAGGCCACGGCCATCAGCCGCAATTCACCGGCAAATTCCGGCACATCGAATTGAACCTCCGCCTGACCATTGGTATCCAACGGAACGGCCGCCTGCCACAGCGCGACCGGCTTGAAGCGGTTGGCCTTGATGGGATTCAATCGCCGACGCAGCAAGCTCTCACCGTCGCCGCCCGGCGCCGCGGTGGATTCCGTGGTGCGCAACACCACCGGCATCAACGCGGCATACAAATCGTGCGCTGTCATCCCAAGCGCGCGCTGAGCCATGAATGCCTGGGCCGGGTCCGGCGTCTCAAACGCCGTCAGCATGCAAATGGCCTCATCCACCGCCATCACCGTCACCGCGCCTTGGGCCGGCTGCCCGTCCGCGTCGCGCACGGTCACGGTCGCGCTCAAGGTGGCTTGCGGACGCGCCACCGCCGGCGCGCTCAATTCCATTTGCAAATCGCGGCCCGGACGCGCCACCGGCACCGCCACAGCGCCAATCGCCCGATGCACACCCCACACCTCTTCCTCGACCACCGGACGTATCAGCGTGAATGTGCAATACACATTGGGCGCATACGCCGCCTGAATGGGCACGTCAAACTCGGCGGTATTTTTCTTCAACTCCACCGTGCGCGCTTCAATCACGCCGTTCGCCTCCACGGTCAGCAACGCCCGCCCCGCGAAAGGCGCGCGCACCTGCAATCGCGCGACATCACCGGGCTGATAGCTCGCCTTATCCAGCG
This sequence comes from Verrucomicrobia bacterium UBA1418, assembly GCA_002304915.1. Lineage (GTDB taxonomy): Bacteria > Verrucomicrobiota > Kiritimatiellia > CAIQIC01 > Lenti-01 > CAZNGD01. The sequence goes on from DBPO01000013.1 coordinate 4,877, forward strand.
TCAGCTCCACGCGGCCGGGCTTTTCCCGGCTCCACGCCTGCCACGACTGCTCCGCCGATCCCGCATAAAAGGAAATTCGCGTGGCCGCGCCCGACTGCGGGTCTTCCGCCACCAGCATATAAACGCCCGGCGCATCCACCGCAAATGCCCACTCCGTCTCCTCGCCCGCCAGCGCCACTGTGTCGCGCTGCACCTCGACCACCTGCCGCTCCGACACCCATTCGTAGCGCCCCTTTTGATTCTCGCGCAACACCGAGTTCCACGTCGCCCGCTGAATGGTGACCAGCAACGGCTTCGGCTTTTCCACAGTCGTGCCATCAGGCTTCACGGCGGCAATAGCCACTCGCTGCGTCTCGCCCACGCGCATCCCTTCCCCCTCCCATGCCGGCCTCATGCCGATGTAGAAAGGATAGGCATCCATCTGTTCCCGCCCATATCCCGTCACGGAACGCCCACTGGCCTCCATCACGGTCACCTCTTGCACCACTTCCAGCGCCGCCGGCGGACGCCACGCGCGCCGGCTATCCGCATGAAATTCAGCCGCGCCATCTTCATCCAGCGTCTGCGCCCCCAACTGGCGATACACCGGCTTAAACGTCTTCTCCTCGTCGCCGAATTGCCAGCCCGCCCACTGCGGCGGAGCAAACGGCGCCGCGCGAAACGTGATGGCCCCCTTCGCCTTCAACCCGGCCGCCGCGCGCCCAAACAGATAGGAGCTCTTCACGGAGAACGTGCTCACATCGCCAACGAAACCGCGCTCTGTCGCCGATTGCACATCCACACGAATTTGAGGCGGCACAAAATCCTCCAGCGCCACCGACGTCTCGCCCAGCACGGTGAACGTGCCCGGCATCGCCAGCTCCAGAGAATAGCGTCCGGTCGGCAAAAATTCCGGCAACTTGACCTCCGCGCTGACCGCGCCGAAGGCATCCGGCTCAACCGGCAAATCGCGATACACGCGGCCATCCGGGCGGCGCACCCGCAAAATGGCCGGGAAAGGCTGCGGCGCGCGCATCTGGCTGTCGCGCAACAGCGCCTGCACGAAAACCGTCTCGCCGGGCCGATACACGCCGCGCTCGCTGAATACCGCCGCCTCCACCTGATCTGCCTGCAAATAGTTTTTCCCGCCCAGCCCCTCCCCCTGCGCTACGGCTGTTTGCGCCAAATCAATATACGTCAAATCATCGTCCGTCTGCGCCACCACCAAAAAGGGTTCGGCATCCTCATTCGCCGTCCACGTCAAACGCGCCAGCCCCTGCTCGTCAGTCGTGCCCGTGGACAACACCTGATTGTTCTTCGCATACAGCGTCACCGTCGCGCCCCCGACCGCCTTCGTCGTTCGCAACGAATTCACCCAAACCAGCCCCTCCTCCGGCTGCATCCGCGCCGCGATGCCCAAGTCCGACACCACCAGCAACCGGCTATCTTCCCGGACGTTCGGCCCGCCCACTTCCAGCCAATAAACGCCCTTCGGCGCGCCGTCCGTCAGTTGTCGCAAATCCACTTCGCCCTGCGACGGCTGCCCATCGCGCCCCGGCGCCAACATGTATGTCTGTTCGCGCCAGGAGCCCCCCAAATCGTCTGTAGGCCGTTGCCACCACCAGCCATCCCGCCCGCGCAACGTCAGATGCACCAGATTATTGGCAAATACCGGCTGCATCCGCGCCGTGAACTCCGTCACGTTAACCGCCCGCACAGGCACCCGCAACGGACTGCGCGGCGACAAATACGCACCCGGCGCGTGAATTTGCACCGCGGGGCGCGGCAATGGAATCTGCACCGTTCGCTGAATCGTCGCCGGCAGGCTCGAACCATTCACCGCCGGCAACCCTTTTTGGATGCTCACCTCATAGATTTCACCCGGACGGAAATCGCCCCGAATCATCACGCCGCGATAATACCACATGCCTGAGGCCTCCGCCGTGAAGGCAACCGCCGGCTCAATGTGAATGAACTCCCGCAAACCGTTGGCCTCCGGCATGGCATTGAGCTTCAGAAACAGCATCGGCTGCTCAAAAGGCTCCACGTAGGTTTCCACCCCCTGCACCATCAGGTTCATGCTCATGGTCAGCCACCCCTGAGCCGCGCGATCCATCGGCAGGCTGTCCCCCGCCGCCGGCATCCCCTCATCCAGCACATACTGCAATTTTTCCGTCAGCACCGGCCCGGTTTCAATCACCACGGTATTCGTGCCAATCGGCCCGGCAATCCGGTATTCCACCGGTTCCTTGCCATCGGCCAGCAAATGCAGATGGCGGGTCAACTGCGTGCGATCCGGCGTCTCGCTGAACGTCAACGTCAGCATCAACTCGCGCTCCGGCGACACATCCATCTGCTCCACCTTGCGCAGACGCAGCACCCGTTCATACACCACCGGCTCCGACGGCTCCTCGCCGCCCGCCGGCCGCTCGACCGGCTCCGGGTGCGTCCATTTCCACACCCCATAGGTGTTCACCAGCAAAAACGCCACGGCCAGCCAGAACCAGCGCCATGTGCCCCTCCGCGCCACCACCGGCACAACAGCCGCCGCCGTTGCCGCAATCCCTTCCGCCGCCGCCTCGGCGAACGTCTCCGGCGCATCCATCTCCGCCAGCACCCGATTCACAACCTCCAGCCCGATTTCACCGCCGGCGACTTCCAGCTTCTGCAACGTCTCCGCAATCTGGTTGCGCAGCCCGTCCACCACCTCGCGCCGCACGGCCTCCGGCTTGTGCGCCAAATGCCGCTCCACCGCGGCCAAATACTCCTCCACCCGTTGCGTGGCTGTCCGGTTCCAATTCATCAGCTCCTGCCTTTCCGATCACCCTTGAGTTGTTCCAGGGCCTGTGTCAGGCCCCGCCAATATGCATTCATTTCCGCCAGACGCACCTTGCCCCGCGGCGTCATCGAAAAATACCGCCGCGGCGGACCCGCCGGCGACGGCACATCGCGATCCTTCAAAAATCCCTCTGCCTTCAAGCGGCCCAGAATCGGATAAATCGTGCTCTCCGACACCGCCAAATCCTCGATGCGCTTCAAGGCCTGCACGATTTCATAGCCGTAATTCTCGCCCTGCCGCAGCACCAGCAGCACGCAGTACTCCAGCACGCCCTTGCGCAATTGCGTAATCCAGCTCTCCATCACCAGCTACTCCGCATCATGTATTACGCAATACATAATACCGGCGCGACTGTCAAGCCGCCGAAATAAATAAAGAAAACGCCCCCCCAAAAAACTCTCCCCGCCCCCTTCCGGCGCATGCCGAAATGGTGTGCCTGGCGGGGGTCGAACCCACAACCTTTAGCTCCGGAGGCTAACGCTCTGTCCAATTGAGCTACAGGCACGCGGAGGAATTGTTTCCATGCGGACACTACGGCGCACCCGCACCCGTGGCAAGAAAAAAGGCCGACAGAAAAAAGGCCGTTTGTGTCGGTAAGCGTTTGTGTCGGTGATCCCTGATCCCTGACGACCGCTGAGGTGTCCGGATTTTTGGGGCGTTGTAGACGGTCAGGCGCCAAGGAGGCAACAATGAGCGGTGCAGAGCCCCCGGCAAGGGCTCTGACGAGGTGATGTTACAAGCCTTTGAGTAGGTTCTGTCCGGAAAAAGACAGATCTCGGCATGAAGGGGGGGGTATCAAGAGCAAGTTGGAGCTGGGCCGGGAGCCCTATGTGCATCCAAGCAGGCGATAAGCGGGGACCAGCTCATATAAGAAGTCCCTCCTCCACTGGAACCAACCTGCCGCCACAAAGCAGACGGCCTTGAGCTGTCGAGCGTGTCGCTTGATTTCCACCGGAAGCAGGAGCAGGTGATGAATGTTCGTTCGAACCCGCTTGGGCTGATGTTCGTCGGGCAGATACAATAGCTTCATCGCTTGGAGCATTCGGCGGCCCCCTCGGTACGCGACGGATCGCAGGCAACGAAGTGGTAGCTCCCAAAAAGCTCGCCATCGGCACGGCGATGCCTGCACACGACATAGAGCTTGTTCTTCTCACAACCCGCCGGCGGGTGTGCGCCAAATGCGGCCACCGCTTC
>DBPO01000016.1 GCA_002304915.1 Verrucomicrobia bacterium UBA1418
TTGGCGTGGGGCTGGGGTTGGCCATGTCGCGTTGGGTGTTTCGCGCGTTTTTGGAAATGAAGCGCACCAGCGTCGCGCCCGAAGGGCACTTCGGCTCGGCGTTCAGTTTTGTGGGGCCTCGGGTGCTGCCCATTTTCGCGGGGGGCGTCAATGTGGTGGGGATTGTGATTTTGCTGGCGGTGGCGGCGGCGGTGGTGGTGGTGTTTATGCACCGGCGCAACGCGCGCACAACGCCAGATTTGCTGTATGTTGCCTTGGCGTGGCTGGCGGGGATGGGGTTGGCCGGTTCGTATGCCTATATTATGGGCGTCGGCGGCGCGAAAGCGAAGCTGGTTTATTTTTCGCCGAATTTGCCCGCGTTTTTGGCCTTTGCCTCGCTGAGTGTGGACAAGGCTTGGGATATTGTGGCACCGCGCCGGCGTCTTTTGCTGAAAGTGGGCAGCGCGGCTTTGCTGACGGGGGCGCTGTTGGTTCCCGCTTGGCAGGTCACGCAACTGACGGGGAAGCCCACGCCGTACCGATTGCTTCGCGATTGGCTCGACAATAATTTGCCGGCGGGTGAGGTGGTGGTGGTGGACCGCTGGCTGGAGCCGTGGAATGAAATGGCCCTTTACGCGCCGAGCAACGTCACGGTCACGTTCACGGTGCCGGATGAGCCTTATGAGGCGGCCTATGTGGCGAATCGGTGGCGCGAAACCACGCAGGCGGCGTTCGAGCAGAACGAGGCGCAGGCGTTTCTGCGCTTGTCGCGCAACCATGAGGAACGGGTGGGTTTGTGGAAGTGGCCGGAGAAGTGGTTTGCGCATCGGGCGGTCGTCACGAACGAAGCTGCGGTTTGGTTGCGGGATACGGGGTTTGCTCCCATGGAGGAGTACTACACGCAAACGAATCGTGTGATGCCGGAAATTTTTTACAACACGCGAGCCGAGCGCGCTCAGCGGGCGGCGGCCGCCGGGCAGAAAAGCATTTTGTTTTTTGGCGCGGGTTGGCGGCTGTTCAAGCCGTGGCCGCGGGGCGACTTTGCCAATTATCAGTTGCTCGAACATGAGGCGTCGGTCACGATTTACAATTTGACCGGGCAGGCGGGTCGCTTCCGGGGTGAAATAGTGGCGGCGGGCGCGGATGGCCCGGTGGCGGTTCAAGTGAATGATTCCGAGGCGTTGTCTTTTCCGGCCAATCGGCTGACGACGCAGGCGTTTGACATTGAATTGGCCGCCGGGGAAAATGCGGCGACGCTACGGGTGGTTGAGCCCGGCGCAACGCTCGTCGTGCGAAGAATTTGGGTTACTCCCCAACTATAGGACACGAGAAGCGGATGGGTGGGGTGGTTTGCGGGCGGCGACGTAATATTGCGCGCCGAGGGGGATTGGGTAGAAGAGCGCTTCGAATGGACGGCTGCCGGGGAAGCGTTTCCCGAAGATGTTCAGTCTGGCCTCGTGCAAGAGTTGCATGGATGTCGTCATCCTGTGGATTTGGGGCGGCGCTGGCGCCGGCGCTTGTTTTCCATGCGCGTCATGAGGATGTCGGAGGCGCAGTCGGGCTGATTCATGAGGCGCGCGCCACGGGTGACGTTGCAGAGGGAGCCGCCGATGTATTGCGCGATTTCGCGCTGGGGGATGCCGTCGCGGAGGAGGCGCAGGATGGCCCAGCGTTTGAGGAGCGCGCGGTATTCGGCGGGTGTGAGGATTTCGGCGAGTACGCGGCGCATTTCTTCGGGGGAGCGGATGGTGCAGAGGGCGCGCAGGAGATGGGTTTCGTCCGATTTCATGATGGGGCGGCCTGTTGTTCAAATTGGAGGTGGTAGAGGCGGCGGTAGATTCCGTTGTGCGCGAGCAATTCCTGATGGCGGCCGGATTCCACAATTTTGCCGCCATCCAACACCAGAATTTGGCTGGCGCGCTGAATGGTGGAAAGCCGGTGGGCGATGGCAAAGACGGTGCGCCCGGCCATGGCTTCATCCAGGGCGGCTTGCACGGCGCGCTCGGATTCGGTGTCGAGGGCGCTGGTGGCTTCGTCGAGAATGAGGATGGGCGGGTCGCGGAGCAGGGCGCGCGCGATGGCCAGGCGCTGGCGCTGGCCGCCGGAGAGCAGCAGACCGCGTTCGGCGATTACGGTGTCGTAGCCGTTGGGCATGGCTGAAATGAAGTCGTGGGCGTGCGCTTTTTTCGCCGCGGCTTCGACTTGGGCGCGGGTGGCCTGCGGGTCGCCGTAGGCGATGTTGTTATGGACGGTGTCGTTGAACAGAATGGTTTCCTGGGTCACGAGTCCGATACGTTGACGCAGGCTGGTGAGCGTGAATGTGCGGATGTCCCGGCCATTGACATATACCCCGCCGGATGTGGGGTCGAAGAAGCGCGGGAGCAGATTGACGAGGGTTGTTTTGCCGGCGCCGGAGCCGCCGATGAGGGCGATTAACTCGCCGGAGCGGGCGGACAGGTGGATGCCGTCGAGGACGTTGGGGGAGTCGGGGCCGTAGGAGAAGGTCAGGTCGCGAAATTCGATGGTCTGAATGGGTTCATCAAAGGGCTGGGCGCCGGGCAAATCGCAGACGTGGTCGGTGGTGTCGAGGATGTGGAATATGCGTTCGGCGGCGGCGCTGCTTTGCTGAATGACCAGATGTACGCGGGAGAGTTTTTTGACGGGGTCATACATGACGACCATGGAGCCGAGGAACACCAGCAGGCTGGGGAGGTCCAGGCTGGTGCGGCGGGCATAGATGAGAATGCCGCAGGCCGCGATGGCGGAAAAAAGTTCCATCAGCGGATTCACGGCGGCTTTGGATGCGGTGATTTTGATTTGCCGCCGGAAGAAGTCGCGGCTCAGTTTGAAAAAGCGGGCTTCTTCGCGGGCTTCTGTGCCGAATGCCTTGACGATGGCCGCGCCGCTGATGACTTCCTGCTGCAGGCTGGCGAGGTCGGCGATGCGTTCCTGTCCGGCTTTGGCGTGGCGGCGCACGCGGCGGCCAAAGACGGCTACCGGCAGAATGCAAACCGGGAAGATGATGAGGCTGAAGATGGCGAGGCGCAAATCGGTCAGGCAAAGGGCCGCCGCCGCGCCAATCAGGACAAAGGGCTGCTGGACGACATCGCAGATGACTTCGGTGATGCCGCGTTCAATCATTTGCGTGTCGTTGAGTGTGCGCGACATCAATTCGCCGGTGCGCGAGCCGGTGAAGTAGAGGAGGGGCAGGCGCAGGATTTTGCCGAACACTTCATTGCGCATGTCCATGATGACGTGTTGGGCGACCCATTCGATGAGGTATTTGCTGAAGAAGAAACCGATTCCGCGCAGCGCCACGAACAGCAGGAGCAAGCCCAGCACCAGCGCGGTGACGAGGACATCGTGGTCCATGGTTCCGGCGTACCATTGGCTGGCCCATTGCGAGGCGGCTTCGTTGAGGCGGGTGGCGGTGGAGCCTTGGAAGATGTGCGCCATGCCGCCGCGGGCCGACGCAAAAATGCCGAAGATGGAGCCGCCGAACATGGCGCCGAAGATAACGGCCAGGGCCAGGCGCAAGCGGTGGGGCTTGGTGCGCGCCAATAGGCGCAGATAAATCTGCTTTTCCTGTGTCGTCAGCCTGAACTGGGACGAGCTCATGCGTTGGCGCGTTCCAGATAGTGCATGGCTTCGATGGCCGCGCGGCAGCCTTGGCCGGCGGCGGTGACGGCTTGGCGATAGCGCGAGTCGGCGATGTCGCCGGCAACGAAAACGCCGGGCAGTTTGGTCGTCACGCCTTGGGTGACGAGATAGCCGTTTTCATCTGTTTCGAGAACGTTGGCAAAGGGTTGTGAGGCGGGCACCAGGCCGATGGCGACGAATAGCGCGCCGACCTCGACCTTTCCCTCTTTGCCGGTCTTCACATTTTTCAGGGTCAGGGCGGTCAGCTTGCCTTGAGCGGGGTCGTGGAGGGCGGAGATGATGGAGTCCCAGCGGACGGTAATTTTGGGGTTGTCCAGAACGCGCTGGCCCATGATTTTTGAGGCGCGGAAGGCGTCGCGGCGATGGATGAGGGTGACTTGCGAGGCGAAGCGGGTGAGGAAGAGGGCTTCTTCCATGGCGGTATCGCCGCCGCCAACGACCGCGATATGTTCGCCGCGATGGAATGCGCCGTCGCAGGTGGCGCAGTAGGAGAGGCCGCGGCCGGAAAGTTCGTCTTCGCCGGGCAGGCCCAGTTTGCGATGGTTTGCGCCCGTGGCAATGATGAGGGCGTCGGCGGTTACGGTTGTGCCGTCGGCGAGTGTTAAATCCGCGCCGCCGGTGGGGCGGGGGGTCATGCTGGTCAGGCTGGCGCTTTGAAAGGTGGCACCGAAGCGGGTGGCCTGCTTGCGCATGATGTCCATGAGTTCAAAGCCGGCGATTCCTTCGGCGAAGCCGGGGTAGTTTTCAATCAGCGGGGTTGTGATGAGCGGGCCGCCGGGGGAGGGGCCGTCGAGGACGATTGGGGCGAGGCCGGCGCGTCCGGCGTAGATGGCGGCGGTGAGGCCGGCGGGGCCGGAACCGAGGATAATCAGCTTTTTCATGGTCGGCAAGATACCACTGCTACCCCCGGAGGGACAACAAAGAGTTTTCAGTGTTCAGGGGGAGGGGGGCGCAAGCGGGTGGCGATAGGGGAGG
>DBPO01000115.1 GCA_002304915.1 Verrucomicrobia bacterium UBA1418
CCGATGGCGGTTAGTTGATGCTTTCTCAAATTTTTCATTGCTCATGCTCCTGGGGTGGTTGGCATGAACTTGGTGCCGCATAAAACGGCACTGCCGTACTTGTCGCAGGAACCCGGACGTCAGGCCAGAAGAAAATAACGCGGCGCATGAGAAATTCCACCAAGAGATGGGGCGCCCGGTTGGGGGCTGAATAAGAGATCGTTCTACGTGAGAGGCCCATATCGCTCGCAATTTAGTGAGTGGATTTTTTGGCACATTTTTCTTACACCTTGGGGCGCGGGGCGGTAGTATTTGGGCGAAATGAGTGTGGCGAGAGAATTGGAGCCGGGCCGCGCGTGGCTGGAAAGTCTGCCGGTTTCGGCGGCCACGGAGGTGGCGTCCGCGCTGGCTGCGCTGCCGCGCGATTGCGGCGCGGCTGGCGATGACTTGCCCGTTGTGATTGCGGCGTGGACGCTGGCGGAGCCAACGGTTGCGGCTCAGTTGCTGGAGGATTGGCTGGCCACCGCGGATGCGGTTGGGATGTTGAATCCACCGTCGCCGGTGGCGGCGCGGCTGGCGGAGCATATTGCCGAGGCGTTGCCGGATGCCGATGCCGAAGCGTTCATGGCGCGTATTCTGCCGCAACTGGCCAAGTATCTGGACCCCCTTTTTGAGCGCTATGATCTTCGCGGCACCGGGCTCCCGTTTTGGCCGTCGGCTGAGGAGGCGTGGTTTCCCGCCGAATTTGCGCAGGGGCGCTTCACGGTGGATTTGGCTGTCTTGTTGGCGAACGAAGCAGCTTCATTTATCCGGTTGGCCGCGGGCAGTTCGGACTCGGAGATGATGCGTGTTGCGGACATCGCCGAGGGCGAGCGGCGCGAATTGGCGGATTGGTTGCAAACCTCCTTTTGGGATGAGGAGTCGTCCGCATTTGATCGCGTGGAGGCCAATGGAGAAGTCCAGCCGGATACTTCCGGGTGCGGGTTCGTTCCGCTGATTTGGGATGGGCGCACGGAGGAAATGGATGCCGGCTTGCGCGCGCGGCTGCCGGCCATGCTTGCAATGAAATGGCCGCCGAGGGCGCTCTGTTTGTTTTTTGCGATGCTGATGCGGACGCCGCATCATTCCGTGGTGGCCCGGATGCGCGGCGTGCGGTTTCCCGCGACGGACGCTCCCGAATTGCAGGCGGCGTGGACTATTTTGACGGCGGGGGCGGATCAGTTGCGGCGGGAGCATTTGAAGGATATTCCCCGCATGGTTCGCTGGCTGGATGCGCGCGGGCGGATGGTTATCCGCGTGCTGGTGGCGGGGGGGGCGCTGGTGAGTCTCTGGCTGTTGGCATGGGGTTTGGTGCATCGCGAAAAGCCGGCGGGTGTGGATGGGCGCGAGCTGGAGCGAAAAGCGCGGCTGGCGTGTGCCGAAGGGCGGCACGATCGCGCGGCCGTCATGTACGGGCAGGCTTTTCGGCGCACCGGATCGGAGTATTATCGCTATCGGCAGGCGGGCGAGTGGATGCATCAGGGATATTACGCCGAGGCGGAGGCCGCGTATGCGTATCGCGAGCTGCTCGCGCAAAATCCGGGCGCGCCCAATGTGCGCTGGAATCTGGCGCTGGCGACACTGAATCAGGGCCGCCGCGAAGAGGCGCGCGAGCTTTTTCAGGCGTTGGCGGATGCTTCGGTGGCCGCAGAATATCCGGAACTGGCGGCGCGCGCGCGACGCGCGGTTGCCTGGATTGAAGAACAACTGACGCTGGACGGCTGGAGCGCGCCAGCCCCGGCCAACGTTGACAAGCAAGCCGATGCGGTGGAATAGTCGCGTATATGGAGATGATGGTATGACTTGGAGAACGTTTGGTGGATTTGTTTTGGTGATTGCCCTGGTTGCCGGAGCCGGCTGTTTCCGCAACACGCGATCGGTGATTGAACTGGATATTCCCGCGATGAAGTCCGAGCGTTGCGCGCAGGTGGTGCGAGAGGCCGTGAGTAAAATCGGCGATGAAATCATTTATGACATCAAGGAGGATGTTGAGGCGCGTAAAGTTTGGGTGACGTATGACAACCAGCGCCTTGGGCGGCGCAACATTGAAGTGGCGGTGCGCCATGCGGGTTTCGCGGTGAACGATTTGCCGGCGAATGAAGACGCGCGCGCCAAGCTGTCGCCGGAGTGTCGCGGTCATGAGTAAGACGATTCGTTTCGAGTGGCGGGCGTCCGCGCCCGGCGAAGGCGAGCCGCAAGTTCTTTTCGTACAAGACGGCAACATATTGTATCCGGCGTTTTGGACGGCCGGGGCGCGGCGCGAGCTGGATGCTTGGCAAAAAAACGCGGGCTTCACCGGCGGCACGGGCGAAATTGTCTGGCCCGCGGGGCTTAAAAGCCCGGTCATTTTAGCGGGTGTTGGCAAGCGAACGGATTTTCATGCGGCGCGTTGGTTGCGCGTTTGGGCCGCGATTGGCCGGCAGTTGCTCCAGGCGAAGGGCGTCGCGCGAGCGGCTTGCGCGTGGCCGGAGAAGGTGTGGTCCGCGCAGGAATTGGCGGAGCTGGCCGGCTTGGCGACGGAGGGTCTGCTGCAAGGCGCTTATTCGTTCGACGCCTACAAATCGAAGGCGCGTCCGCGCAAATTTATTTTCACATGGTGCGGAGAATTGGCCGGTGGAACATCCGTGCGCGCGGCCGTGCGGCGGGCGGAAATTATCGGCGCAACGTTGAACGACATCCGCGCGATTGCCAACTTGCCGGCGAACGACTTGGGGCCGCAGGATTTGGCCCGCCACGCGCAAAAATTGGCGCGCGCCAACGGTTTGCAATGCCGGGTGTGGAGTCAGGCGGCCTTGGAGAAAGAAAAGTGCGGGGCGTTTCTTTCCGTGGCGCGGGGCAGCCGACGGCCGGGTTGTCTGATTCGCTTGGCGTATCCGGGCAAGCGCGGGCGCAAGCCTTTGGTCATTGTCGGCAAAGCGGTCATGTTCGATACGGGCGGGATTAGTCTGAAGCCGCCCAAGGGCATGGAATGGATGAAGTTTGACAAGGGCGGCGGCATGGCTGCTCTGGCGGTGGCGCTTTTGGCCGCGCGCCTGAAATTGTCGCGTCCGCTCATTGTTTATATTCCCGCGATTGAAAACATGCCCGGCGGCGGCGCCGCGCGGCCGGGTGACATTGTCACTGCCCGGAACGGCAAAACGGTGGAGATTCTAACCACCGACGCGGAGGGGCGCATGATTCTGGCGGATGCGCTTTCATTTGCCGCGGATGAAAAACCGGCGGCGATTGTGGATATTGCCACGCTGACGGGCGCGGCGATTGTCGCCTTGGGGCACGAGGCCACCGCCGTGATGGGCAATCAGGACCGGCTGGTGATGGAGCTGATGCTGGCCGGCGAAACGACCGGCGAACGGCTCTGGCAATTGCCGTTGTGGTCCGAATACGACGATCTGCTCAAAGGAAAGTTTGCCGATTGGCAAAATGTCGGCGATGGCTCCGCGGGGACGATTACGGGCGGCGCTTTTTTGCGTCAATTTGTGCCCGAGGAGATTCCGTGGGCGCACTTGGATATTGCCGGCACCGCGTGGCTGGAAGCGGAAAAGCCGTTCGGCGGGCCCGGCGCCACCTTGGTGCCGGCGCGTTTGCTGGCCGAGTGGGTGGCGCGGACGACCCTTTAATTTGAACGACACCCGATGCGTTTCCTGCTCGATCAGTTCATGGATCACCTGACGCTGGAACGCGGTCTGAGTGAAAATACGCGGATGGCCTACGGGCATGATTTGGCGGAATTTCTGGATTTTCTGTCGCGCAAGGGCCGCGCGGGGATTCAACAGGTGATGCGCCGCGACATTGTGGATTTTCTCATGGCCAGCAAGCAAAAGGGGCTGGCCACGCCGAGTCTGGCGCGGCGACTTGTGGCGATAAAAGTGTTTTTCCGCTACTTGTCACAAGAGGGGTTGCTGTCCGGCAATGTGGCCGATGCGATGGATTCACCGCGGCTGTGGAAAATCCTGCCGCCCACGATGAGCCCCGCAGAAGTGGATCGGCTGCTGGCCGCGCCCAATCCGGACACGGTGCGCGGCTTGCGCGACCGCGCCATTCTGGAAATGTTTTATGCGACGGGTCTGCGCGTGAGCGAATTGGCCGGCCTGACGTTGGACGCGCTGCACTTTGACGCGGAATACATTCGCTGTGTGGGCAAGGGCGACAAGGAGCGGGTGGTGCCGATTGGCGCTCGCGCGATTGCGGCGGTCAACGCATGGCTGGAGCAGGGGCGGCCGGTGTACGCCGCGAAAGCCAAGAGCGCCAGTCGCGCCGTCTTTCTTTCCCGGTTGGGGCGGCCGCTCTCGCGCATCACCATCTGGCGGCACATTCGCGCCTACGCTCGTCAGGTGAACATTCGCAAGGAAATTTCGCCGCACACGTTGCGCCATTCTTTTGCGACGCACCTGCTGGCCAATGGCGCGTCTCTGCGCATTATTCAGGAGATGCTCGGCCATGCCGATATTTCCACGACACAAATCTACACGCATGTGGATCAGGGCCGGTTGCAGGCCATTCATCAACAATATCACCCGAGAGCCTGATATGCCGGAAGCAAACGAACAACAGGAACAGTGGACGCTTTTGCAAGAGCGCATCGGCTATGAATTTGCTCAGCCGGAAAGATTGGCGGCGGCGCTGACGCATCGGTCCTATGCGGTTGAAACCGGCGCGACGGAACCGGCGGAGAGTCAGCGGCTGGAGTTTTTGGGCGACGCGGTTCTGGGCGCCGTGGCGGCGGAGTGGCTTGTGAAGAATGTTCCCGATTGGCAGGAGGGAACGCTGACCAAAGTACGCAGTCGCCTGACCAACGGCGCGGCGCTGGCGCGCGTGGCGCGGCAGATGGGGTTGGGCGCTTGCCTGCGCGTGGGGCGGGGTGTGGAGCAGAGCGGCGGGCGCGAGCAGGATTCGATTCTCGCCGACGCGTTGGAGGCGCTGATGGGGGCGGTTTGGCTTGATGGCGGCGTGGAGGCCGTCCGAAAAATCTTTCTCCGTTGCTTCGCGGAAGAAATCCAGACCGCCGTGGCCGCGGGCGGGGACGATAATCCCAAGGGCGACTTGCAGGAATGGATGCAAGGCAACGGGCAGCCTGCTCCACACTACAACGTGCTGGAGGAAAGCGGTCCGGCCCACGCGCGGTTCTTTCGCGTGGCCGTGGTGGTGGGGGAGGAAAAAATGGGTGAGGGCAGCGGA
>DBPO01000129.1 GCA_002304915.1 Verrucomicrobia bacterium UBA1418
GGGGATTCTTCGAGCGCGGGTGTTTCAGGGGCGGGGGCTTCGGCGACGGTCTCGGCTTTGGTTTTGCGTTTGCGGGTGGTTTTTTCTTTTTTGGGGGTGTCGGGGGCTGGTTCCGTGACGGAAGCGGTTTCGACGGGGAGGACTTCGACGTAGTCTTTGTGGACCCATACGCAGGCGGTGGGCGGGGGCGCGATTTTTAGCCAATCTTGCACTTCGCCGCGCGGTTCGACGGGTTCGCCGAGGGTGAGGGTGTCCACGATGTTGTAGTTGATGCTGGGGCCGGCGCGCAGGTTGACGCGGTTGGCGCCGATGGTGTTTTGCGGGGTTTGCACGTATTGCTTCATCACCCACAGGTCCACTTTTGAGGGGGCGGGGATTTTGACCCATTCGTCGCCGATTTCGGCGGCGGTGAAGCGTTCGTCGTAGTTGGCCTGGGCGAGGACTTCCGAGGTTAGCTCCGGCTTGGCGCGCAGGTTGACGCTGTTGGCGGTGATGCGTACCGGGGTTTGGGCGTGGAGGGGAGGAATGGCGATGGCCAGCAGCAGGGTGGCGACGAATGAAATGAAATGGCTTGTCTTCATGGGGGGAGAGGATAGGGGCTGGGGGGGAAATCGGCAATGCGAATTTTGTTAAAAGGCCTGAAGGTGTTCGAAGGGGCGAAGTTGTAAAAAAAAAAGCGTCGGAGGAAGAAAAAAAACGTTTTATTTTTGCCGCAAGTCGCTTAAATAGCGTCGAAAAAGTAAAAACCCGGAGATTGCGGTATATCAGTAGACATCTAACGCACACTGCGCTAGCATGTTCCGACTAAAGCAGTGAATCAGAAAGTTTGGTTGTCATCCAGTTTTTGACGGCTGGGTGAAGATGTTCATGTTACTCAAGACTGAAGAATTTGAAGCGAAGAAGACGGTGCTGATTCAGCAGTGCCGGTGTCCGGAGTGCGGCTTGACGGTGTATGTGCACGGGACGCCGCTGCCGGCGTCGTGTCCGTTCTGCCAGCAGCCCTTGGCGCGTACGGAGCAGGAAGTGCCTCTGGGTGCGAGCGTGGAGTTTCCGGCGCTGGATGAGGCGCGCGCACGGATGGCGCGGTTGTATCGGCGGCCGCCGAAGTGGCTGTCGTTTTTGATTTTGACGGTGGCGCTTGTGATGCTGGCGGTGGCGGTTTTCATGCAGTTGCGCAGCGCGGGCAATTATTTTTATCAGCCGTTGGTGAGTATTTATTCGTTGATAGCGGGCATTTTTGTGGTGTCGCGCTTTTTGATTGCTTCGATTTATGTGGCGCCGCCTAACACGAATTATGAGCCGACGGTGACGGTTCTGGTGCCGTGCATGAACGAGGAGGCGGTGATTCGCCAGACGATTGAGCGAATTTTCGCGGCGGGTTATCCGAACGAGAATCTGGAAGTGGTCTGCGTGGACGATGGGTCGAGCGACAACACGTTGCAGGAAATGCTGGCGGCGCAGACGCACCATCCTAATCTGGTGGTGGTGAGCTTTGCGAAGAATCGCGGCTTGTGCAATGCGTGGGCGGTGGGTGTGTTGCTGGGGCGGGGCGAGTTCATGGTGTGCGTGGATTCGGATACCTTCATTTTCCCGGGCTCGCTGCAAAAGTTGATGCAGGGCTTTGTGGACCCGACGGTGGGGGGCATCAGCGGGCACTGCGACGTGGAGAATGCGCAGACCAACTTGTTGACGCGTATGCAGGATGTGCGCTACTTCTTTTCGTATAAGGTGATGAAGGCGGCGGAGAGTGTGACGGGTACGGTTAGTTGTCTGCCGGGCTGTTTTTCGGCGTATCGGCGCGCCTGTGTTCTGCATGTTCTGGATGAATGGCTGAACGCGACTGTGATGGGCGAGCATGGCAATTACGGGGATGACCGCAGCCTGACGAATCTGATTTTGCGCGATTACAAGATTCTGTACACCGATCAGGCGCTGGCGACGACGATTGCGCCGGAAAACTGGGGGCAATATGTACGGCAACAGGCGCGGTGGAATCGGTCGTATCTGCGCGAGATTGTCAAAGTGGGGCGCTGGATGTGGCGGAAGCATCCGGTGTCGGCGCTGTCATGGTATGCGATGATGTGGATGCCGATTATTGAGCCGGTGGTGATTACCTCGGCGCTGGTTATTGCGCCGATTATGGCGCTGCTGGCGGGCGGGAGCAATCTGGCGTCGGCGTATATCATGGGTGTTTTGGCGATTACGATGGTTTGGACCTTGCATTTCTGGGAGCGGACGGGCCGCCGATATTGGTGGACCGGGTTCATCTATACGGCGTCGTATATGGCCTTCTTTAGTTGGCAGATTTATTGGGCATTATTAACCCTGCGTGGCAAGAAGTGGGGGACTCGCGGATGAAGAAGATTCCACCCCCGGCTGATGGCGCCGAACCTTTGCAACAGCCATCCACAGAACAGGTCGCTGACGAGCTTGAGGCGCAAAATCCTCTGATGGCCGCGCCATTGCCGCCGCCGCCGGAAGAACCTGCGGCCCATCCGTAACCGGAGTTGCCGGTGGGCTGGACGCGCCCGAAGCCGTTGCAACGCGACAGCAACGTGCGCGCCTGGCTGTTCTTTTTTGCGGGCATCTGCCTGATTGTGGCAGCGTGGGTGCCGTTGCGCGCCATGTACCAGCGCTTGCGGTACAAGCCGGCCGTCGAGGGTGTGCGAGACGCGGATACGTTTATCGCGCTGGCGTACACGGCCGTCAGCGGCGGCAAGGTGCAGGGGCCGGAAGAAGTCTCGCGCGTTCAGTTTGAACAGCATATTCGCGGGTTGCGCGAAAACGGTTTCAACCCGATTGGTCTGGAAGATGTTCGCGCGTTTTATCGCGAGGGCAAACTTCTGCCGCGCAAGGCCGTGCTGATAACGATGGGGCAGGGCAAGAAAAGCTCGTATTTGGAAACGCGTACCATCCTTCGTTCGCAACGGTGGCGGGCGGTGATGTTTGTACGGGCGGACAACATTCGCGACAAGGATCCGGGGGCGTTGCGCTGGCCTATTTTGCGGGATATGGCGCTATCGGGAACGTGGGACGTCGCCGCCGAGTCCAATGTGGGCTATCAGCGCATTCCCGCCGGGCCGGATGGGGAAACCGGCAACTTTTTCTCCACGCCAAAATGGATCGCCGGTGAAAAGCGTCTGGAGACGCCGGCGGAATTCGCGAATCGCATTCGCCGCGATCACGACGAAATGCAGGCCATTTTTCAGGAGCGGATGGGGACGGCGCCTCTGGCGTTCGCGTTTCCCTATGGTGATTACGGGCAGTATGATCCGCGAGCCGTGGCTATCCGCACGTTGAACCTTTCGGAAGTGGGCAAGCGCTATGGCCTGGGTTTCAGCCTCGGCCCGTTCCTGCTGAATACGCGCTATACCGACCCGCGAGAGCTGAACCGTTTGCGGGTGAATCCGGAGTGGTCCACCGAGCAGTTCATGGAGATCGTCGAAAATGGCTGGGCGAAACTTCCGTGGAAAATCAGCGCCCCATTGGACGCCAAGCGCTGGCTGACGGACTGGGGCCTGACCGAATATCCGGAGGATGGCGGCATGTGGCTGAAAGCCATTGCGCCGAGCACCAATGCGCTGGATCATCCGCCAACGACGGGCGCTTTGGCGTGGATGGTGGCGAGCGATTTGTTCGGGGATTTCAATGTGCGCATTCGCTTTCGCGTGATGGCCGGGCAGTTCGGTTTGCGCCTGCGCGCACGGCCCGGCGGCGAGGAAGGCCTGCGGGTTTTGTTCGATGCCGAGGGCAACTGCTGGATTAAGCAAAAGGTGGTTGGCGCGGATGAATTCACTCAGGCCGTTGCGCAGGATTTGCGTGCGCGGCCGGGTGTCGTCCGCGAACTGCTGTTGACACTGAAGGGGCGCGACCTGTTTGCGACGCTGGATGGGCGTCCGATGCTCAAAGAGCCGCTGGATTTGCTGGGTGGTGGCCAGCCCGGACTCTTGGGCATGGAAGTCTGGGACCCGGTTCCCGGCGTTGCGGCCACCCACGTGGAAGCGATGGAATTTCCGCGTCCGAGGCAAACGCTTTTGCAGTGGCCGCCGCAAGACACGTTTGCTCCGGCATATGTCAGCCAGGCGCTGGGGAACATGTTTCATGAGCTGGCGGCCATCAGCCCGCCGTGGCTGGATGCCGTCAAGGCCATGCCCTTGGTGTTGCCGGAGTGGAGCGACGAGACCCTCCAGACACTGGCGCGCATTCACGCGGTTCCGTTGTTGCCGGCCATCACCCTGCGTTCCATCGCGCTGCAAATTCCGCCGGAATGGCTCGCGCAGGAAGCGCGCGACAAGAACATGGGCGGCATCTATTTCGATTGTCAGTTCGTGACCATGGATGAACTGCAAAACCTGGTCCCGTGGTTGCAGGCGGTGGCCCGCCATTTGAAGGAGCAAAATATGAAAACCGCAATTCGATTTCCCGCCGAGGTGATTCGCCTGGCTTCTTTTGCTTCGATCGCCGCGTTGTTCCCTAACGCGCTTTTGGCCGTGGACTCCACCAATGATGCGGAGAGGCTCGAAAACGTGATTCCCAACGTCGTGAGGGCCGTGGAACTGCCGCCTCCGGCGGCCAAAGACATGCACCTGAATCTGTACTATCAACTGGCCGAGCGGGAGCTGCCCGATGAGGCGCTTTCGCCTCAGGCCCGTCAGGAAGCCTGGCGGCGCAGGGGCTATGCGGCTTACCAAGAAGGGGACTACACCAAGGCCATTGAGCAATGGTCGCTGTGGCTGGATTCCGATCCGCAAAGCGCCGAGGCCCTCTCGCTGATTGGGCGCGCCTATATCCAGAAGAATGAACTGGAGCGCGGACTTGATTATTACACCCGAAGCCTGGCGGTCAGCCCCGGACAGATTCACATGGCTATCCGGCGCGCGGAACTTCTGGAAAAACTGAACCGGCCGGACGAGGCGCGCGAGCAGCTCAACACCTACGCGCGCATCTTTCCTGAAAATCCGGATATTCTGATTGCGCAAGCCCAGTGGCTGGATCGTCGGGAGCGCCGGATTGAGGCGCGCGGCATGCTGGAAACGCTGGTGAAGGAAGCGCCGCTGAATTTGAGCGCGCGCATCGCCCTGCTGAATCTGCAGGATGAGCCGGGCGAGCGCTACCAGACGATGCGGGGCATTTTGGATTTGGGACGAACCCCGGATTTCCAGATTCCTTTCGGCCACACGTTGCTGGGCATGGAACTCCTGACGTTCCCCGAGTCGGGCGTATTCTTTGATTACGTCCGCACTCAGGCGCGCAGAGGGGGCGACGCGAAAGTGAAATCCATCTACGAAAGTTTCCTGCCGCTCACCAATCACGTCACCGACGACTTCGCATCGGGGCAGTTGTCCGACAGTTGGATTGCGTCATCGGGTCTTCGGCAGTTGGATCGCGGCCGCTACGAGTTGCGCGCGGCGGTGGATCAAGCGGAAACCTATTTGCGGCTGCGCAGTTCGGAGCTGATGCGCGACGGTTACATCGAGGCCGTCGTGGATGAGTCACAAGGCTTTTTCTGGCTGTACGCCCGCCGCAGCGCGCGCACCATGTTGCGCTTTGGGTTTGACCATGAAGGTTTCATCCACCTGCAGGCGTGGCTCAATGGGGAATTACTGTCGAATGCCACCCGCCCGTGGGTGCGCCCGCCCGGCGGCGTTAAAATGCGTCTGGAAGTGCGCGGCGACGGCCTGCGCGGCTTTGTCAACGGCCTCGAAATTTTTGATGCGCCGGTGGAGGTTCCGCCGGAGGTCGCCTACGGCTGGTGGGGCGTGGCGCCCTTCGCGTTTGATGTGGGGGTGGCTCGCGCGCGCATTCTGCGGCTGGACTGTGAGCCCCTGCCGACGACTCTGGTGTTGTTGCCTCCGGGCGATGTCACCACGCAAGTGAACCAACTGCGGCCCAAGGTTGGCGGCATATCCGCGTTGTGCCCGGCGTGGTTCTTCCAGAATCCCGATGAATCGCTACCGGATGAATTTCCTGCTGGCGCGGAAACGCTACGCATGTTCAGCGCGTTCCATCGCATTCGTCTCTTGCCGGTGATTGATCTGTCGTATAGCGGCGATGTGGACCCGAAGGTGCTGGCGGCCTTTGTTGAGCGGCACCATTTGACCGGAGCGATTGTCAAACGGCGAACTGTGCCTTCCAAGGAATGGTGGGCGGCGCTGACCCAGGCCTTTGAAGAAAAGCCAGCCAATGTACTGGTGTTGCAAACCGAGGCTGCCCTGTGGAACACCCCGCGCGCGGGCGAGGAGTCCAAGGGCGAGTGGATCATTCGTCCGGAAGTCGGCGACCGCATGATGCCGGAACCCGGCGAAGGCGTGGCATTGCGCGAGCTGCCCATCGGCAGTGTGTTGATTCCGCCGCTGCGCGCCACCTGGCGCGTGCCCGTGAGGGGACCGGAAGGGGAGCCGACCGAGGAGGAGGTGGCGGCGGTAGAGAAGACGGCCCCCGACTTCTCGACGCCACAGTTGTATCTGATGGGCGTGGACGGCCAACTCTCCCTCCTGCCGCCCCCTTAAGAAAGCGAGCTGCAGGAAATGCTATTTCCCACCACTGTTTTTGCGGTCTTTTTCTTTCTGGTGTACAACCTGCATTGGATGCTGGTTGGTTATCCGCGCGTGCGCAAGGTGGTCCTGCTGGCGGCCAGCTTGTTTTTTTACGGCTTTTGGAGTTGGCGTTTCGCGTTGTTGTTGCTGGCGTCGGCCATCTTGAATCATATCGCGGCCGTGCATCTGGAGCGTTTGGCGGTGGCCAATCGCGGCGAACGCACCCGGCGCAGGCTGGTTATTTTCGCGGTGGCGGCCAATTTGGCGCTACTGGGGGTGTTCAAATATACCGGATTCTTCTTCGGTGATTTCCTCTTCCCGCTGCTGCGGCCGATTTGCGTGGCGATTGGGCCAAATGCCGTCCAGTGGCTGGTGCACGCGCAGGAAACGACCTATCCGCTTTTGGCGCGCATTGTGCTGCCGGTGGGCATTTCATTCTTCACGTTTCAGGCATTGAGCTACGTGCTGGATGTGTACCGCCGGGAAACGCCGCCGGCGCGCACCTGGCTGGACTTCGCCAACTATCTCGCATTTTTTCCGCAGTTGGTCGCGGGCCCCATCGTGCGGGCGAGTCACTTAGTGCCGCAGATGGAGCGCATGCCGTCGCGGGAGATGCCCATTGATGTCGGACGCGCCACATTTCTGATTCTGTCGGGCTTGTTCAAAAAAATCGTGGTCGCCAACTGGCTGGCCACGCATTTGGCGGACCCGGTCTTCAGTTGGCCGGAAATCTACAGCGGGCCGGATATTCTGTTGGCGGTCTATGCCTACGCGGTGCAAATTTATTGCGACTTTTCGGCATACTCCGATATTGCCATCGGCACGGGCCTGCTGATGGGCTTTAATTTTCCGCTTAACTTCAATGCGCCTTATTTTGCCTCGTCGTTGCAGGATTTTTGGCGTCGGTGGCATATTTCGCTCTCCACGTGGCTGCGCGATTATCTCTACATTCCGTTGGGCGGCTCGCGTCGCGGCACCAAACGCACCTATGTCAATTTGCTGGTGACGTTCCTGCTGGGCGGTCTGTGGCACGGCGCGGCGTGGACGTTTGTGTTGTGGGGCGCGTTTCATGGCGCGTATTTGACCGTGGAGCGAATCGTGCGCGGTTGGTGGGGCGGGGGGGCGTCCTCAAAGTCTGCCCCGGCTTCCCCTTGGCGCGTCTGGTTGGGGCGCATTTGGATTTTCCACGTGGTTTGTTTTTCGTGGATTCTTTTCCGCGGCGGCAACTTGGACACCGTCAAGGCGATGCTTCAGGGGCTGTGGAACTGGCGTAGTGTTGTGCCCACCGTGGCTTTTTGGAATGCCTGGCCGCTGGCGGTGGTGCTGGTGGGTTTTGCCATGCAATTTTTTGATGGCGACCGGCTGTGGCGAGTGTGGCACCGGCTGGCGGCCTGGCCCTCCTGGGCGCTGGGCGCGACGGCGGCGGTTGTGCTGACGATCATTTTGGCGTTGGGTCCTGAAGGCGTGGCCCCATTCATCTATTTCCAATTCTAGGAGTGTTGCATGGAAGCAAATAAGGACAAAAAACAGGGTGTTCCGCTCACGCACGCATGGACGGCCCTTTTGGTGTTTTACGTGGTAGCGCTGGCGTTGAATGCTGCCGCGCTGCACCGCAACAATGAACGCCTGCCCTACGGGCCGGTGCGCAGCTTTTGGGTGGCCGTATCCGCACCCATCAGCGCGGTCAGTCAGGCGCTGCATGCCGACCGCCCGCGCGCCGTTCTGGAAAAAACCGTTGGAGCGTCGTTGAACAAAAACTAACAATGTGCCAGAATGAAAAATTACGGAGGCGATGTCATGCGTAAAGAAAATCGGCTGGTTTCACGGAAAGGTTTGGGCTTGGGATGGATGATTGCGAGCATCCTGTTGGGGTGTTGCATCGGGAACGCGTTTGCCGCGCCGGCGAATTCGCCCGTTTTGTTGTTGGGTGATTCCATGATGAAACTTCCGTCGCTCGCGATTGAGCGTGAGTTGGCCAAAACACAGCCCAGTGTAAAAGCCATATCCTTTGCCACCATTGGCACGGGGCTGGCCCGGCTGGACGCCTTCGACTGGCTGGGTAAAATTGATGAGCTCTGCGCTCAGGAACACCCCAAAATGGCGGTGGTGGCGCTTGGCGCAAATGACCGCCAGCCCATGCAGTTGCCCTCCGGCGGGATTGTCGCGCTTGGTTCACCGGAATGGAAAACGGAATATACCCATCGCATCGGCGAAGCCATGGACCGCCTGATTGCCGGCGGTTGCGAACAAGTGGTTTGGCTACTGCTGCCGCCGATGCGCGACACCATCGTGAGCGAGCATGCCCAGCAGGTGAACGAGATTCTCAAAGAGGCCGCGGCCTCCCGCCCGGGAGTCCGAGTCTATGACTTTTCATCGCTGGTGGCGGACCGGCGCACGGGCGGTTATACCGAGCATTTGATGGATCCGAAAACCGCCGCTGCCATCCGTGTGCGCGATCCCGACGGCATCCACCTGACTCCGGACGGCGCTCGCCGTCTGGCCACCGCACTGATTAAGGAATTTTGGGCAACGCCGTGACCCAAGCGGCGCTCCGGGAGACTTCATGAAAATAAATCCACGCTGCTTCGTATGGTGCGGACTGGTTCTGTTGCTGGCGCTGCCGGGCATGGCGCAGCAGCCCAAGCGGCCCGTCTCGCCGGCTTCATTCAGCGCCACGACGCAGGCGGTTGAACGACTGATCCGCAGCACCCGCCGGGGCGCCGAGGAGCGCGAGCCGTTTCAAATCAAGGAGGGGCCCGCGGACCCGAAGCCGGATGAAAAAATGGATAACATCCTCGAAACTGCCATCCTCAAGATGCAGGATGAGGATTACGAAGGCGCCATTCCCTTGCTGGAAACCGCTCTGGAAGATATGCCCACCACCGAAGCCATCTGGGAAGCGCTCGGCTGGAGTTATTATCGCGTTGGACGGGAGGCGGATGCCGAGAAACTGTGGAAGCAGTATGAAGTGTTGCGTCCGGAGTCGCCAAAAATTCACAGTTTGCTGGCCCAGCTTGCGTTGCTGCGCAACGATTGGCGCGAAGCGGACAACCAACTGAGGGCTTCCCTCGATCTGGACCCCGAAAGTTATGACCTGCGCTATTGGTACGCGCAAAACATGATCCGTCTCGGGCGTCTTCAGGCGTCGGTTGACATTCTGGAAGTGCTGACGGCCGAAGACCCCATGCGCTATGACGTCAAAACGGATTTGGCCCGCATGTACACGCTGGTTCAGCGCTACGAAGACGCGCTCGACCTGTGGACGGATATCGTGGATGTTTTGCCGGACAATCTGGACTTCCGCACGGAGTTTGCCCGCGCGCACATGCTCGTTGGCAACTTGGAGGAAGCCGACGAACAGGCCCGGCGTGTGCTGGCCGATGACTCCTCCCAGTGGCCGGCCATGAACCTGCGCGCCGATATCGCCGAAACTTCCGGCCGCCCGGAGGAAATGGTGGAATTGTTGCATAACTTGATTGACCACGCGAGAAATGACGAGGTTCGCGCGCAGTTGCATGTTCGGCTGGGCGCACGACTGGTCCGATTGAACCAGAGCGACCCCGCCGAATGGCCCATGCACCTGGCGATGGAGCAATATGCCGCCGCCCTGCGAATCACTCCTGATCAAGTGCCTTGGTTGAACCAATACGCCGAAATTGCGCTCTCCGCCCAACATCCGGAAACCGCCCTTGACACCGCCAATCGTGTGCTCAAGGACTACAATCCCTATAACCGGCGCGCCCTCCGCACCCGTTTCGAGTGTCTGCTGGCCGCCAAAAACTATACCGCCGCAGAAGCCGCGCTGAATGAGCTGTATGAGCGGTATCAGCCGCTTGATCCCTATCGCTTTTTCGACTTGGCCCGTCTCGAAGTCCAGCGCGGACGCTATGCCAACGCTCTAGACGCTTTGGATCGCCTTGAAGAAGTCGGCAATCAGGGAACGGTTCTCACCCTGCTATATCATGGCTTGACCGAAAGCGAATGGATGGCGCTGCCGTCCACTCGCCGCCTGCGCGAGCAATTGGCTGCGCTGCGCGATGCCGGTTTCACTTTTATCGCGCCTTTGGACATCCCCAACTACCTTAAGGATCGGGCGGCCCGCGCCCCGCTCACCCGCGGTCCGCGCCCCTGGCTGGCCCGTCAGGTGGATCGTGTTCATCATGCGTACACGGGGGAACCCCGCGTGCCCTCGCATGAAGAAATCCGTCCGGAAAAAGTCGTGGCCATCACCTTCGACGACGGCTTGCGCAGTTCGTTTAACCTCGGCACACCCATCGCCGAAGACCTGGGCCTGACCTTTGGCATGTTTATTCTAACCAACCTTGAAGAACTCAACGCGCCCACCTATGCCTCGTGGGAGGAAATACAGGCGTTCCGGGACACCGGCGTGTGGGATATTGGCAGCCATCTGCTTGAGGCGCATGTGCCGGGGCGCATTGCCCCCGCGCCCAGCACGGAAGTGTTTGCGTTGCCCAATCGCTTGTGGCTTGACGAACGCGACCGTCTCGAAACCATGCGCGAATGGAATCGCCGCGTGCAAAAGGAATTTTCCGAAAGTCGCGCGCGGATTGAAAAGTTTCTGGGCGTTGGCCCGCGCGAGCCGCTCGCGGTGGCCTTTCCCTATGGCGATGTGGGACAGGAGGAGGGCAGCAACGTCGCCCGCGTTCTCAATCCCATTCGCACGCTACTGGATGAAGCCTCCCGCGAATATCAGGTGGGCTTTGTGCTTGACCGCTTCGGCTATTCAACGGTCGGCATCAATCCGCTGCTTCTGCCGCGCTACGAGCCCCCCTGGGACATGGAAGCGCCCGAACTGGTGGACCACGTTCTTGAGAATCACCCCGTTTTCATGGCGCGCCGTTTGCGCGCCGAAATTGCCACGCTCATGGGGCGACCCTATCTCGCAAGGAAGCAGATTGAGCTGCTCCGCCGTGATGGCTATCCCGAGCAGGCGTTGCGCAAGCTGATTGCCTTCACCCAAAACAGCGCTCTCGGAGTTCTCGCCGCCGGGAATCTCGATGAAAGCGACACGGCCACCACCTCGCGTTCGCGCATTCGCCCCTCCAACTTCTATCTCGCCGCTGCCTACCGCGAAAACCAGGCCAACGTGGATATTCTGCAACGCTATGGTGAGATTCGCGCCGGACTGAACCTCACGCCGAACGTCGGGCTCGAAGGCCTCTACCGCGGAGGGACGATCAAGCAAACGGTTAAATCCAACCACTGGTACACCATCAACCGCAGCGAAACATTCACCACCCACGAAACGCGCACTGAAACCGTTGATGGCCATACCACCGTTACCCGCGTTGAAACCCAAACCACCAACGTGCGAGAGGTTCAAACCAACCGCGTGGATGAATATCGCTACAACGCCGATGTGCAGGAATTGCGTGGCGCACTCACGATACGCATCAATGACACCTCCACGCTCGTAGGCTCCTTGGGCGGCAAATGGCTCACCCTCAAGCCCGCCCATAATCGCCCCAGACAGACCAACGAATATGAGCTGGTCGGTTCTCTGGTCATTGCGTGGCAACCCTTCCAAGCCCTGCAATTGGCGATGCAATACGACCACGACCTTGTTCCCTCCGCGCGCGTCAAAATGGCCTATAACGCGCTTGCCGCCACCGCTCTTTGGAAGGTGTCCGACGGCTGGGATGTCACGGGCGAGGCGCGCTATTTCAGCTACAAGGACCGTAATGCCATGGCCCAACTTTCCGGCAGCTCTTTCTGGCTGTTGCTGGATCGGCTCGGACTCTGGGGCGGGTTGGAAGCCTCCACCTACACCATGGATAAAAAGTCCGACCTTTACTGGTCGCCCTATTGGGACACCCGCTACGCCGGCGTTCTGCGCTTGCGCCGCAGCTACTTGGATTACTATTTCCAATTAGATGCGCGTATCGGACGCCAAAGCGAAAAGGCCCGCCCCGAGGACAAGGTGGCTTGGCGCAATTTGCAAGCTCAGGCCACACATGACGGCAACTGGTACGCCGGCGACAACCCCGATGCGGACTGGGCCACCTATATCGGACTGGGCGCCACCTATCGCCAGCGCATTTGGCGGCACCTCGATTTGATTGGGAACCTGTCCGTCAACTTCCTGCGCGAATACTCCGAGCACGACTTCACGGTCGGGCTGCAATATAACTTCTAATTGCGGGATTTCGGCCTGCTTTTAGCGGCTGCGGGGCGCCGTTGAGGTGCCCGCTTAATGCCTCATTTGAACAGGGCGTCGGCGGCCTGACGACCGGCTTCGGCACCGATGCCGCCGGTGAAGGCGCCCGTGGCGGCACCGACCGTGGCGCTGACGATGTTCTTCAGGCGTCCCATCCAGCTATTGGCGCGTTGGTCAACGGCTTCTTGTTCCACTGCCGCCAGTTTCTGGGCCTGGGCGCGCATGGCTTCGGCATCCGCCTGGGCATCCGCCGACTTGCGGGCGGCGTATTCCTGCTCGACGGCCTGGCGTTCCATGGCCATCTGCTGCATGCCGGCCTGGGCTTCTTGCAGAGCGCGTTCGCGCTTGTCCTGGCGGCTGCGGGCAAAGGCTTCCATGGGATTGGAGGATGCACCTTCGGGCATGGGCGTGAAATCGGGGAGGGGGGCTTCCGCCGCGGCCAGCGGATTGACGGGGCGGGGAGGGGGTGCCGCGGCTGGCGGGGGCG
>DBPO01000061.1 GCA_002304915.1 Verrucomicrobia bacterium UBA1418
GTGGCGGTGGGGGGGAGGTCGGATAGGCGGCGGGTGCCGTCGCGTTTGACGGGGGCGGCTTCGTAGCGGGCGCGGGCGGCGGGCAGGTGCTTGCGGAGTTCTTGTGCGCGGAGGGTGTCGCGGGGATGGGTGGAGAATATGCTGAGGGGTTGGGAGGCTTGGCCGGGGCGGGCTTGGCTGAGGCGCTCCCAGACGCGGGGGGCGGCGGCGGGGGACNNGCCGGCTTGGGCCATGTAGAACATGCCGACGCGGTCGGCTTCGAGTTCGTCTTTGCGGGAGTATTTGGTGACGACAAGGCCGTTGTGGACGACCATGAGGCCGCCAAAGAGGAGCTGGAGGTCTTCTTTTTCTTCGATTTCGGCCCATATCATGCCGCCGGCGAGGAGCAGGTTGGGGAGCATTTGGCGGGTCATGGCTTCGGTGGAGTGGCGGCAGTTGACGTGCGCGATTTCGTGGCCAATGACGGCGGCGAGTTCGTCCACGGTTTGAACAAGGCCGTTGGTTTCGTTCCATAGGCCTTCGAAGACCATCATGTGGCCGCCGGGGAAGGCGTAGGCGTTGACGATGTCGGGGGCGCCGACGAAGGTGGTTTCGTAGGTGAGGTTGGTGATGTGGGCGACGGCGGCGATGTTGGTGGTGATTTCGCGGATGAGGGCGACGCGGGCGGGGTCTTGGTTGATGGGGGTGTCGGTTTTTTGGAGGGTGTTGCGGGTTTCGAGGTAGGCGGAGCGGCCGAGTTGGATTTCGTCGGCGAGGGTGTACATGTTTTGGGTGCGCTTGCCGGTGACGTAGTCGGTGGTGGCGCAGCCGGCGCCGAGGGTGAGCAGGACGGCGGCGAGCGCGAGGGGGCGCAGGATGGTCAGGATGGGGGTGGCGGGTTGGTTCATGGGGTCTCCGATGGTTACGGGTGGAGCATAGCGGAGGGCGGGAGGGGATGCAAATCGGATTGCATCGGGGCGGGAGTTGGCTTAGGAAGTTAAGGGCATGGAATTCATTCGCTTTGTTTATGTCAAAAATGTGATTGCGCGGACGGTGCATGGCACGTTCCAGGAGCTGGAGTTTGCCGTGCAGGTGGCGAATGTGGGTTTCGGCAAGCGGGTGGATATTCATTGGCGGGGCGAGGACGGGGTGTGGCAGGTGACGCCGGCGGAGTTTCGTTGTGCGCTGCCGGACGGGATGGAAGTGTGGGTGGCGGAGTCGGTTTGGCCGCTGAGGCGTGAGGTTTCGATTCCGGGGAATATTCAGTTTGCGGCGTGTCTGGAGCAGGAGGGGGTGCGGCACTGGGACAGTCGCTTCGGGCAGAATTATCGGGTGGATGCGGATTCGGGGGTTCTGGTGCTGGAGCCGGTGGCGGCGCGTGTGGCGGGGTGCCGGCCGTGGCTGGCGGATGGGTTGGTTTCGCTGCCGCTGGAGGTGGCGGTGCGGCGGGAGATGGGGGCGGAGGCGGTGGCGGTGCATTGGAGCGTGGATGGCTGGGCGACCACGCAGGTGGCGCAGGCGTATTTCCGGCGCGACCACTGGGACCGCAGCGTGGGGAGCAACGCGCGGAATCCGAATCGCTACGGGTGGGAGATTTGGGCGACGCGGCTGCCGGTGCAGCGGGCGTATCGCGTGGAGTTCGCGGTGGAGTGCCGCACGAAGCACGGGACGTTCTGGGACAACCACAGCGGGTTTAATTATCGCGTGGAGCGGCGCAAGTTCCGGGCGATGACGCTGAATTTGCATACGTATCAGGAGGAGGAGCAGGCGCAGAAGTTCGCGCAGGTGGCGCGGGCGATTCAGGAGCTGGGGATTGATGTGGTGTGCTTGCAGGAGGTGGGCGAGAACTGGAATGATGGCGCGGGTGATTGGGAGTCCAATGCGGCGCGCATCATCAACAGCCATTTGCCGCAGCCGTATCATTTGCACGCGGATTGGTCGCATTTGGGGTTTGAGCGGTATCGGGAGGGGCTGGCGATTTTGAGCCGGCATCCGTTTGTCTTTACGGATGCGGGGTATGTTTCGGCGAGCGAGGATCCGTTTGATATTCACGCGCGCAAGGTGGTGATGGCGCAGGTGAAGGTGCCGTACGTGGGGGCGGTGAATGTGTTCAGTGTGCATTTGAGCTGGCCCAGCGGCGGGTTTTACGAGCAGTTTGAGCGTTTGCGGCAGTGGGCGGAGGCGCGGCAGGGGCCGGAGGTGGCGGCGACGCTGATTGCCGGGGATTTTAATGTGGCGGTGGGGAGCGAGGCGTATCGGCACATGGTGGATACGCGGCAGTTTGAGGACCAGTTTTTGAAAATTCAAAACTCGGATGCGTTTCAGCAAGTTTTCCGGCGGCGGCAGGATGGCGCGTTGCGGCAACTGGCGAACGACGGGCGGATTGATTATTTGTGGCTGAATGTCGGCGCGCGGCTGCGGGCGGTGCGGGCGGAGGAGATTTTTACGCCGGAGCGGTATGGGCGGGTTTCGGATCATACGGGCTACTGGGTGGAGTTTGAATTGAGGTAGGCGGTCGGGTATGGAATTTGCCGAGCAATATGCGACGCCGACGGAGGCGTATTTGAGCGCGACGTACGCGCGGCGCAATGAGTTCCGCGAGCTGTTTTTCCTGCGGTGGGGGCGGTTGCATTTTCAGGTGCATTGGGGCGTGGATACCAATGTGAAGGTGGCGCTGAAGGTGTATTACGAGGATGGCACCTGCGCGCAGTACATGGTGCATACGGACCCGTGCGAGGTGGAGTGGAACCGCCACCGGCGGGCCACGCGCGACATGTTTATTCATCCGCAGACCCGCGATTCCGGGCGGGTGACGTGCGTGAAGTTTTCGTACATTGTGCATCATCAGTTTCGTTCGATTCCGTCGCAGCGGGAATATATTTTCATGGATGGGGCGGAGTTCCGGCAGGAGGGGGAGGTTCGGCGGACGGTGACGGAGCAATGGGCGACGCCGAGTGCGTACCGCACGCATGAGGTGGATGCCGGGCAGTTGCAGCGCGATGTGGATTGGATGAATCACCATTTCGAGGCGCTGGGAGTGACGCCTAAATTCACGAAGGGGCAGGCGTGGCATCCGTATCACCCCAAGCGGTACATTCACGACCAGATTGACACGATGATTTGGCGGCGGCAGACGGAGCCGTCGCGGCCGCATGGCATCAAGGTGTGCGTGGATTGCATTGACGACAGCGATTTCATTCGCCACCTGCTGCATGCGCATCGCTGCGGGGTGCCGGTGCAGTGCATTGTGGACTGGCGCAAGATGACGCTGACGAACAGCGGCAATTATCTGGCGCTGAAGCGCGCGGGGATTGAGCTGCTGGGGGAGGTTTGCACCACGCGCGAGTCGCTGGCGGAAGTCGCGACGGATATGCACAACAAGTTCATTATTTTTGGCGACGAAGATGCCATTGTGGGGTCGTTCAACATCACGTTTGACAGATGGGGCGACAATTGGGAGTCGGGGCTGACGTTCCGGTCGTTCGGGGTGTGCCGGTTGCTGGATAATATCTTTCAGGCGTGCCGGGGCGGGGTGATTCAGCGGTACGGGATAGACCCGCTGGCGCCTTTTAACTTGTTATATACCTTTGGGCGAACGGCGATGCTGAACGGGCGCTATTACCGGCCGCATCATGCCATTTTGTCGGAAATTTCGCGCGCGCGGCATTCCATTCATTTGTGTCTGTTCCTGATTGGTGAATTGCGCGGTGAGCACGGCGAGAGTGTGGTGGACGAGTTGATTGCGGCGAAGAATCGCGGGGTGTATGTGCGCTTGATTCTGAACGGGCATCTGGCGTGGGAGGGGGACCCGGCGAAGGAGCGCACCATGCACGAGGAGCTGACGCAGCGGAATCTGCTGCCGGCGGTGCGGCGGTTGCGGGATGCCGGGCTGGCGATTGCGTTGGTGTATGGCATTCACGAGCGCGCGGTGCCGTATTCGCCGGTGCATTCCAAACAGTGTGTGATTGATGAGCAGATTGTGCTGGACGGCAGTTTTAATTGGTACAACACCTCGACGCTGTCGCACGATTTGCTGGTGGTGCTTAACAACCGCGAGATTGCGCGGCTGTATCTGGAGGAGGCGCAGCAAATTCTCAACGGGTTCCGCGTCCATTGGATTAGTTTGGCGCGGTGAGGGGAGGGGGGCGAGGGGCGGGGAGAGGGCGGTGGCAGGACGCAAAACACCCCGCGCGCCGATGGGCGGGCGGGGTGGCAACAGGGGCCGAAAGGCCGTGCTATTTCGCCGCGAGCTGCTTCAACTGGGCGGCGGCGCGATTCTTTTTCCGAATGGCGCTGTTCTTGGCAATGATGCCGCGCTTGGCGGCTTTGTCCAGGCCAGAGCTGTAGGCGCGGTAGGCGGCTTGCGACTGGTCGGCATCGCCGGAGGCCATGCCGTCCAGCAGATTCCGGCGCAAGGTTTTCAGCTTCGATTTGGCTTCGACATTGCGCTGGCGAGCCTTTTCAGATGTGCGCATGCGCTTTTCGGCGCTTTTAATGTTGGGCATGTTCTAACTCCTCTTCCAATTCAAAAAGTCCGGCCAGTGTAGCGGCGCGGCGCGGGATGTCAACGGTATTTGCGGGGGATTTTTTTGTGGCGGCGGGATTGGGGGGTTGATTCTTTGGGTTGCATCGGGGCGGCTGGGCTGGCATATTTTACGCTTTAACGTTTGCGTATCATCAGATCAGATCGAGGAATGGAATTATGGCCGAATTGAATTATGGATTGTCGGAATTGGCGTTGGAAATTCGCAGCATGGTGCGCGAGTTTGCCGAGGCGCGGGTGAAGCCGGTGCGGGCGGAGCTGGATGAAAAGGGGATTTTCCCCACGGAGATTTTGCGCGAACTGGGGAAGATGGATTTGATGGGGCTGTATATTCCCGTGGAATATGGCGGGACGTTTGAGGGGGATAGCATGCCCAATTTGATTGCGGTGGAGGAACTCAGCCGCGTGTGTATCGGTGTTTCCGTTTCGTTTGCGGCGAATGGGCTGGGGGCGGACCCCATTTTGATTGGCGCGAGCGACGAGCAAAAGAAGAAATATCTGCCGCCGTTGGCCAGCGGCGAGAAATGGGCGGCGTATGCGTTGACGGAACCCAATGCCGGGTCGGACGCCGGCGCCATTCGCACCACCGCCGTCAAGAAGGGTGACAAGTATATTCTGAACGGCACGAAGCAGTGGATTACCAACGGCGGCGAAGCGGATATTTATACGGTTTTTGCCGTGACGGATAAAAATCGCGGCGCGCGCGGCGTGAGCGCTTTTATTGTGGAAAAGGGCACGCCGGGATTCCGGTTCGGCAAGAAGGAAGATAAAATGGGCATTCGCGCCAGCGCGACCCGCGAGCTGATTTTTGAAGATTGCGAAGTGCCCGCGGAAAACCTGATTGGGCGCGAGGGCACCGGGTTTATCTGGGCGATGAAGACGTTTGATGTGTCGCGGCCCGGCATTGCCGCGCAGGGCGTGGGGCTGGCGCAGGGCGCGCTGGATGAGGCCGTGGCGTATGCCAAGGTGCGCGAGCAGTTCGGGCGGCCGATTATCGCGAACCAGGGGTTGAGCTGGCTGCTGGCGGATATGGCGACCAAGGTGGAGTCCGCGCGCGCGCTGACCTACGCCGTGGTGCAGTCCATTGATCGCGGCGTGAAGGATTACTCGAAGTTTTCCGCCATGTGCAAGGTGTATGCCTCGGATGTGGCCATGCAGGTGACGACGGATGCGGTGCAGGTGCTGGGCGGATATGGCTTCATGCGGGAGTATCCCGTCGAGAAGATGATGCGCGACGCGAAAATCTTGCAGATTTACGAAGGCACCAATCAAATTCAGCGCGATATTATCGGGCTGGCTTTGAATAAGGAGTATGCCGCCGCCGCGAAGAAATAGCGCGTGTGAGCAAGTGCGGTTTAACATGGGCGGGCCGGGCAACGGCCGCCTGAGGAGATTTTCCCATGCATATTGTTGTTTGCGTCAAGCAAGTCCCCAATACCACCCAAGTCCGGATTAACCCGGAAACCAATACGCTGATTCGCGACGGGGTGGAGTCCATCATGAATCCGTTTGATGAAAACGCGCTCGAAATGGCGCTGCAACTCAAGGAAAAACATCCGGGCACAAAAGTGACCGTGGTGACGATGGGTCCCCCGCAGGCGGTGGATATTCTGAAAGAAGCTGTCGGGCGGGGCGCGGATGCGGTGGTGTTGCTTAGCGACCGCGCGTTTGCGGGGTCGGATACTTGGGCGACGAGCTACGCGCTGAGCACGGCGATTGGCAAACTGGAGAAGCCGGATTTGGTGTTGTTCGGCAAGCAGGCCATTGATGGCGACACCGCTCAGGTTGGCCCCGGCGTGGCGGTTTGGCTGGGCATGCCCTGTATTACGTATGCGCGGGCGATTGAAATCGCGGATGGCGAGGCCACCGTGGAGCGGCTGTATGAGGACGGCTATGAAAAGCTGGCGGTTTCGCTGCCCTGCGCCTTGACCGTGTTGAAGGAGGCGAATGTGCCCCGGATGGCTTCGTTGCGCGGTAAAATGGCGGCCAAAAAGCTGGTGATTGAGCCGATGACGGCGGAAATGTCCGGGGCGGACCCCGCCAAGCTCGGTTTGAATGCCTCGCCGACGCGAGTGGTGAAAATCTTTTCGCCGCCGCCGAAGGCCGGCGGCGTGAAATGGCAGGGGGAAGAACCCGAAGTGATGGCGCAGCGGCTGGTGGATTTGTTGCGCGAGCGGAAACTGGTGTAGGGAGAGCGGAATCATGGCCCTGAAAATTGATTTGGATTTGTGCACGGGCTGCGGCGCGTGCGTGGCGACTTGCCCATTTGGCGCGCTGAGTCAGCGGGCGGAGGATGGCAAGGTGGACGTGAATGAGGCTTGCACTGCGTGCGGCGCGTGCGTGGATGTTTGCCCGGTGGGGGCGTTGACGCTGGAAGTGGCGGACCGCTCCGCGATGGCGGCCGAAGCTGAGCAATACCGTGGTTTGTGGGTATATGCGGAGCAACGCGCCGGCCAGTTGCAGGACGTGACTCTGGAACTGTTGGGACAGGGGCGCACGTTAGCCGACAAGCTGGGCGTCGAGTTGTCCGCCGTGCTGTTGGGGCACCAAGTGCGCGGTTTGGGCGATAAGCTATTTGAGTACGGGGCGGACAAGGTTTATCTGGTGGATCATCCTGCGTTGGAGAACTATACGGCGGAGCCGTATGCCGAGGCCATGAGCGCGCTGGTTCGCAAATATAAGCCGGAAGCGCTTCTGGCCGGTGCCACCAGCATTGGGCGCGGGTTTATCGCCCGCGTGGCCATTCAGGTCAACGCCGGTTTGACGGCGGACTGCACCGAGCTGGATGTGGATGTTGAGAAGCGCTTGCTGCTGCAAACCCGCCCCGCCTTTGGCGGCAATATCATGGCCTGCATTGTGTGCCCCGACCACCGCCCGCAAATGGCCACTGTGCGTCCGAAGGTATTCGCGCCGCTTGCGCCTGTGCCGGGACGGACTGGCGAACTGATTGAGGAGGCACTGAACTTGAAGGACCCGGTAGTGCGGGTGCTGGAAACGGTCAATGCCATGCAGAACGAAGTCAACGTGGCTGGCGCGGAGTTCATCGTGACTGGCGGGCGCGGGGTGGGGGCGCCGGAAAACTTCAAATTGCTGGAGGATTTGGCGGACGCGCTGGGGGGCGCGGCCATCGGCGCGAGCCGGGCTGCCGTGGATGCGGGCTGGATTTCCAGTTTCCATCAGGTCGGGCAGACCGGCAAAACCGTGCGTCCCAAGATTTATATTGCGTGCGGCGTATCCGGCCAGATTCAGCATTTGGTGGGCATGAGCAGCAGCGATACCATTATCGCCATCAACAAGGACCCGGACGCCCCGATTTTTGGGGTGGCCGACATCGGCATTGTGGGCGACTTGTTCCAAGTGGTCCCGGCGCTGACCAAGGCGTTGCGGCGATAGGAGGTTTGGCGCTTAAGCCTGTTGCGATGGCCGCTGGTGGTAGCCCCGCCACCCCCGGCGGTAAAAAAGTTTTGGTAAAAAGTTTTTGTTGTTACGCTTGCCAGCCGACTGGGGGATGTGGCATAATCCGGCGCAAATGTAGTGTTAAAGACCACACGCGATGCAAGGGAGACGGCAATGATTCGAGCAATAAAGGGACTTTTGGGTGGATTGGCACTGGCGCTGGGCCTCAGCGCGTGTGCTTCGTGGAATGTGGATGTCAGCAAGCTCCAGTTGGGTATGGAGCCGGAAGCCGTCCAAGAGGCCATTGGCAAACCTTTCACCATTCGCGCCTCCAAGGTCTATGAAGGCGAGGAGTGGTCGGAGGTGTGGGAATATCTGCCGCCAGTCTTCACGTGGACCCCGAAAACATATTGGGTCTATTTCCAGAATGGCAAAGTGGTGCAGTGGGGCGAGCCGGGCGATTTCTCCGGTTC
>DBPO01000073.1 GCA_002304915.1 Verrucomicrobia bacterium UBA1418
CTGACCTCTGACCTCTTTTCCTGAACCCGCACGATCCACACCCCCTCTCTTCTCTTTGGGTTGTCAGAGATTGACAGAAATTCAGGAAATTCGCACATTTCAAAGGTTAAAAGTTGCATGGGCTTGGCGCCCGCCCCGGGCACCATAACCAAAAGGTTAAAATGACAACAAACGCGCTATTGTTTTTTATCGGTATTGTCCTGCTCTGGGGAGGAACAGATTTGGTCTTGCGCCGCATTCCCCGGCTGGCGGCCTGGCTGCGAGTGTCGCCCCTCGTGGTGACCGTGACGCTGGTGGCGGTGATGACATCGCTGCCGGAGTTTTCGGTTTCGCTGTTTGCGTCGCTGCGCGGCCAACCCTCGGCCGCTGTGGGCAATATCGTGGGCTCCAATTTTGTGACGCTGACGTTCGTGGCCGGCGTGTGCGCCCTATGGCGGCCCATTGTCATTGGCCCCACCCTGCGCAATCGGGAATCCAGTTGGATGATTCTCTCCGCCGCGCTGCTGCTGGTCCTGGCCATGGACGGACGCCTGAGCCGCACGGATGGCGCGATTCTCCTGCTGGCTTATTTCCCCTATTTTCATGCCACATTGACGGATGCCCGCCAACAGCGCAGCGAAACAATCAAGACCATGTCCGCTCACCCGTGGGGCGATTTGTTGTTTTTTGTGGTAGGTGTCGGGCTGGTGGTCTTGGGGGCTCGATGGATTGTGGAGCATGGGACAGCTCTGGCTCGCAACTGGGGCATGAGCGACCTGTTAATCGGGGTGACCTTCTACGCGTTCGGAACCTCCCTGCCAGAATTGGCGATTGCTCTGGGCGCGGTGTGGCACCAGCAAGCAGACGTGACGCTCGGCGAAGTATATGCCTCCAACATCTTCACCGGGCTGGCGGTTGCCGGCGCCCTGTGCCTGATACGCCCGCTGGAAGTCGAGCCTTTGATTGTCGGGCGCGACCTGCCCCTTCTGATTGTCGCGGGCGTTTTATTGCAGTTGTTTGTCACCTCCGGCGGACGATTCGTGCGCTCCGAAGCGCTGGCCATGATTGCGCTGTTTGTCGTCTTCCTGTACATGCAATTCACGGGCACAACCCTCTCGCTGCCGTGACCTCCCGCCCGTATTAGACTTGCCTCAAAAGCGCCTCCGGCTTATAACTGCGCGGCTATGGACCCCATTCGCTACATCAGCACCCGAGGCAAACAAACTCCCCTGACGTTCAAGGATGCCGTCATGACGGGCCTGGCCCGTGACGGCGGACTGTTAATCCCCAATCGAATCCCCCGCGTGGCCGACCAACTGGCCGACTGGCGCGAACTGGATTATCCCAACCTGGCGTTTGAAATCATCCGCCTGTTCACCGATGACCTGCCGGAGGCCCGCTTGCGGGAGCTGATTCGCGCCGCCTACGCCACCTTCGCGCATCCCGACGTTGCGCCCGTTCGCGCCGTTGGCCCCGTTCATATTCTGGAGCTGTTCCACGGCCCCACGNNACGGACGCATGAACATTCTGGCGGCGACCAGCGGCGACACCGGCTCCGCGGCCATTGCCGGCGTGCGCGGACAAGAGCGCGTCCGGATTTTTGTCATGCACCCGCACGGACGCGTCAGCGCGTTGCAAGAGCGGCAAATGACAGCCGTGCTGGATGCCAACGTCTTCAACATGGCCGTGCAAGGCAGCTTCGACGACTGCCAACACATCATGAAAACCCTCTTCAACGATTTGCCGTTCAAGGATGCCCACGCGCTGGGCTCCGTCAATTCCGTGAATTGGGCCCGTGTGTTGAGTCAAATTGTCTATTATTTCTACGCCACCTTCCGCGTGCAGGAAACCACCGCCGCGCACCAAGTGCAATTTTCGGTGCCCACCGGAAATTTCGGCGACATTCTCGCCGGATGGTACGCCAAGCAAATGGGACTGCCCATCAGCCGCCTGATTCTGGCGACCAACGAAAATGACATTCTCGCGCGCTTCTTCAACACCGGCGTATATGCCAAGGGAGACGTCGTCCCCACCCTGAACCCGTCCATGGATATTCAGGTGGCGAGCAATTTTGAGCGCTGGCTGTACTACAAGATGGGGGCACAACCCGATGTTCTGGCCGCGCAAATGGCCCAATTTGCCGCGCACGGACGCATGGCACTGCCCTGCCCGCGCCTCGGCCAGATGGATGCCGAAATCGTGGCCGGCACGGCGGACACCGCTCATACCTTGGCGACCATCAAACGCTTCCATGAAAAATTCGGCTATCTGCTGGACCCCCACACGGCCGCGGGCGTCTGCGTGGCGGAACAATTCAACGAATTCGATGATCCGATGATTTGCCTGGCAACCGCGCATCCCGCCAAATTCCCGGAAGCGGTTGCCCAAGCCACGGGACGTGATGATTTGGCGAAACATCCCACGCTGGAAGCCCTTCGGAACGCCCCCACCCGCTGCAAAGTCATTGCCAACGACGCCACCGCGGTTCGCGGCTTCATTGAAGCTCACGCGGGATAAGGAGAACACACATGCCCTGTAAAGTTATCATTACACGGGATTTTGACCACCTCAGCGAAGTGGCCGCCCGCTTCATCCAGGAACGAATCAAACAGCATCTGGCGCAACACGGCCAATTTAATCTGGGGCTGGCCACCGGCAGTTCTCCGACGGGTGTGTACAAGCATTTGGCCAAGGCTTTTAATCGCGGGGAACTGGATGCCACCCAAGTGCGCAGCTTCAACTTGGATGAATACATCGGCTTGCCCGGCGCCAACGCGCAAATGCGCGCGCTGCATCCTGAAAGTTATTGTTTTTTTATGGTTCAGGAGTTGTTCGGACTTCTGCGCCGCAAGTTTTCTTGCACGCAGGTACCGTGCGGCAATCTGGTGGACCCCGCCCGGCTGACCCGCGAATTACAGGCCCATCCCGACGACTGGACCGAACAGGGCGCGGACAAAGGAAAAGCGGTGGTGATTCGCCCCGATGCCCGCTCCGAATACTTGCGCTGGGTGCGAGCGGAAATTCTCGACGCATACGCGCGCGACATCCAGCAGGCCGGCGGCATTGACCTGCATATTATCGGCGTGGGCGGGCGCGGCCATGTGGCCTTCCATGAATGCGGCATTCCGTTTGAAAATAATCGAATGCTGCTGGTGCGGCTCGATGACAACACCATCGCAAATGCCGTGACGGACGCCCATTTCAAAT
The DNA here is from genome assembly GCA_002304915.1 of Verrucomicrobia bacterium UBA1418. Lineage (GTDB taxonomy): Bacteria > Verrucomicrobiota > Kiritimatiellia > CAIQIC01 > Lenti-01 > CAZNGD01. The sequence continues at coordinate 3,187 of DBPO01000073.1, forward strand.
GTCTGGAAGACACGCCGCGCCATGCCGTCTCCATGGGCGCGGAACTGGTCTATGAAGCGCGTTGCGTGGTGCTCTTGGCCTCCGGCGCGCGCAAGGCGGAACCCGTGGGCACATCTCTGGCCGAAGACCCGTCACCGGCCGTCCCCTGCTCCTACAGCCAGATATACGCCCAGCGCGGCGGAAACATGGTCTATGTGCTCGACCAGGCCGCGGCGGCAGACGTTTTGACCCGCCGGGCGGAAATCGAACAGCGGGGCATCGTCATTGAAGACCGCAGCGATGAATCAACCTCCTGCCGACTCGCCGACTTGACCTTCTCCCGCGACCCCCAGACGGGCCTGATGGGATAAAAAAAGCCCCCGCGCCAAGGCGGGGGCCTGTCGCCATCCGGCTTACCAGCCGGACACGAAGCGCGTGATGATGGGCTCCCAATTCAGGAGCACGGGCGCAATGACCAGAGCCACGACGCTCATCAGCTTCATCAGAATGTTCAGCGAAGGACCAGCGGTGTCCTTGAAGGGGTCCCCAACGGTATCCCCAACCACAGCCGCCTTGTGAGCGTTGCTGCCCTTGCCGCCGTATGCGCCGCCTTCAATATGCTTCTTGGCATTGTCCCAGGTGCCACCGGCATTCGACATAAACAAAGCCATCAGCACACCGGAAACCGTCACACCCGCCAGCAGACCGCCAAGCATTTCCTTGCCGAAAATGAATCCGGTGAGAACCGGCGCCAAAATCCCCAACAGGGCGGGCGTCGTCATTTTCTTGATGGCCGCGGCCGTCGAAATGTCCACACAGCGGGCGTAGTCAGCCTTGACGCCCTCCCGGCCTTCCAACAGCCCGGGGATTTCCTTGAACTGGCGACGGACTTCTTCCACCATTGCAAAGGCCGCCTGCCCCACCGCTCGCATTGCGAATGCGGAGAACAGGAACGGCATCATGGCGCCAATTAACAGCCCAGCCATCACCTTGGGGTCGGTCACGTCAATCACCTTGAGGTCCACGGTTTCACGGAACGCGGCAAACAGCGCCAACGCCGTGAGCGCCGCCGAGCCAATGGCAAAGCCCTTGCCGATGGCGGCGGTGGTATTGCCGACGGCATCCAGTTTGTCGGTGCGTTCGCGCACGGCCGGCTCCAGATTGGCCATCTGCGCCAGACCGCCGGCGTTGTCAGCAATGGGTCCATACGCATCCACGGCCAATTGAATGCCGGTGGTGGCCAACATGCCGAGGCCGCCCATGGCGATGCCGTAGAGGCCGGCGAAGTGGTAGCACGCAACCGTGGCAATCGCAAGAACGCTCACGGGTGCCGCGGTGGAAAGCATCCCCACGCCCAGACCCGCAATGATGTTGGTGGCCGCGCCGGTTTCCGACGCCGCCGCCACGCTGTTCGACGGCCCTCTGCCTTCCGCCGTATAATACTCGGCCAACACGCCGATGAGAGCGCCAGCGGCCAAACCAACCACCGTGGCCAGAAAAACGCCGTTGCTTTGGAGCGTGAGCATCCCCACACCGACTGCCGCCGATTCAATATTGAATTCTGCCGGCAACAGCTTCTTGCAGATAAAATACGTGGCAATCGCCATGATGATACACGCCCCGAAGGTGCCACGGTTCATCGCCGCCTGCGGGTTGCCCCCTTCCTTCGTCTTCACAAAAAATGTGCCCACGATGGACAGCAAAATGCCCGCGCCGGCAATCACCAGCGGCAGCAACACAAAGCGCAAATCATGCAAGCCGCCCACCGTAATCGTGGCGCCCAGCACCATGGCCGCGACAATCGCGCCCACATAGGACTCAAACAGGTCCGCGCCCATGCCGGCCACGTCGCCCACGTTATCGCCCACGTTGTCCGCGATGACCGCCGGATTGCGGGGATCATCTTCCGGAATGCCGGCTTCCACTTTGCCGACCAAATCCGCGCCGACGTCCGCCGCCTTCGTATAAATGCCGCCACCCACGCGCGCAAACAGCGCGATGGAGCTGGCGCCCATCGAAAAGCCTGTGACAATCGGCATAATGACACTGCGGACAATTTCAATATCCGTGCCGTACTTGGACATGAGAACGCCGGCCGTCAGCGTCAGACCAGCCAGTCCCAGGCCAACCACGCTCATTCCCATGACCGTTCCCCCGGAAAAAGCCACCTGCAGGGCTTCCGGCAATCCCTTGCGCGCGGCATTGGTCGTACGCATGTTGGCGGCCGTGGCCACTTTCATGCCGAAGAACCCGGAGAGAGCCGAGCAAAACGCGCCAAACGCAAAAGCCACCGCAACCAGGCGAATCGCCCCTTGGTTGATGAGCGCCAGCAAAATCGCCACCAGAATGACCACGACGGTCAGAACCCGATATTCCCGGTTCAAGAAAGCCATCGCGCCTTCGCTCACCGCGGCGCCAATTTCCTGCATGCGCTCCGTGCCCGGATCCTGCTGATTCACCCACCGGGTCTTCCACCAGGCAAAAGCTAATGCCGCAATACCCGACCCCAATGCTATCCATAACAGTGTGTTTCCACTCATGAAACGATCCTCCTGTTCAATTCGTCGTTTTGACTAGTGACGGTAAGGATTGTCCCGACCGATGTCAAACCAGAACCGCGCCGAAAAACGCCACAACTAAACGCCCCCCCCACATCGGCCAGCCCCGTGCCCTGAAAACCCGCCCCCGTTTACCACAACGCGCCCCACGCGGCTGTTCTGTAGCTGCGCTCGCTGAGCGCAGAGGCTGGTCCGGCTGTTCCGGTTTTTCCTGCCCTCCGACCTCTGCTCTCCGGCCTCTCCCTCGGCTGTTCCCTGCCCTACGGCTTCTTGAAGAACATCGCCCGGCCCGCGGACGTGAGTTCCTCCACCTGCAAGTGCTTGACATCGCTGAAGGTGATTCGGGAGCGCACGCCGGCCTTGGGGCCATCATCCGTTTCAATCACCAGCACATCATCATGGCCGGCAACGACGCTGTAGCCGAACGGCCCGGCTTTTTCGCCCATGACTTCCATGGTGATGCCATCCAGGGTGACGGACATCTTCATGCCCTTCATCAGGTCGAGCACCGGCTGAACCATCTCCGGCGCGGCTTCCTTCTGCTTGAGAAATTCCGGGTCCTGTTCCAACGGGGCCGTATCCCCGACCCATTGGCCCATGAGCTGGAAGGTCAAGGTGCCAGCGCGGGCGGGGTCATTTTTGGCTTCATCCTCTTCCGTGGACAGCGCCGCCGGAGCCGCTGCCGCTGCTGGAGCCGGAGCCGAAGCGGCAGGGGCTGCTGCCGCAGCAGGAGCATCGCCGCTGCTGGCCGCGTGGAAGAAATTGCCGTTTGCGTCAAGGCCGCAAAGCAGGTTGTTCGGCAGGAACAAAAAGCGAACGCCATTGAAACCCGCGCCGCTCGGCACGCGCGTGCCGCTGGCGGTGTCAGTAGCGACCAGAGAACCGTCCTGCTCCGTGGTATAGAGCACTTGGCCCAAAGTCACGCCAGCGGTCGTGGTTTGCCAAGCCGCGAAATCGCCGGTGCGTTCCCACGACCCGTCCGCGGGATTGATAAGATACATGTTGCCGCTCTTTTCAATGGAAACCAACTCGCCCCCCGCGGCAAAGAGATACGCTGTGCCGGCAAAATCAGGCCCCCCGACCTGCCGCCAGGTGCCCGCCGCCGGGTCCGTCGCATACAACGCGCCGCTCTTCTCAATCGTGTAGAGGGTGTTGCCCAGCGCGGCGCCGGCAACGGTGTTGGCCCATCCGCCGCTGGGGCCGGACTGCTTCCAACTGCCGTCCCGCGGTTGAATCAGATAAAGCGTGCCATCGGTTTCAATGGAAACCAGCGAGCCGCCAACGCCGAACAGGAAAGCCGTGTTGGCAAAATCCGGATTGCCCAGCCGGGTCCATGCGCCGTTCGCCGGATCGGTGGCATACAGGCTGCCGGAGGATTCCACGGTGTAGAGCGTGCCGTTCAGATATGTTCCGGCAATGGTGCCAGTCCAGCCGCCCGGTGAGCCCACGTTTTGTTTTGAAAAATTGGCAGCCATCGCCGTGGCAGCGGTGAACGCCAGTAACCAGATCATCCAATGCGCATGCCTCTTCATGTTTGTTTCTCCTTTGGCGCCTCGTCGGCGCTTATGATGTTTCAAATCGTTTGCCGCTGGCCAACGCAACACAAAGCCAGAAAATGCATCTGCGCTCTTCCTGATTTTTTGATGAGAAAAAAATGTTCCTCTGCCAGCCAAAAGACAAGCAAAAACCATTCCGTTTAGTCACCCATTGCGCTTCGCGGCTGCGCCCTGACCTGCACTCTCCAACCGTCCGTACCCGTCCGTGTCCGTCCGTGTGGCTGTTCAGAAGGGAGCGGCGGCTTCCAGCCGCCGGGCTGTTCCGGCTGTTCGGCTGTTCCGGTTTTTCCTGACCTCTGACCTCTGCTCTCTGCCTGCCCTGCCCTCTGCCCTCTTCATAATTGGTTTCCTTTTGCCCCACTTTGTGCGACGATTAAAAAATATGTCCGGGCGATTCAGGTCACTGTTGTTTTCTGAAACTGGCGTGCGAGGTAATACGGCGATGAGAGGTTGTCTTTTCTTTTTGTTGGCCCTGCTGGTTTTGTCGGCAGGTTGTGGAACAATGGCCCCCCGGGAATCATTGCCGGCGTGGGAGCAGTTGCATATGGCGGCAGGCGCGGGAAATCTCGTGGGCGCCATGCAAGTTGCGCAACGCGGGGTGGATGTGAATGTGCGCGACCCGCAAGGCTGTACAGCGCTGATGGCGGCGGCGATTCAGGGCCGAAGCGATGTCGTGCGCTGGCTGCTCGCCAAAGGCGCGGATGTCGAGCTGAGCAGCTACGATGGGCTGTCGCCCATGATTTGCGCGGCATTCGGGGGCCATGGCGAAGTGATTCGCCTGCTGGCGGCCAAAGGCGCAGCGGTAAACACGGCCACGCCCCCCGACGGACTGACACCGGCCATGTATGCGGTCCTCGCCTGCCAGCCATCGGCGCTGACCGCCTTGGCACAAGCAGGAGCCGACCTGCAGGCGCGTAACGCGGCCGGGGATACGGCGCTGGGCATGGCCATTCGCAACTGCCCGGAGCGAACCGCGAAGCTGTTGGTTCAACTGGGCGCAGACGTGGATGCACGCAACGCGGCAGGAATGACAGGCCTGATGCAGGCCGTGGCCCAGAATCGCTTGGATGAGGCCAGAGCGTGGCTGAACGCGGGCGCGGATATTCAGGCGCAAACGCCCGGCGGCGCAACGGCGCTCATGGCGGCAACCCTCAACGGACATGTGGAAGCCGTGCGCTGGCTGCTGGCAAATGGAGCAAACCCGAACGCGGCAAATAAGAAAAAAGTGACCGCCCTGGCCATCGCCAAAGCACGAAAGCACACGGACATTGTCGCCGCGCTGGAAAAAGCCGGCGCACGCCGCTAGCCAAAGTTCAGAATTCACCCCCGTTTACCACAAAACGCCCCATCTGGCTGTCCGGTTTTCCCTGACCTCCGACCTCTGCATTCTGACCTCTTCCCCGGCTGTTTCCTGAACCCCGAACCCTGAACCCTTCCCCCCTGTCTTACCGCCGCATCAGCATCCCC
>DBPO01000102.1 GCA_002304915.1 Verrucomicrobia bacterium UBA1418
ACGTCCTGCGGACGGCGGGCACGGGGAGGGCGTTTGAGGGAGGGGCCTTGAGGGGAGGCGGGGGCGGAGCAAGGTCCTGTGGGAGAGGAAGGGAGGGTTCAGGAAAAGAGGTTAGAAAGCAGAGGTCAGAGGTCAGGAAAAACCGGAACAGCTGGAACAGCCACACGGACGGACACGGGCCGCAAGCGGGGCGAAAGTTTTTTGGGGGGTGTTTGCGGCGTTTGCGTTGAAAGGTTTTTTCCTGAAACCTGGAACCTGAAACCTGAAGCCGAGGTGAACAGCCACACGGACGGACACGGATGGATGGTTGGACAGTGCAGGTCGGAGGTCAGGGGAAACCCGAATAGCTATTTAACGCGAGGGGCGCAAGGGGAAGGGGCGGCGGGGCCGCCCCTTCCTTGTGATGCCGCGTGCGGAATGGTTTATTGTTCGACCACGCGGTAGTAGCGCATGATGTTGGCGGGATTCACGTCTATCAGGGTGATTTCGCCGCCGGTGCCGGCTTGTTCCGCGGCGTTTGCCCACACCACCGGCTCTGCCCTCAGGTTGGTGGTGTACTGCAAGCGGTAGGTCTTGCCCACGGTGGTCGTGGTCAACCTGGCCGATGCGGACTCGCCGGGGGGCACTTCGAATCCCGCGATTTCCGGCGGTTCGCCGCCGGAGGAGGCTTGGGTCACCACGCTGGTCACGGCGGAGTAGGGGCTGTTGGAGGAGGCGTTGTAGGCTTGGACGCGGTAGTAGTATGTCACGCCTTCCGTCAGGCCCGTCACCGTGTGGGTGAGGACGTTGCCGACGTCGAGGTTTTCATAGCCGGGCACAAAGCTCGATTCGCCGCCGCCTGCAGATGCCGTAAACAACACATCGTCAATGTAGCAACTATCGGCCGAGCGAGCGGACATGAACCACCGCACAGAATAAGTGCCGCTCAGGTTCAGAGTAATATTGGTTTGGTAGAAGGTGTTGTTGATGACACCACCTTCGCCATCTTCAACAATCGTGGCATGAGTGGCCCAATCCGTCCCATCTGGAGAGGTTTGCACCAACACCGTCCAGTTGCCGGGATCCGACGAGGTCCGGACCCAGAAGCTCAGCGCCCCCGGATTGGTCACCGCAGGCGACTGAATCCAGTCCTGCGCAGCATTCATGCCCACGCAACGGGAGTTATCAATCCCGTTTGTTGCATATTGAACACCACTGTTATGGGTCCAGCCGTCAATCCATGTCCCCGTCCATGCATTGAAATTCTGGTCAAGCAACGTCGCTCCACCCCCTCCGCCGCCGGCGGAGAATGTCTCGTTCGTCGCCACGTCGAGGATGTAGCCCGTGGCGCTGGCGGAGGCCAGCCAGTTGGCGTTGAACTGCGTTGCGTCAATGGCGCTGGCGGCCTGGATAACCGGCGCGAGAAGCTCGATTGGGCCAGAAACCGCCGTGACGGTGGCCGTGGCCATCGCCGTGCCCAGCTCGTTCGAGGCCAGGAACACGAACTCGAATTCGCCCGCCGTGCTCGGCGTGAAGGAGAGCGTGCCGGCCGAGAAGGAGTAGTCTTCGGAAGCCGCCGTGGAGGATTCCAGCGAAAGCACCGGCACCGGATTGCCCGAGGCGTAGGCGGAGACATTCAGCGAGAAGAGAGCGCCCACGCTGGCCGACTGCGGCGGAATGGCCGTGAACGAGGGGGCCGCCGGTCCCGCCGACAGCGTCGTGGCGGAGACAACTTCCGACCACTCCCCGCCGGCCATGCGGGCGCGGGCGTAGTAGAGGGTCTCCGGTTCCAGCCCTGTCACGGGATGGGTTAGCGCTGAGACGGTTTCATCCACGATGAGGGCGCGCGGAGCGGCCTTGCCCCGGTTTGAAGGCCCTACGAAGAAGTTGTCCCAAAGCACCGTGGCATCTTTGTAGGTGCGCACCTCGAAATTCAAGGTGTTCGCCCCGCTGCTCGGCACTACGTAGTAGGTCACCTTGGTCCATCCCGAAACCGCCTGCAGATAGGTGCTCGGCTGCAAGTTGTCGCCGGACACTTGAGCGCCAGCGGCCCAGGAGGACCAGATGCGGGCGTTGCCCGTGGAGGACGTCTTCTTGTACCAGAAGCTGACTTCGTATTCCGTGACGCCGTCGCCGGTGATGTTCACGGCCTGCATCAAATCGCGGGTGGCGGTCGCCGAGCAGGTGACGTGGTAGGTGCCTTCCTGTGGATCGGTGTTGACCACGGAGTATTCGGGCTCGAACTTGTCCCAGCCCGTGCTGTCGCCGGTTTCGAACCCGCCGTTTTCCAGCAGGTTGCCTTCGCTACCGCCGGACGCGAAGTCGCTGTTTGTGGCTACCTGCACCTGGTAGTTCATCGCGCCGGTGCAGGGCGTCCAGTTTACTGTGAAGGAGGTGCTGGCGATGTCGGTGATGCTGGCCACCGGGATATAGACGGGGGCCGACGCCACTGCCACGTTGGCTGTTGCCATTGCCGTGCCCAACGCGTTCGACGCCATGAACACGAACGTGAAGTCGCCCGCTGTGCTCGGCGTGAAGGAGAGCGTGCCATTCGCGAAGGAGTAGTCGCCCGCGTCCGCCGTGCTGGATTCCAGCGTCAGGGTTGGCGCGGGATAGCCCGAATCATAGGCCGAGACGTCTAGTGTGAACAACACGCCGACGGTCGCCGACTGGTCGGGGATGGCGTCGAACGAGGGCGCCGTGTCGGTGGCCGTCGTTCTCGCCGTTCCGATTTCCGAGTTGGGGCCGGCCAGATTGCCAACGGCCCGCACACGGAAGTAGTAGGTCGTATCCATCTCCAGCCCGGTCACTTCGAAGCTGGTGTCGGCCACGCTTTGGCCGTCGAGGATCAGCTCGCTCGAACCGGCGTCGCTGGCTTGCACGACCACGTCGTCCAAGCCGCAATTCACGACTTTGGTGAAATAGAAGCCGAGCTGTGTGGTCTGCGGATTCAGCGCCACGTTGTAGGTCGCGCCGCCTTTCTCAATTGAAACGGTATCAATCAACGTCCAGACGCTGTTCACCAATCCAGAGATGGTGAAGGTGCTACCGGAACCGTTGTTGCCGTAGGCCCAGAACTGCAGATTCGTCGCACCCGTCGCAAAGGTCGGCGTTATGGCGGAATCACCTGTGCCGTCGAATTTGATCGAAAAGGAACCATTCAGAAGCGTTCCGACGTATGGCAAAGAAGAATAGGTCCCCACGCCTGTCATGGTCCACCCGTCCGGCGAGCCCGTCACAAACCCCTCGGAAACCAAATCAGCCCCGCCGCTGCCTGCGGAGAACGAATCAGAGGTCGCGACATCCAGCAGATAACTGGCCGCGCCGGTGACGGCGTTCCAGTTGGCGGTGAAGCGGTCGTTGCCGATGCCCGTGACAGCTGCGAGCGTCGGGGCCGGCAGGGTGGCCGTCACCGACAGGGTGGCCGTTGCCGAGCCGCCGTTGGCGTTGGTGCCCGTGAAGTGGAAGGGATAGGCGCCGTCCGTCGCCGGCGTGAAGGTCAGTATGCCGTTGGCGTAGGATGCGCCGGCCTGGACCGTATCCATCGTGACGGTTACGGGCACGTTGGTGCCGGCCGTGTAGGCGCCCACCGGGACATTCAGCGTGTCGCCGACAATCATCGTCTGGGCGGTCATGTTGCTGAACACGACAAGTCCGCCGGGCGGCTCGGCGCCCACCCATCCGGCGATTGTGGCCAGCAGCACGTTGGTGTTGTGGGCCATTGCCGTGGTGTATTCATATTCCGCGCTGTACGCCACGTTCGAGGCGTAGCTGTACAGCTCCCAGAAGTTCGCATAGTTGTCGCCGTTCAGGTCGCAACTGGCCGGCGGATTGTTCGTCCAGCCTTCGATGACCTTGTCCGTGAACACGCCGCCGCCGTTGGGACCGCCGTCCCAGGAATACTGATTGTAGTCTGCCGCCGTGATCCAGCCGATTTCGCTGGAGCTCACGCGGGAGAGCACATCGCGCTTGCCGGCGGCGAGTTTTGCCGCGCGCTGCTCATCCATAATCTGGGATACGATGCCTGCCAAGTCCCATCCGCGCTTCGAAATCCGGTCGGCGCGCGTGCCGTCCTGAGCGGACTTGAACAGGCCGCCCGAGTGGCACGCGTCCACCATCACGACCACCTTGACGCCTGTTGCGAAACCGGACAGGTCCGCAGCCAGTTCCGTATCCTTGTAGTCGGTGTCGTGGGAGCACAGGAAAACCGACGTGCCGCTGTATTGGCCGCCGTGGCTGGACTGGAAGTAGAAGAACGTGTCGCCCGCCACCGCTTTGGAAGAATAATTGGAAATCGCCGCGCGGATGGCAGTCTTTCTTCCAGCCGAGTCCAGCAGCTTGGTCACGCTCAACGGGGTCCATTCGCCGCGCCGGGTGATGTTGGTGTAGATGTGGTTGGCGTCCGGCACGCAACCGCTCAAGGAACTGGCATAGCCAGAAACATACTTGTTCAGCCCGACGACCACGGCATAGGTCCCGCCGTTGCTCTCGTAGACGGTGATGGTGACGTCCACCTGATTGGTGCCGTCCTTGTCCCCCGCAAAGAAACGGACCGGATAGGTACCCGTCGTGTTGGGTGTCCAACTGAACTCGCTGCTCGCGCCCCCGATATTGGTCGCGCCGGCAAAGGTGGCGCCGGCCGGCAGGCCCGTCGCCCAAATGCGCACTTCATCGCCCGCGTCATTCGGGATTTGCGAAGCGCTGATGGTGAAGCTGACGTTGTTGCTGACGCCAACCGACTTCTCCAGACCGTCCGGGCTGACGGAGATGGACGGCGGATAATCCGCCGCGCCGCCGTCGTTGACGCCCGACAGCGAAATGTCGTCCACGTTCCAGAAGTAGCCGGCGTATTCCTGCGCCACGCTGGCCATCAGCTTGACGGAAGTGGTGCCCGGAGGCAGGGCGATTTGCACCGTCGCGATGCCGTCGTCCGTCACGCCGCCCGACGCGGGAGCAACCGTGCGCGCCACTCCGGCCGTTGTCGTCGCCACGCCCGTGGCGTTGAAGCCCCACAGGGCGCCCGTGAGTCCACCCGCTTCCAGTTGGTTGCCCGTCACCATCATGTCCGCCGTCGCCGGGTATTCGCCGCCGTCCAGCGCCAGATACAGGCTCAACGTTTCAGACGAATACATGCCGTAGCCGTCCTCAGGCGCGGTCGTCGTGGCGGACACGTGCAGCGTCATCACCACGTCCGACCACTGGCTAATATCCACTTCGCCGAGTTCAAAAGATTCCGTCGTGTATTCCCCTTCGCCCGGCTGCCAGGAATAGCTGCCGGTGCGCACACGCTGGTTCGCCGGCGTGTCGCCCGCGCCCCGCGTATTCCGCACAAGCGTCGCATCAATCGCTGTCGCGGTCCAAGTGTCGTCGTCCGTGCCCTCGAAGCCTTGGAAGGCGATGGTCAGCGGGCCGCTGCCGTCGTGAACCTTGATGAAAACCGTTTCGGTGTCGCTTCCGTCTTTGTCGGTGGCTTGGAACGTCGCGGTGAAATCGTCCAGCGGGCTCGCGTTGTTCCATGTGAACGTGCCCGTGGCCGTGCCCGCGTTGGTGGCGCCCGTGAAGGTCGCGCCCGCAGGGAGTGACGTCGCGGTCAGCGTGATTACATCGCCGTCCACCGCATCCGTCGCCGTCACCGTGAAGGACAGGCTGTTTCCCTCAATGACCATCTTGTTGCCGATTGCGCCGATGACCGGCGGCATGTTGGACGGCGGAATCACCGGCACGTCATAGAACAGCTCCACGAATTCATTTGCGAAAGCCGATGCATCCGAATACTCGCTGATGCGCAAGCCGGCTGTGCCGTCGCCCGCCGCGCCCGTGCCCGGCGTTGCGGAGGCCATCGCCACCTTGGTCCAGTTGGCTGCATCGGAGGCCGTTCCGCCTAGCGCCGTTCGCTGGATGGAACTGTCCTTGGGATTGAGGCTCGACGGCGTCGGGCCATCCACCACGGCAGAGGCGGCATCGCTCAGCGTGTAGGTTTCATCCCCATTGATTTGGGGGACCTTGCCGCCGGAATTCACAAAGACGACATTATCCGCCAACGAAACGCTCCATGCGCTTTCAAATGCTGCCTTTTCCACATTGCGCGCAACAATAACGTAACCGCCGGGAGGGATAAGCGTCCCAGCGGGCAACGTGAATGTTTGCGCACTGTTTGCTTGGGTCAAGACATAGCCGCTCAAGTCAAGCGGGTCATTTCCAAACGCCGCGACACCCATCGCCATCACCGCCGCCATCCACCAACTCAATCTCTTCATGATGCTGTTCCTGATTTTTGATTTCGAATCGGCTTGCGCCGACAACCGATAAACCTACGCCTGTGTCCCCCTCGCCGGCAAACTGAAAAAGGATTGCCAGAAGAAACGCTTTATCTCCCGGTCGGCCGGGGGGCGAGGCTTCAGGGAAGGAGCGGGGTGGGGGCACCCCTTCCTTGAGATGGCTGAGCGCCGAATGGACTACCGTTCAACCACGCGGTAGTAGCGCATGATGTCGGCCGGATTCACATCTATCAGGGTGATTCCGCTGCCGGTGCCGGCTTGTTCTGCGACGTTCACCCATACCACCGGCTCCGCTATCAGATTGGTGGTGTACTGCAAGCGGTAGGTCTTGCCCGCGATGGTCGTGCTCAACGTGGCCGATGCGGACGATCCGGGGGGCACTTGGAACGCCGTGATGGCGGGCTTTTCGCCGGAGGACGCCTGCGTCACCACGCTGGTCACGGCGGAATACGGGCTGGTGTAGGCTTTGACGCGGTAATAGTACGTCACGCCTTCCGTCAGGCCCGTCACCGTGTGGGTGAGGACGTTGCCGACGTCGAGGTTTTCATAGCCCGGCACAAAGCTCGATTCGCCGCCGCCACCGCCAGCAGGCGTCACGGTGATGTCGTGGACATAAATAGCCGCGCTCGGCGACGCAATGCGCAGTTGGACGTTGGCGCCGGAATCGTTCACGTCAAAGGTGAATGTCGCCCCGTTGGTGCCAATTCCCGACCACGTCGTGAGGTCGTTCCACATGCTGCCGCTGTACTTTTGTAATTTTACACTACGACTGGCTCCGCCGGCAGCGATGTTCATTGTGACGGTGCCCACCGTGTTGAGGGCGGGCAACTCCAATATGCCGGTGCCGGCCTTCATCTGCACCCGTCCGGTCGAGCCGACCCCGCTTGCCGCCGCCGTAGGCGAAACAAGGCAGTCGGTCATGTTCACGGTTCCCGCCGGAATGCTTTGCGTCCAGGCTCCATAACTTGTGTGAGTCGTCCAGCTTTGGATGTTTTCGCTGATATGGGTGGTGACTTCGCCCCCGCCGCCGGTGGAAAACGTCTCGTCCGTTGCCACATCCAGAATGTAACCCGTGGCATCGGCGGAGGCCAGCCAGTTGGCGTTGAACTGCGTCGCCTGAATGTCGCTTGCGGCTTGGATGACCGGCGGCGGAGTGCTCGTATCATTCAGCGGGGCCCCGTAGAAATCGAGCCGCGCCCATCGAAACGTGCCCGTATCCCCTTCGCCAAGATCGGCCACGTTCAGCGTCCACTCTCCCTGAGCTTCTTCACCCCAATGACGGACGCTGCTGAATGTCCAGGCCGAGTAATTCGCGCCTGAATCGTTGTGCTGCTCCGAGAGGCGGCTTGGCATGCCCGACGGCGAGGTCAAGGTAATGGCCAAATCCCCGCGGTAGGTATGCGAGGCATCGAAGGTCACGGTCACATGCTCCACGCGCAGATTGGTCACCGACAGCGTGAATGTTTGCGTGATGCCCGCGGGATTGTCGTCCGGGATCGCCCGGTTCACATTGGTTCGCACCGCCGAGGCATGCACCTGAGGCGCCAAATTTTCCCATGTTTTCGCCAGAGCCACCGCGCCGTGCGCATTGACCAGACCAGCCCCGTATTTATGGTTGAAGGCTATTCCGGCGGAATTGGTCCGCCAATCGGCATCCGACGGATCATTTTTGGTCGCGGATCGAATCAGAATCTCCTGCACATCGCGCCAGCCCAGATTCGGATTGGCCTCAAGCACCAGCGCCAAAACGCCGGCAACCAGCGGGGTGGCCGACGAGGTGCCGCCAAACGTCTTGGTGTAGTTGGTATCCTGCAGATCGCCGGGGTATTCCGGGTCGGGGTTGTACCCGTTTTTGCCCATCAGGTCGGTGGTGATGATATCCGTGGAGCCACCGCTGGACGGAGCGGTCACAACCAAGTTTGCCCCCGGTTCGCTGTACCATGCCTGCTTTCCGCTATCGGTCAGTCCGGCCACCGCGATGGTATAAATTGAGTTGGCATAACCGTCGTAATTGGAGTCGTCATACTCCTCCAGCCCGTTTCCCCCGGCCCATACAAGGATGGTTCCCCGCCCGCCGCGGCCGGTGGTCGCCGCATTGCTCAACGCGGCGCGGGTCAGCGGACCGGGCCCCTCCAGCACGCCGTCGTCATAAGGCCCCCAGCTATTGCTTTTGAGGTGCACCAGATGATTGTTGGTCGTCATGGCCGAAGCTTCCATCACATCGGTGGCCTCTCCGCCAATCAGCCGATACCCCACCAGCGTGGCATACGGCGCCGCTCCGGATACGCCCCGCCCGTTATGGCCGCGAGCGGCCGCCACCCCGGCGCAGGAAGTGCCATGCCAATCGTTGCTCAGAACCGGGCTTGGATCCCCATCCCCGTCGTTCCAATCCCAGTCAAGGGTCGTGTTGACGTTCTGGAACAAATCCGTATGCGTGAGTTGCAGCCCGTCATCCACAATCCCAATCAGGATGTTGCTGCCCCGATAGGTATCCCATACGTCGGTGATATTGACATCAATGCCCGCCGTCCCGCCGCCCTGACCCGTGTTCTGCAGATGCCACTGCTGGGGAAACAGGGTGTCGTTCGGCACCCATTTTTTCTGGCGCAACCGCGCCAGAACGGGGTCTGCCCCCAATACACCGGGCTGTTCGCGAAGCTGTTCCGCCAGATTCAATGCTCCGCCAATTTCATCGGTCTCGACCAAGTAAAACCCCGGCGCATAGTCCACTTGCACGGGGATGTTTCCGCTGGCTTTCGCGGCCGCATCGCGCAAATCCGTGCCGGCCTCCGTCTGCACCAGCACCTGCTTGGTCAACACCCGCCGGGAATACGGGGTTCTCTTTTGCCCAACTTCATATAGAACCAATTCAACGTCCTCGCCCGTGTCCTGATTCCACTGGATTGCCCGTCGGCGAATGTCCGCCAGCGAGCCTGCTTTCGACACACTCCGCGAGACCTGACGTCCGCCCCGTGCGGACACGCTTAATTCATCCAGCGCCACTTCAAAATCACGCTCAAAGCCTCCGTCGGCAATCCGGTGGAGCACCCCCGTGGCACTCGTCCCGCCTGCATTCACCGCACGCGTGTCTGGTTTGGCAAACGGATTTTTCCCGGTTCCGGTTTCGCCAAATGCCGTTGCGCACAAGACGAAAATCGCCGCCATCCACCCAATCAATCTCTTCATGATGCCGTTCCTGTTCTTGATTCTGTTTCGGCATACGCCGAAGGCTGGAGGGGAGTCTACTCCTGCGCGCCCCATCGGCCAAACTGAAAAAGAGTTGCCAAGAGAAACGCTTTATCTGCCGGCTGGAAAGGGGGAACGAGTGTTCAGGGAACAGGCGGACGGCGCGGGCATGCGCCGTTGGTGGCGATGGTTTCCTCTGGCCAGATGGGGGCGTTTGGGGCATAAACGGCTTGTTGCATCAATGGGAAATGGTGGCATGAAACGTTTGTGTGCATTATGGGTTGGGGTGGTTTTGCTGGGGGGTATCGCGGTGGCCGAATCTGCTGATTTGTCCCGCCCTCGCGTTTGGACGGCTGCTTCCGGCCAGCAATTGGCGGCGGTTTTTGTTGAGCTGTCCGGAGATCAGGTTGTTTTAAGAAACCGTTCGGGGGAGTCCATTCGTATTCCCCGGAACCGCCTTTCCGCCGCCGACCAAGCGCTGCTGGATGAGTCATTCGGGCCGATGGAGAGTGTCGCAAGTAGCGAATCTTCTGACCTTTCCCGTCCCCGCGTTTGGACTTCCGCCTCCGGCCAGCAATTGATGGCGGCTTTTGTTGAATTGTCCGGGAATCAGGTCATTTTGAAAAACCGTTCCGGTGAGCCTATCCGCATTCCCCGAACCGCTCTTTCCGCCGGTGACCAGGCGCTGTTGGATGAGTCATTGGGGCCGATGGTCAGCGCTCCGGCGGCGGAGGATGAATTCGCCACGCCTGCGCCTGACATGGGCGCTGCCTCCTATGGAACATCCGCTCCGTCCCAAGGGCCAATCACCGTAGCCGGAACGGAAATTCCTCTCGGCCAGAAAACGACGTTCCATGTTCCGCTGGACGAAGAAACCATCAAGGACCTGAAAAAATCCAAGAACGAGGCGACGGAAGCTGTTGTCGGCCTTTGGCTGCCGCAGGATTTCGACCCCCGGAAAGAATGGCGCATCCTGCTGGTTTCAGCCACCGTCAACGCGTCATCCATTGACCACATGCACTTCTATCTGGACCCCGCGCGCGACGCCGGCGGCTGGGTTGTCATCGCGGGCGATGGGCCGCATGCCCCGCCTTCCGGCGACAGCACCGAATGGCGCTGGTCCATGGCCAAGGCCGGTCTGATGGCTCTCGACGCCGCCTTCCCCGGCGCGCGGCAGTGGCCAATTGCCACGGGCGGATTCTCCGGCGGCGCCAAGCGCTCCGGCTTGCTGGGCGGCATTCTCTGCCGTGACAAATGGAATCTGATTGGCATGTACATGGGCGGTTGCAATCAGGACATGGCCAGCAAAGGACTCGCCACCTACCGGCCCGGACGCGCCGAATTCCGAAAGGTTCCGGTTTTTCTCAGCATCGGCGAACAGGATACCGTGGCTACCGTGCAGTCGGGGCACAAGGTGCGTATTTCGCTGGAAGCCACCGGGTTCCGCGATGTGCGGATGGAAACTTATGATGGGGCGCATGACCCTTATCTCCCGCATACTACGGAGGCGTTGAAGTGGTTTGTGGAGCTGGCGGCGAAGAGCTCCGCGTCAGGCGCTGGAGCGCCCGCCGGGCGTTTGCGGTAGCGGCTGGCGGGGGTGATGGGTGG
>DBPO01000130.1 GCA_002304915.1 Verrucomicrobia bacterium UBA1418
GCGGATTGGCTTGAAGCCGGCGCAGAGCACGGTGGCGATTCAGGGGTTTGGCAATGTCGGCAGCGTGACGGCGAAGTTCATGGAGGAGCGGGGCTACAAGGTGGTGGGGGTGACGGATATCGGCGGCGGGTTGTTTAATCCGAAGGGGCTGGATGTGCGCGCGTTGCGGGCGCATGTGAAGGCAAGCCCCATCAAGCAAATCAAGGGGTTCGCGGGCGGAGAATATGTGGCGGACCCGGCGGCGGCGAATGCGCGGCTGTTGAGCATGCCCGTGGATATTCTGGCGCCTTGCGCGCTGGAGCGGCAGATTCATTCGCAGAATGCCGATGCGGTGCAGGCGAAGATTGTCGTGGAGGGGGCGAACGGGCCGACGAGTCCCAACGCGGATGAGATTCTGGCGAAGAGGGGCGTGATTGTCGTGCCGGATGTGCTGGCGAATGCTGGCGGGGTGACGTGCTCCTATTTTGAGTGGGTGCAGAACATGCAGGGCTATTATTGGGAGGAGTCCGAGGTGAATGAGCGGCTCGACCGCCGGATGATGCTGAGCTTTGAGGATGTGTATCAGGTGGCGGCGCGCGAAAAGTGCGGGCTGCGGATGGCGGCGCAAATGCTGGCGGTGGGGCGCGTGGCGGAGGCGACCAATCTCCGCGGGATTTATCCGTAGCGAGGGGCGGGGTTTTTTGGTAGGGTTGCCCTCAAAGAAGGAAGGCAACGCATGAGAATTCGCACCCGCTTCGCGCCCAGCCCGACGGGCAATGTTCATATCGGCAATATCCGCGCCGCGATTTACAACTGGCTTTTTGCGCGGCATGAGGGCGGGGAGTTTTTGCTGCGGATTGAGGACACGGACCTCGCGCGTTCGACGCCGGAGGCGGTGCGGACGGTGCTGGATTCGCTGGCGTGGCTGGGGCTGACGGTGGATAACGAGCCGCTGTATCAGAGCACGCAGCGCGAGCGGCATCTGGAGGTGGCGGAGGAGCTGTTGTCCAAGGGGGCGGCGTATCGGGAGGATCGCGGGGGCACGGGGCGCGGGGAGGCCGTGGTTTTCAAAATGCCGGGCTGTGACATCACGTATGACGACCTGATTAAGGGGCCTATCACCAAGAAGGCGGCGGACCTGAAGGATTTTGTGATTGTGCGTTCGGATGGCTCGCCGGTGTTTCATCTGGGGAATGTGGTGGATGACATCACGATGGGGATTACGCATGTGATTCGCGGCGATGACCATGTGGAGAATACGTTCAAGCATGCGGCGATGTATGCGGCCATTGGCGCGCCGCCGCCGAGGTTTGCGCATTTGCCGATGATTGTGAACGCGCAGGGCAAGCCGTATTCCAAGCGCGACGGCGATGCGTATGTGGGGGAGTTTCAGGAGAAGGGTTTTTTGCCGGAGGCGTTGTTCAATGCGCTGGCGCTGCTGGGGTGGAGTCCGGGCGACGACCGCGAGATTTTGACGCGGGAGGAAATGATTGAGGCGTTCACGCTGGAGCGCGTGCGCAGCTCGCCGAGCCAGCTTGATATGACGAAGCTGCTGTGGTTCAACGGGCAGCATCTGAAGCGGCGCGCGCCGGAGGAGCAGGTGGCGGGGTATGTCGCGGCGTTGCGGCAGCAGGGGCTGTGGCGGGAGGATATTTCGGAGGATTATCTGCGGGCGGTGATTGCGTGCATGGGCGAGCGGGTGCGGCTGTATAGCGAGCTGGGCGAGCAGGCGGCTTACTTTTTCACCGAGGATTATGTGTATGACGAAAAGAGCGTGCGCAAGCGTTTGCTGAAGGAGGGGGCGCTGGGCATTTTGCGGGAGGAGTTGAGCGCGCTGGAGGCGGTTGGTGAGCCGTACACGGCGGCGAACACCGAGGAGGCGTTGCGCGCGCTGGCGGAGCAGACGGGGCGGACGATGGGCGACATGGTGCATCCCGTGCGCGTGGCGGTTTCGGGGACGGCGGTCGGGCCGGGGCTGTTTGAGTTGCTGGCGACGCTGGGGCGCGCGCGGGTTTTGGCGCGTATTCGGCGCACATTGGAAAAATTTGAGACCCAGGAATAAGGCAAAAATGACCCGTTTGGGGAAGCTGGAAGGTGTAGGGCGTTTTATAAAACGGTCTACACTTTTTTGTGGCGTGAACGGCCGTGATTGGGGGGGGCGTTTGTTGGGCGGGGCGCTGATTGGGGCGGCGCTGGTTGGGGCGGCGGGGTGTGCGTCGGTGAAGCGTTCGCGGCTGGAGGTGACGCGTCCGGTGCATTGGACGGTGACGGCGTCGGAGTCGGCGGAGGGCTTCGGGCCGGCGTGCGCGGTGGATGGCCAAACCAACACCTGGTGGCGCAGCGGGAAAAGCGAGCCGCAGTGGTTGCAGATTGATTTGGCTCGGCCGGTGATGGTGTGCGGTTTTTCGCTGCAGTGGGGGCGGCCGCATGCGGTGGCGTATGCGGTGCGGACGAGCCGCGATGGCGTGAATTGGGCGCTGGGATTTGAGACGACGGCGGGCGACGGCGACTGGGATCAGGTGGCGCTGGAGCCGATTTTGGCGCGTTATGTGCGCATTGAGGTGAATCGCGGTTCGACGGGCAGCGGCGCGGCGTTGTGCGTGGCGGAAATCAAGGGGCTGGCGGATCGTCCGCAGGCGTGGGTGAATGGCGTGCTGGAGCCGCAGGCGGCGGCGTTGCTGGACGGGAATCGCGATACGGTTTGGCGCTGCCCGGATGCGAGCGCGACCGTGGATTTGGATTTGAAGGCGTATCGGCCGGTGGGGAGCGTGCGCATTGACTGGGGAACCAATGGCTATGCGCAGAGCGTGACGGTGCTGCATTCTACGAATCGCGTGGATTGGACGGCGGGCGGGTGCATGCAGTCGCGGGCGGGGGATTTTGATGTGCTGCTGAATGAGACCGTTTGCGACGTGCGCTATTTGCGCTTCGAGTTTTCGGAGGCGTCGTCGCCGAATGGTTTTTCGGTGGCGGAGATTACGTTGCGCGGCGCGGAGGGGATTGCGCAGCCGTGGAGTCGCTATGAGCTGGCGGCGACGCAGGCGCCGGAGGGGATTTATCCGGACACGTTTCGCAACCGCCAGACGTATTGGAGCGTGGCGGCGGGCTTGCGGGGGGATTCGCCGGAATGCCTGCTGGATGAGTGGGGCAATTTTTCGGCGTCGGCGGGGGGGGCGATGCTGTCGCCGTTGCTGGTGGCGGATGGCGCGGTGGTTTCCGCGCAACAGGCCGCGAAGGTGGAGTATGCCTTGGGGGCGCATGGCGCGCCGATGCCGACGCTGGTCTGGCGGCTGGATTCGGGTTTGGCTTTGCGGATTCGCGCGCTGGCGGGGACGGAGCGGGGGCCGACGCTGGCGCGGGTGAAGTATGATGTCATCAATGATTCGCTGATGACGCAGACGGGGCGGCTGGCGCTGGTGGCGCGTCCGGTGCGTATTCCGCCGCGCTGGGCGGGTGGCGGGCTGGCGCCGATGTATCAGGTGCGGCTGGTGGAGTCGTCCAAGGGGTGGCAGGAAATGCTGGTGAACGGGCGCGCGCTGTGGGCGGCGCCGGGCAACGGGCTTGCGGGCGGGGCTAGCGCTTTTGAGCAGGGCGATGCCGTGGAGTTCGTGCGCCGTGGTGAATGGCCGGTGAAGCGGGTGGCCACGGATGAGGATGGCTTGGCTTCGGGCGTTTGGGCGATGGATTTTGATTTGGGGCCGGGGGAGTCGGCGGCTCTTGTGGTGGCGGCGAATCCGGCGGCGGCGGGGCGGATTGGCTTGAAGCCGGCGCA
>DBPO01000011.1:0-636 GCA_002304915.1 Verrucomicrobia bacterium UBA1418
ATCCAGTTCCGCGACAACGCCGCCTACCTACCCGACCTCCAGGCCGCCATCGAAAGGCTGGTGTGATATGGCGCTCTTCACAGCAGTGCAAAACGGAGACATGGATAACGCAGCCACCTTCGGCGGCGCGGGAACTCCCGTCTCCGGCGACGAAATCGCGCTTGGCGGGTACACGGTGTCTTGCTCCAGCGACAAACGCGACCTCGCCTCTGGGATCAAAATCAGCGGCACCGGGACTCTGTTAATTAAATCAGGCGGCGCATTCAAGACCGCCGCGAACCTCCCCGCCACCTGCACGCTGCAATTCGGCGAACCAGAAGGCACGGGCGACGGCTTGCTGCCCGCCGTCGGCTCGCTCGACGCGAACGCCTCGGGTGAGGTTGTGCTCAATGGTGCTAATTTGGCCGTGCTCGGGCCATGCGTCGTTTACACGACCAGGCGCGTTGGGCGCGGCTACGGCATCGTCACCGGCACGACCAGCGGCACGATCAGCATACTGGATGAGGAAACAACGGATTGGCAGGCGGGCGACGCCGTAACTCCGTTTGGCCTAACGAATGCACATGAGTATATCGTCGGCGCATGGGATTCGGGTGCGAAGCAGTTGACGCACTCCGCGGTTGCCTCTGGCTACAA
>DBPO01000011.1:704-2568 GCA_002304915.1 Verrucomicrobia bacterium UBA1418
TACATTGGCGCAATCGGGCATCTCCGGCCAAGGCGACATCTACCTGTATTCTTTGAACAATAGCGGCGGCGTGTTTAGTTGCTCCGGGGCGGCTTTCGCGCTCAATGGCCGCCTGGTGACGAACATGCGTGCTGGAGGCCAGTCAACGTCAACATCCACCATCCAAGCAGGCTGCGGCGTTGTTGGTGAGGTAATGACTCCAGGCCAAATTGTCTTATCCTCTGTCTCACGGCTCGCAGTTGGCGGCGGAGTCATCCGGTTGCTCACCAATGCAAATGTCCCGGCAACGCTGTATATATCCGATGCGCTGATAATGAATTCGATCGCGCCGCCCGCCATTGGCTACAAGTTTAACGTCACTTTTTGCGATTGTGTTTTGCCGTCGCCGCTCATCTCCGGCAGCCTCGCCGGGCTGCAAACCATCCGCGTAATGTCGTCCAACGGCATCTCCGACGTGCTGCACAGCGCAGGGGGAGTGGCGACAAAGGTACAACACGCCAGCCTGCCGGGGACAAACGATTTGCCCGATGCGTTTCTGCTCGCGCCCGTGTCTGGCCGTGCGGTCTACGATTATTTCATCACCGTCCGTAGAGGTCAGGCCGTTCGCATACGCTACCACGCGTGGCGCTCATCTGCCGGAGCGCGGTGCGGCTACGACATCTACGACGCGGAGCTGGGGGCAGAGGGCGTGTCGCCGCCGTTACAGTCCTACGAGCTATCGACCGACACAGATATTTTGGAGTGGCAGCGGCCGACGCCGGAGATTTTTTACAACACCGGCGAGCGCGACTTACTCTTGCGCGTACGCGCTTGGGCAAGCGGCGACAACGTCTATGCCCGGTGTGCGCCGGAGCAAGGAGGAGGCGAGTTGTGAATCTGACGGTAAACGGTCGGGTGATTTCGGCGGCGGTCATGGTCGGGGCAGGGTATGGAATCTGGACGCTGATTAAGGAGCTATCGAAATGAGAATCGACAAATCTATCTGTTTTTCCGCCTTCGCCGTCCTAATGGCCGTCTGCTGGTTCGGCGCAGGTTGCGCCACCATCGGCGACGGCAAGCTGGAACCAGTGACCAAAAGCACCGCCAAGGCCGCGCTCACCGCCGCCAGCGTTGCAGCGCCGGAATATGCCGCGATCTTAAGGCGCATCCAGACGCAGATCGAGAACTATGGAGAAAACCGCGCCGAAGTTGATCCGCTCGCTGGATTCGTTTTCACGCGCGTTTATTTCTACGATGGTCAGCCTGTCCCCGATCCGGCGCGGATCACGTGGGTGGACAAGTGGGAAAAAACGGAGTCTGCTGGCAAGGCAACGCCGCCAGCCGCCACCACAAACACCGTTTCAGCAGACGAAGCCGACGATGCCCTCGCCGCGGCGATTGCTGCCCTTCTGGAAGGAGCCGAATAGTGGCCGGTCCCGTCAAGCTGACTCTGGCCGAAGGCATCGCGCTTGCCGACGCTTTAATCGCCAAGGTGGGCTATTCGGCCGTGGCCGCCGCCTTGGTGTCTGTCATCGGGGCGGAACGCTCACTTGCGCTCATCCAAAAACATGAGGGGCGAATCACAAAGGCTGAAACGGTCGCACTCGTAAAAGAAATTCTTCCGCTGGTCCCAGGCGACACCCTGAAGGAAAAAATCAAGGTGGCAATCGTCGCGCTTCGTGGTGCGATTCCAGACCGCTCGCGACAAGATGCGATATTGGCTTATGTGGTGCAGCGGATCAAAGATTACAAGTCCCCGCCGCCCCAACCACCGCCACAACAGCAACCCATTGCGGAACCGACCACCATTCCAGATGAAATTCCCTTCAACAAACTCAAATGGTCGCGCGGCGGCTCGAACTTTTCAGGCGCAAAGCGTGAGCCA
>DBPO01000056.1:0-6554 GCA_002304915.1 Verrucomicrobia bacterium UBA1418
GGCGCAGGAGTTCATTTTCCAGCACCGTGACGACTGGGGGGGGGGCGGGTTCTTCCGGCATTGCCGCGACTGGGGCGGCTTGGGGGGCTTCCGTTGTGGGTTGCGTGGCTGCGGTTGGGGAAGGCGTGGTGTCTTCGGTGGCGGCAAAGGCGGCGTCTTCCGGTGTGGAGCGGTCGGGGGCCTGTTCGCTTACGCGGGTTGGCACGGGTTTGCCGGGGAAAATTTTGCGGACCAAGCGCCGGTCAATTTCCGGGTAGGCCAAAATCAGGGCAAATATGATGACAACGGGAAGCAGGTCTTGTTTCTTCATCTTTTACTTTCCAATCAAATTGTTCTTCGGGGGCGGGACGGGGTCATGTCCGCCCGGATTCCAGGGGTGACAGCGCAAAATTCGCCGCAGCCCTAAAAAAACGCCGTAGCATACTCCATGGGCGCGGATGGCTTCCAGCATATAATTGGAGCAGGAAGGCTCGAAGCGGCAGCAGGCGCCGAAGATGTGGCGAAATGTCTTTTGGTAGATTCGGATGCCAAACGCAAGGATGGCGGCGAGCGGGTTCATGGCGCGGGGGGCAATAATCCGGCTTGGGCGGCCAACTGCAGGAGGTCTTGGATGAGGGCTTGCCATGGGGCGGTTACGGCGGAGCGGCGGGCGACCAGGACGATGTCGTCGGCGTCGATTGTGAAGCGCGCGCGGTTTCGACGGAATGCTTCGCGCAGGCGGCGCTTGGCGCGGTTGCGGTCCACGGCGGGGCCTACTTTGCGGCTGGCGACGACCCCCAAGCGGCGCGAGGCGTCCGGCCCGCTGCGGAGAAATAGAACCATGTGGCGTCCGTGCCAGCGCTGGTTTTGGGCATAGGCTTCTTCAAAAAGGCGCGGATGACGCAACCGCTGCCGGCGGCCTAGTGTTTCCGGTGTGCCTGGGGAGCCGGGCGCTTTGCGCGGGAGGGAGGCCACAACATTACAAAGGAGGGGCCGCGTGCATGCGCGCGGGCCCCGCCAATCCCCGACGGCTATTTCTGGTTGCTGACGGTCAGCGCTTTGCGGCCTTTGGCGCGTCGCCGACTCAGGACCTTGCGGCCATTCGCGGTTGCCATGCGCGCGCGGAAGCCGTGCTTGCGGGCGCGTTTGATTTTGGATGGACGATATGTTGGTTGCATGATGAAAATACCTTTCTTATTCGGGGGGGTGTTTATCTTGTTATCCGGGGTGTGTCAATGTTTTGTTCCCGGTTTTGTTCCCGGTTTGCGGTGGTTTTTCCGCGCGGCCGGGTGGGGGAGAGAGAATGCTTGATGCCACCGCTTGTATTTCGGGCCGGGCTGTTGCATATTATGCGCCGATTGAAATTACCCGTTCGCCGTGGGCGGACAGAAAGGAATGTGTTATGCGAACAAAGGTTAATGTGCTTGTTGCGGTGTGTCTGTTGGTGTTGATGGGTGTGTTCAGCGCTTTTGCCGAGGGCAATCTGCGCTATTCCATCACGGTCAGCAAATTCCCGAATGAGTCTGGATGGAGCGGACAGTGGGATGTGGGCGACGGGTTCGCCACCATTTTGACGGATGCGCTTCAGCAGAGCGGCAACTTTATTGTTCTGGGCGATTCCGAGATGCGGCAGGAGGCCATGCAGGAGCAGGACTTGGCGGCCAGCGGTCGCATGGCGGGCGGCGCGAAGGCTCCGCAAATGGGGCGCATGACTCCCGCGCAGCTATTGGTGCGCGGCTCGGTGACGCATGTGCAGAACGAGACCACGGGTGGGCGCGGCGGGCTCAGCTTCAAGGGTATTTCTCTGGGTGGATCGGGCGGCAAGGCCGAAGTGAACATCACCATTTATCTGGTGGATAGCGCGACGGGCCAAGTGAAGGCGTCCCAGAAGGTGGTTGGCGTGGCCGGTCGCCGTGGATTGGGCGTGGGCTATCATGGCGGCGCGCTGGGCGGGCTTGGCGGCGACTTGGAGGGGTTCCGCAAGGACAATGTGGGCAAGGCTTGCGAGGATGCGGTGGTGCAGGCTGTGGAATTTTTGCAGAAGCAGTTGGAGAGCATTCCCTGGACGGGCAGCGTCATGCTCGTGAGCGGGGACAAGCTGGTCATCAACCGCGGCACGCGTGAGGGCGTGAGTGTGGGACAGAAGTTTAACATCGGCAGCGCCGAGGAGTTGGTGGACCCGGATACCGGCGAAGTGCTGGATGTGGAAATGACGACGGTGGGCGTGGCTACGGTGACCGAGGCCAAGGAGAAAATCGCCTACTGCACGCCTGTGGAGGGCGCGGAGAAGGGGATGTCCGTCACGCCGGCGAATTAATCGCCATCGCGTTTTGCTTGGCGCCGGTTTTTCCACGGTGTGGAAAAACCGGCGCTTCTTTTTCCACGGTATGGAAAGTTTATTTTGAGATTTTCCATACTATGGAAAAATAAATTCCACGGTATGGAAAAGTTTTATGGGGCGACTGGGCTGCGAGGGGGGCGGGTGGGGGCGGGGTTATCTTTCGCTTTTCAGGCGGGGGCGTTCCTGCAATACTGCCGGGTGGAAAAACATTTTTTGGATGGACGTTTATGAGTGGTATTTGCGGATTTAATTGGCGGGACCCGGAGCTGGGGCGGCGTATGGCGGGCGNNGCGGCTGGGGGTGATTGATTTGTCGGCGGCGGCGCAACAGCCGATGGGGAATGAGGATGGGTCGGTGCAGGTGGTGAGCAGCGGCACCATTTTTAATTTCGCGGAGTTGCGGGTGGAGCTGGAGGGGAAGGGGCATCGCTTTCGGAGTCATTCGGATGCCGAGGTGATTGTGCATGGCTATGAGGAGTGGGGCTTTGAGGTGGTGCACAAGCTGATTGGGTCGTTTGCCATCGGGTTGTGGGATATTCCGAGGAAGCGGTTGTGGCTGGTGCGCGACCGGATTGGGATTCAGCCTTTATACTATTATTTCAAGGATGGGCGGCTGGCGTTCGGGTCGGAGATTAAGGCGATTTTGGAGGCGCCGGAGGTGGAGCGTCGGGTGAATCACGCGGCGTTGTACACGTATTTGGGGTTTGAGTTTATTCCGGCGCCGGAAACGGCGTTTGTGGATGTGTATAAGGTTCCGGCGGGGCATTGGGCGGTGCTGGAAGGCGGGCAGTTGAGGGTGGAGTCGTACTGGGATTTGGATATGTCGGTCCAGCATCCGGAGCGGCCGGTGGGGGCGGTGGTGGAGCGGATTCGCGCGCTGATTGATGACGCGGTGCGGATGCAGATGGTGGCGGATGTGCCGCTGGGGGCGTTTTTGTCGGGGGGGCTTGATTCCAGTACGCTGGTGGCGATGATGCACAAGCACGGGAACGGGCGGGTGAAGACGTTCACGATTGGCTTCCCGGATAAAACGTTCAGCGAATTGGATTATGCGAAGACGGTGGCGGATCATTTTGACACGGATCATCAGGTGCTGATTATTGACGAGATGGATGAGGCGTCCATTGAGAAGTCCATCTGGCATTTGGATGAGCCGATGACGGACCTTTCGGCGATTCCGCTGATGATGCTTTGTCAGCAGGCGAAGTCGTATGTTTCGGTTTGTTTGAGCGGCGAGGGCGGGGATGAGGTGTTCGCGGGTTACGACCGCTACAAGGCGGCGCGGCTGGCTTCGGCGCTGAATATTCTGCCGAAGCGGGTGCGGCACAACTGGCTGGGCAAATGGGCGATGGGGCTGAAGGACCGGCCGGAGAAGAAGGGGCCGGTGAATATGTTTAAGCGCTTCGTGGAGGGTGCGTTGCTTCCGGAGGAGGCGTTGCATTTGCGCTGGCAGTATTTCATGAATGCGCGTTTTGAGGAGAACCTGTTCTCGGATTCGTATCGCGCGCGGGTGACGTTTGATCCTTTTGCGCCGGTGCGCGCGGCGAATGAGCGGTGCCGGACGGATGATGTGGTGAATCGTCAGGCGTATTTGGATACGCGTTTCATGATGACGGACGGCGTGCTGATGAAGGCGAACAAGCTCAGTCTGGCGTCGGGGCTGGATATTCGCGTGCCGTTGCTGGATCACCGGCTGGTGGAGTTCATGGGGACTGTGCCGGGCCATTTGAAGCTGCGGGGGCTGACGACGAAGTATATTTTCCGGCTGGCGCTGGAGGGTATTTTGCCGAAGGAAATTATCTGGCGCGGCAAGCAGGGATACAGCCTGCCGGTGAAGAATCTGCTACGGACGCAATTGAAGGATTTCATGGTTACGCTGTTGCATGACTCGCCGCTGATTCGCGAGGATTTCAGTTTGCCGTTTGTGGATGAGTTGATTGCGGAACATCTGGCCATGACGCACAACCACAATCATGTGCTGTGGGGCTTGATGAATATCGCCATCTGGCATCGGCGCTTTTTTCCGAACGGTTAGGTGGAGGTGAGCATGGCGGGCGCGACGGAATATAAGGTTAAAGAGGTGACGAGGGGCTCGCCGGCGGGGGCGTATCGGGCGTTGATGTACGGCGACATGAGTTTGGGGCGCGTGATTTGGGCGGAAATTCTGTTCACGCTTTTCGGCGGGCTGGGCGGGGCGCTGGGGCTGTATTTGCGGATGAAGTTGTATCCGGCGCTTTTTAAGAGTTGCGGGCGCAAGGTGGTTTTCGGGAAGAACATCACGATTCGTCATCCGCATAAAATTGTGCTGGGGGATGGCGTGGTGCTGGATGACGGCTGCATGGTGGATGCCAAGGGCACGAGCAATGCCGGCATTGTGCTGGGCGAGCGGGTGTATGTGGGGCGCAACACGCTGATTTATTGCAAAAATGGCGACATTGAGATTGGGGACAACGTCAGCATTTCCGCCAACTGCATTTTGTTTTCTTCCAACCGGCTGACCATGAAGCCGAATAGCGTGGTGGCGTCGTTTGTGTATGTGTTGAGCGGCGGGGAGTATGATTTGGAGGACGCAACGCCGCTGGCGTTTCAGGCGGGAACGTGCACGCAGGGGCCGCTGGAGATTGGCGAGGATTGCTGGCTGGGGGCGGGGGTCAAGGTGCTGGATGGGGGCACGATTGGCGAGCGCAGCGTGATTGGCGCCGGCGCGGTGGTGAATCGGCCTGTGCCGGCGAATTCCATTGCCGTTGGCGTGCCGGCGCGCGTGGTCAAGACCCGAAAGCCCGCCGAATGAAAAAGCAACTGGGGTTGCTGGCGAAACTGGCGGTGATGGCGGGCCTGCTGGCTTTGCTGTATCGCAAGGTGGATTTCGCGGATTTTCGCGCGGCGCTGGCGGGGCTGCAATGGGGATGGTTGCCGATTATTTATGTGCTTTTGTTTGTGAATACCGTGCTCAACTCCTGGAAGTGGGGGCTTCTGTTGCGGGCGGATGGCATCCGGATGTCGTTGGGGTCGCTGATTTGCAGTCATTTGATTGGGACATTTTTTAATTTGTTTTTGCCGTCGAGCATCGGTGGTGATGCGTATCGGGTGGTGGATGTGGGGCGACGGGCCCATGCGGGGGCGAAAAGTTTTGCCGCTGTGTTCGCGGAGCGGTTGATGGGTTTTCTGGCGCTGGCGCTTTGGGGTTTGCTGTTCACGGCGATTGGCTGGGCGCGATTGCCGGACCCGCGCATTTTGTTTTTGCCGGTGGTGGTTTTTGTGCTGATGGGTGCGCTGGTGTTTGCCGTGATTCAGCGCACCTGGCTGATGGCGGTTTGGAATTTCCTGCGCTTGAATCGCGCGCGCAGGCTGGATGCGTTTTTGTCGCGCTTTTTGGATTCGCTGGCGGGGTACCACGCCGACCGGAAGCTGGTTGCGGTGGTTTTTGTGCTGTCGCTGGTTTTCCAGATGATTGCCATCACCACGATATTTTTGATTTCACAGGCGCTGAATTGGTCGGTGCCTTTTATCTTTTTCTGCATTTTTGTTCCGCTGATTACATTGGGCGAGGCGCTGCCTATTTCCATTTTCGGCATTGGGGTGCGTGACAGCCTGTATGTTTTCTTTTTTGTTCAGGGCGGGGCCACGCGGGAGGAGGCGCTGGCGATGGCGCTGGTGTATGTTTTGATTACCTTGGTGTATTCCCTCGTCGGCGGTGTGATTTTTTTGTTGCGGCGGGAATCATGAAGATTTCCATCATTACGCCCAATTACAACGGCGCGCGGTGGCTGGCGCGAGCGATGGATAGCGTTTTGAATCAGCAACTGCCCGAGGGGGATGAGCTGGAATATATTCTGGTGGACGGGGGAAGCACGGACGGGTCGTTTTCGATTGCCTGGGCCCGGCGCACGCGCATGAAGGCGATTATCTGCGAGAAGGACCGCGGGCCGGCGGATGCGCTCAACAAGGGCTTTCGTCTGGCGACTGGCGATATCATCGGGTGGCTGAACGCGGATGACATGTATCATCCCGGCGCGCTGGCGCGGGTGCTGGCCGTGGCCAAGGCGCGACCGAAGAAATCGTTTTTCTTCGGGCATTGCCGGATTGTGGATGAGCGGGGGCGGGTGATTCGCGGCTTTCCAACGCTGGTGAAGAAGATGTGTTTTCCGTTTTCCTGCCGGTTTTTGATTCAGTGCATCAATTATGTGTCCCAGCCGGCGTCCTGGTTTCGGCGGTCGGCTTTGGAGGCAGCGGGG
>DBPO01000056.1:6570-18129 GCA_002304915.1 Verrucomicrobia bacterium UBA1418
GCGCTTGTGGCGGCAGGGCGGGGGGGTGCGTATTCCCGGCCCGCCGCTGGCGGATTTTCAGTGGCACCCCGGCTCCATCAGCGGCACGCATTACCGGCAGCAGTTCGCGGAGGAATGGCGCGCGGCGGTGGAGGACGCCGGGCGGTTCTCGCCGCAGGCGATGATTCATTGGTTTGTGCGGCACGGGATTGTTGCCTGTTATGGCCGGATGAACCGGGCAAAATCCCGCGGTTGACTTTTTCCGGGGTGGGGGGTAAGGTGCGCGAGTTTTGGTACGGGTCTGTCCGTTGGGCGGGCCGGTCTTGGTCTTTGTCACAGTCGGGCACAGCGCCATTGGATGGCTGATGCGCGATTGAGGAATGCCCATCGAACGCATTGCCCGATGGTGTAATGGCAGNNTAGTCTAGGTTCAAATCCTAGTCGGGCAACCATCGCACCGGGGGACAAGGCCACCAGGAACAGGAATTATGAGTAATCACATTAAAATTTTTTCGGGAAGTGCGAACCGCGCGCTGGCAACCAAGATTGCCGCGCGTGTGGGCGTTCCTTTGAGTGCGGCGACGCTTGGTCGTTTCCCCGATGGCGAAATTTATGTGACCTTCGAGGAAACCGTGCGGGGGCGTGATGTCTTTTTGGTGCAGCCGACGGCCTTGCAACCGAACGAGTACCTGATGGAGCTTTTCCTGATGGCGGATGCGGCGCGGCGGGCCTCGGCGCAGCGGGTTACTGCTGTGATTCCTTTTTTTTCCTATGCGCGGCAAGACCGAAAGGAGCGCTCGCGCGTGCCCATTTCCGCCAAGTTAATGGCAAATTTGCTGGTGGCGGCCGGGGTGAACCGAGTGTTGACCGTGGACTTGCACTCGCCGCAGATTCAGGGCTTTTTCGATATTCCGGTGGATCATTTGTATGCCGCGCCGTTGCTGGTGCGTTATCTGCGGGAGCAGGCGCCATCGGATCGCCGCGTGGTGGTGGCCCCAGACCCGGGAAGCCTGAAAATGGCCTATTCTTATGCCCAATTGCTTGGCTCCGGCTTGGCGCTGGCGGGCAAGCATCGCACCAGCGCCACCGAGGTCGAGGCGCTGGAACTGGTTGGGAACGTGGACGGCAAGGATTGCGTTTTGACCGACGACATGACGACCACGGCCGGCACATTGTGCGCAGCGGCCAAGCTGGCTAAAGAGCATGGCGCACGCTCCATTCGGGCGGCCGTGAGCCACTGTCCGATTACCCCGCTGGGCATCGAACGCCTGAAGGATTCGCCGATTGAGGAGATTGTGACGACCGATTCCATTCCGGCGCCGGATTGGGGCGGGTATCCGGCCACGGTTTTGACGGTGGCGGATATGCTTGGCGACGCGATTAAATGTATCTATGGAGATGAACCCATCTCCACGCTGTTTGAGATTCATCAAGGGAGAACACCATGAAAGAAACGAAATTGATTGCCCAACTTCGCACCCCCCGCGGCAGTGGCGAGGCCGGGCGCCTGCGGCGCACGGGCTTTTTCCCGGCGGTTGTCTATGGCGAAGGCCGTCCCGGTTTGAGCATTACAATCAACGAGCATGATTTTGTCATGATGCTGCGAGCGCATCGCAGCGAAAACATGATTCTGGACCTGACCGTGGAAGGCACGGAGAAGCCGTATAAAGTGATGCTGAAGGCGATTCAGCACCATCCCATCACCGGGCGGATCATTCACGTGGATTTCTATGAGATTTCCATGACCCGCAAGATTCATATTGAAGTGCCGATTAAGCTGGTGGGCGATCCGGTTGGTGTGGTTCAGGAGGGCGGTATTCTCGAGCACGTGTTGCGCAGCTTGCAGGTGACCTGTCTGCCGGGCGACTTGGTTGAAGAGATTGAGTTGGACGTCAGCGAACTGCGTGTGGGCAAGACCTTGCGCGTGCATGATGTGGTGGTTGATGAGCAGAAGCTCAAGGTGATGGACGATCCCGAACAGGTGGTTGTTGCTATTGCCGCGCCGCGGTCGGAGGAAGAAGAGGAAGCTGCGGAGGCGGCGGATGCCGCTGCTGCGGCGGCCGGCCCGGAAGTGCTGAGCGAGAAGAAGGATGAAGAGGGCGCCGAGGGCGCTTCGGAGAAGGGCAAGGAGGCCCCGGAGAAGAAGGAAAAGAAGTAAACCATTGGTGGTGACTGACGGATTGAGCACATGTGGCTGGTGATGGGCTTGGGTAATCCCGGACGGAACTATGAGCATACGCGGCATAATGCCGGATGGCTGGTTCTGGACGAGTTCGCCCGTCGCCGCAACGTCGTTTTTCGGCGTTCGTGGCGCCGCCCGGTCCAGACGGCTAAAGCCGCGCTGGAAGGCGCCGGCTCGTTGCTGTTGGTGAAGCCAACGACATACATGAATTTGAGCGGCACCGTGCTGCCCGCCTTGATGCGGCCGGCGGGCATGACCGCAAAAGACTTGATTGTCGTGACGGATGATATCAATCTGCCGGTTGGCCGGTTGAGAATCCGGGCGCATGGGAGCGCCGGCGGGCATAACGGGTTAAAATCCGTAATCGCCGCCCTTGGAACGGAAGAATTTGCCCGGATACGGGTCGGAGTTGGAGAACAAAAGGACGGACAAAGTTTGACGGAACATGTATTGGAGCGGATGAATGCCGCGGAGCGGAAAACGTTGGCGGAAATGGCCACGCGAGCCGCGGATGCGTTAGAATGCATTCTGACCCACGGCATGGATCACGCGATGAACGAGTTCAATTGAGGAGGCATGAGGTGAATAAATACGAGGCATTGATCATCTTTCGGGAAGACCTGAAGGATACGGACTGGGAAACAGCAGTGGCCGCCGTAGAGTCGGAAATTCAAAGGCTCGACGGCAGCGTCAGCAGCACTACGCGGCTGGGCAAGCGCGAGTTTGCACGTCCGCTGCAAAAACAGTTGAGCGGCCACTACGGTCTGATGGCTTTCGAGTTGGCGGGCGACAAAGTCGCGCCCCTTCTGGCTCGCTTGAAATTGGATGAACGGGTGTTTCGTGTGCAGGTCGTGACGGCTCCGCCCGTTTCGTCTGCCCCGTTGGCGCCCAAGCAGGAGATGGTGAGGGTAGAGGAGGAAGAGGAGGAGGACGATGGCGTCTCTGAATAAAGTGATGTTGATTGGGAACCTTGTGCAGGATCCCGAAGTGCGCCGCACCTCAACGGGCGTGGCGGTGTCCACCTTGCGCGTCGCGGTGAATGAATCGTACCAAAGCAAGAGCGGCGAACGGGTGGAGCGAGCGGTATTTCTGGATGTGGATGTCTGGGATCGTCAGGCGGAAATCTGCCAGCAGTATCTGTCCAAAGGGTCCCCGGTCTTTATCGAGGGCCGTTTGCAATTGGATACCTGGGAAGACCGGGAAACCAAGGAAAAGCGCTCACGCCTGAAGGTTCGCGCGGAACGTGTGCAGTTTTTGAGCAGCCGCCGCGAGGGTGGCAGCCGCGACGGCGACCGGCGCGATGCGGCGTCCGCCTCCGAGCCATCGTCGTTCAAGGAGCCTTTGTCACAGTCCGACGTGGATGATGACGTTCCCTTTTAATAATGGAGTAAGCCGAATATGAAGAAAACAGCGAAGAGAAAACCCCGCCGTGAGGCCCGAACGGAAGACGTGCGTTCACGCGCGCGCCTCTTGAAGGCCGATCAACAGGTGGATTACCGTGATTATGAGTTTTTGCGCAAGTTCATGACCGAGCGCGGCAAAATTCTGCCGGCCCGCCTGACCGGAGCCAATGCCCAGCAGCAGCGTCAGGTGAAGCGCGCCATTCGGCGGGCACGAGTCATGGGATTGTTGCCGTAAGGCGACGGAAGGATTGGTGTATCATGGGTAAATCCATTGAAGTAATTTTGCTGGCGGATGTCGAGGACTTGGGCCGCTCCGGCGACGCTTGCCGCGTTCGCTCCGGCTATGCCCGAAATTTCCTGTTTCCCAAAAAGCTGGCGGTGACGATGTCGCCCGGAACCAAGCGCTTAATCGAAAAGAAGCGCGCCGAGGCCGCGTTGCGTCTGGCGCAAGAAAAGGAAGAGGCTCAGGCTCTCTTGCAGAAACTGGAACAGATGACCATCACATGTACGGTCAAGGCGAATCCCGAAGGGCGTCTGTTTGGTTCGGTTTCGCCCGCCGATGTTCTGGCGCAATTGGCCGCCAACGGCATTGAATTGCAAAAGAAGCAATTGGCGATGTACGAGCCGTTCAAGAGTTTGGGCGATCACGAGGCGCACCTGCATCTTCATCCCGAAGTGCGTGGTGTTCTAAAAATCAAGGTAGTTGCAGAAAAGACGGCGGTCGAGTCCGACGCAGAATAAAGGAAAGGAGCGGTCATGGTGCGGGTGGGAGAATCGGCGGGGGGGGGNNGAATCCCTCCACACAGCGAAGAAGCTGAACGGGCGGTACTTGGTTGCGTCTTGCAAGATGCGGTGCGCGTGCTGGACCTTTGTGTACAGCGCCAAATTCAGCCGGACTCGTTTTATATTCAAAGTCACCAAACTCTGTTTGGGGTGATGCTTGAGCTTCACAATCGGCGTCGTCCGGTTGATTTTGTCACGGTTGCTGAACGCCTGCGTGAGCAGGGCCAGTTGGAAACAGTGGGCGGCGAGGAGGAGCTTGCCCGGCTCATTGACGGCACCCCGACCACCGCTCACGCGGAATATTACATTCAGCGGGTTTATGAGAACCATCTGGTCCGCTCCATCATTAACACAGCCCGGGAAGTTACGGAAAAGTGCTACCAAAGCGATTTGGACGCCGATACGCTGTTGGGTGAGACCGAATCCAGTTTTTTTGCGCTGAGTGAACGGCGCATTTCCGCGGAGCGGAGCTGGCCCGAGTTGATTAAGAATGAAATGGGGGAAATAGATCGCCTGTTAAGTGAAAAGAAAGGTATCACCGGCATTTCAACAGGCTTTGAGGATATTGACCGCATTCTTTTGGGCATGCAGCCTTCCGACTTGATTATTTTGGCTGCGCGTCCTTCCATGGGAAAAACGTCCTTAGCGCTCAATATCGCTGAAAATGTGGCCCTTGGCGCGCGGCGTCAGGAGCCGCGCCCCGTGGCTGTATTTAGTTTGGAAATGTCGGCGGAATCTTTGGTGCGTCGCATGATTTGCGGTCATGCGCGAGTCTCGGCGCAATCATTATCCTCCGGACGTGTTGGTCCGCAGGAGCATGGACAGTTGATGAGCGCCGCCGATACGCTGCGCAATGCGCCCATTTATGTGGACGATACCATGGGATTGGAAGCCATGGACTTGCGTGCGCGTGCGCGCCGGCTCAAACGCAAGTATGATATTCAGCTCATTGTTGTGGACTATCTGCAGATGATGAATTACAGCAAATTTTCATCGCCCGACAGCCGCCAGCGCGAAACAGCCGCGATTTCCCAGGCGCTCAAAGGGATGGCCAAGGAGTTGAAGATACCGGTGTTGGTTTTGAGCCAATTAAGCCGTGCCCCGGAAACGCGCGAAAAAACGGCTGTTCCCAAATTGTCGGACCTTCGCGACTCCGGCGCCATTGAGCAGGATGCGGACGTGGTCATGTTGCTTCGTCGTCCGAGCCTGTACAAGGATGACGAGCATTTCGAGGATAAGCGGCTGGCGATTGTCAACATTGCCAAGCACCGAAATGGCCCTACCGGAGAAGTCAAATTAGACTTTGATGGCGATTATACCCGTTTCAGCAACCGTATTGACGGCGGCGTGGATGCGGCCATCGAAGAATGAATAACGGTTTCCACAAGCGGCGACAATCGCTGTTGATTCTGTCCGTATGGGCCGTGGCCATCACTGGTGCATGGGCGGCCCCGTTGCGCGACATTCGGGTGGAGGCGATTGGCGATGTTCCGGTCAGCGCCGAACAGGTTTTGGCGCACGTCAGCGCACGGGTCGGCCAGGAATTGGACCGCGCGGCGCTCTCCGAAGATATTCGCTCCTTGCAGCGCGCGGGGCCTTTTTCCTATGCGGAAGCTCGTCTGCAACCGGCGGCGGATGGGGAATTGATTCTATTCTACCGCGTGGCTGGTCGCCCAAAAATCCGCACGCTCACGGTTTCCGGCGCGGAATATCTCGGCAATAAAAAAGTCCGCAATCTTATGGAAATTGGCTCCGGCGACCGGGTGGACAGCGCCTTGCTCGGCCAGAAAGCCCAGAAGGTTCGCGAGAGCTATCGCAAAGATTATTTTCCAGAAGCCAAAGTGACGTGGACCATCACCCCGGTTGCGGGGAATCCGGAATTCTCTGATGTCGAATTGCGTGTCGAGGAAGGGCGGCGCGCCGTGGTGCGTTACATTCGGTTTCAAGGGCGGCAACATATCCCGCGCCGGGAACTTTTGAAATTGATGACGCAGAAGCAGTCCTCGTGGCTGTCCTGGATTAACAACGATGGCATTTATGAGCCGGCCAGTGTGCTGGCCGACCGCGAAATCATTCGCGGCGCGTTCATGGATCGCGGCTATCTGGGGGCCACTGTCAGCGAACCCGTTTTTCAGTATGTCAGCCACAAGAAAATTGACATTACCTTTACGGTTGCCGAAGGTCCGCTTTATCAGGTGGGCAGTTGGCAGGTTGCGGGTCTGGCGCTGTTCCCCAGCAATGAAGTTACGCGGGGTGTCATAGCGGCAGCCGGCAGTCGCGCAGCCTTGAGCAGCATCACGCGAAGCGCGCAAAATATCCGCGATTTTTATGGGGCCCGCGGTTATCTCAAAACCCGTGTGGAGCCGCGTTTGGTGCTGGATACAACCCAGGCTTTGGCCCATGTTCATTACGATGTGGCCGAAGGCACATTGGCCTATATCCAAAGTGTGGCCATTCGCGGCAACGCCCAAACCAAGGACAAGGTCATTCGCCGGGAAATCAGCGTTGTCCCCGGTGAAGTTTTTAACGAAGTCAAGGTGCGCGCGAGTGAAAACCGGGTGCGCAACCTCAACTATTTTTCGTTTGTCAATGTCTATCCGGAAGACACCATCGTTTCCAATCGCTTTAATTTAATCTTTGATGTTGAAGAACAGCGGACCGGGCAATTTATGATCGGGGCCGGAATCTCCAGCGTGGACAACATCATCGGTTTTGTCGAATTGACGGAAGGAAACTTTGATTTGTTTGCCTGGCCGCCCAAGGGTGGCGGCCAAAAGTTGCGCTTGCGGGCTCAAGGCGGTCGCGAGCGCACCGACTTGGAAATGTCATTGATTGAGCCTTGGTTCCTGAACCGGCGGCTTTCGCTGGGGCTGGACTTGTTCCGGCGCGATGCTCGCTACTATAGCGATGAGTATGACCAGGTGAATACCGGTGGCTCTTTGACGTTGGGCAGGCCGTTCTTTGCCTTTAATCGCATTAACTGGATTTATGGCTTGGAGGATATTGATATTCGCAATGTCGCGGAGGAAGCCAGTGATTTAATCAAGGCTGAAGGGGGCGGACGGCTCAAAAGCTATGGTACCATGGAAATCATTCGCGACACCCGCAACAGCACGTTTGTGGCCAGCCGCGGTTTCCGGGGATCGGCCAGCGCCACCTTATCCGGCGGCCCTTTTGGCGGGGATACCGATACCTACCAGTTCTCCCTGCGCGGCTCCCAGTATTTCCCGCTTTGGTTTGGGCATGTGCTGAATTTCCGCGGGTGGGGCTCCATGATTCAGGAATACGGCAGTTCCGATAGAGTGCCGATTTTCGACCGCCTGTTCATGGGCGGGCCGCGCACCGTGCGCGCGTTCCAATACCGCAAAGTGGGTCCCAAGGATGCGAACAAGGAGCCTCTCGGCGGCCGTTCCGCTTTGTACGGAAGCGTGGAATATACCTTGCCCATTGTGGATAAAGTCCGTTTCGCGCTCTTTTATGATGTGGGTGTTGTCTGGCAGGATGTCTTTGAAAAAGATGAAACCATGCCGGCGGTGGGCGATGGCGTGGTGTGCGATGGATATGGCTTGGGCGTGCGGTTTGACTTCCCGCAATTTCCGATTCAGCTCGACTATGCCTGGCCGCTGACGACGGATGATATGCTCAAGGATTCCGGTCGCTTCAGCTTTTCCATTGGCTATACATACTAGCCTTTTCCGCGTTTGGTTGGGGGCGTTTGTTGGAAAGGGTGGACAAAAAGCCGCCACCATGAATAATCAGAGCGATTGTAAAGACGAAGGAGTACCATGGATATTCAGAGTTTATTTGCGGAACGTATCGGCGGCGCCCAATTCGGGAAAAGCACGGCCATCTATAAATTTGAAAAAATCAAGCGCGCCAAACGAGCCGCGCGTGAAGCCCATCCGGACGTGGAAATGCTCGATTTCGGCGTGGGCGAGCCCGATCAAATGGCACCGCGCGCCATTCGACAGGCCCTGAAAAAGGCCGTTGATGATCCCGCCAACCGGGGATATGCCGACAACGGCATCGCGGAATTCAAGGTCGCCGCGGCCAAATATATGGCCGACTTTTTTGGCGTCACCGATTTAGACCCGGCAACGGAAATCAACCACACCATCGGCTCCAAGCCGGCGCTAGCGATGATTCCGTTTTGCTTCGTGAATCCGGGCGATGCCTTGCTGGCTACCATTCCGGGTTATCCCGTCATGGCCACGCATACCAAGTATTTGGGAGGAACCGTGATTCCGGTCCCGCTGCTTGCCAAGAATAATTTCTTCCCAGATTTGAAGGCGTTGGAGCAGACCGACCTGTCGCGCGTGAAGTTGTTTTATGTGAATTATCCCAACAATCCGACGGGCGCGGCGGCAACCGTTGAGTTTTTTGACGAGCTGATTGCGTTTGCGCAACGGCACAACATCCTGATTGTGCAGGATGCGGCTTATGCCACGTTGATTTATGGTCGCGAGCGGCTTTCGATTTTGTCCCGTCCCGGCGGCAAGGAGGCCGCGGTTGAGCTTCACTCCATGAGCAAGAGCTACAACATGACCGGCTGGCGTCTGGGGTTTGTGGCGGGCTCCGCCCCTGTTGTGGCGGCTATTGCTGAAGTGAAGGACAACATTGACAGCGGCCAGTTCAAGGCGATTCAGATTGCCGCCTGCGCCGGCATTGCCGACAAGGCTTCCTCTGAGAAAATCCGCGCTCACTATCAGCGTCGCTTGCGCAAGATGGTTCGGGTGCTCAAAGCGGCTGGTTTCAAGGCCAAGATGCCTGGCGGCACATTTTATCTTTATGTGCCCGCCCCCAAGGGGACGACTTCGGGCCGGGTGTTTGCCAATGCTGAGGAGGCTTCGCAATACCTCATCACCGAGCATTGCATCTCGACGGTGCCTTGGGATGACGCGGGCGCATTTTTGCGCTTCGGCGCCACCTTTGAGTCCGCGAACCGCGCCGATGATGACCGCGTTCTGGACGAATTGGGGCGGCGCTTGGCTTCGGCAGGTTTTGTATTTTAAGGTCGCTTGCGCGAAGGCATGGGGTTTGTCGGCGATAGCATATGACGTTTCCAGAAGTCAGCATTATCACCAGTACCTATAATCGCTCCGCGGTGCTCCGACGGGCTATTGAGTCCGTGCGCGCGCAACGCGATTTTGATAACTGGGAGATGTGTGTTGTTGGGGACTGCACGCCCGACGACAGCGAAGCTGTTGTGGCATCTTTCGGTGACCCCCGCCTGCGTTTTTACAATCTGCCGGTCAAATCGCCGCCGGGGTCACATGGAGCCATCGCGAAAAACCACGGAGTTTTTGAAATGGCCCGCGCGCCTTACATCGCCTATCTCGACGATGACGACGAGTATCATCCCGATTTTTTGCGCGTGATGATGGGTGCCGTGGCCAAGCATCCGGAGCAGCAGGTTTTTTATTGCCGCTGTCAGTATCGGGACAAGAAAACCGGCCGACGAATTTTTGGGAACCCATTTCAGGGATGGCTGCACCGTTGGGACCGCGAGAAATTACAGCGCTATAATTTCATCAATACGGCCAATGTCATTCACACCAGGGCTTTGATTGACGAGGTTGGGGGCTGGGATCCCAACGACTATTTTGATGACTATGACCTCTGGAAACGAATGAGCGAAAAGACGGATTTTCTGTATGTGAATCGCCCGCTGGTCATTAGTCACGTCGGTGACTGTCCGCCATTTTTCGTTCGCCTATTCACCAAGGGCTGGAAAATCCTGCGCTATGGGCGGCGGCTGAAGGATCAGGGCTGATTCTTAGCGCGTTACGCCCTGCTGGATTAGTTTGGCCAAGGCTTTAGCCAGGGGATGATTGGGGACTGTAGCGGTCAGTAGTTCATCAGACTTTTTAATCCAGCCTCCGGCCTGCAGAGTATGCAGATGAGCGCTGAAGGTGGTGCGGGTAATTCGCAGCTCGAAAGCCAAGGCGTTAGGTGTACAGGGGCCATTCAACAAAAGATGACGAAACATCCGAATGCGTCGTTCGTGGGCCAGTCCGGTCGCGAGAACACACATTTCTTCGTCGCGTGCAGGCGGAAATTGGTTTAGAGCTGATGAAATAGCTTTCAGCAAAGGGGCTGCGCTGGAGACCTGCGGGTCAGCCCCCAAGCGGTAAATCAGTCGAGTTCCTTTGCGATGGGGTTGGATGATGCCACGGGACTGGATGCGACGCAGCTCCTGGCTGGCTGCCGATTGGCGGATGCCGACACATTGGCCCAGAGCGGAAACACCTTGGCCGGGATGGGTTACCAGGGCGCGTAGCAGGTTGATGCGGGTCGGGCTTGCCAGCATTCGGCATGTGCGCCATAGGGTAGGGTTCAAGGCCGGGATGGATGTGTTTTTGTTCATGTGAGCTATTAGAGCAGATTGCTCTATATATTACAATAACTAGTCCTATATATTACAATATGTAGGCCTATACATTGTAATAATTAGTTCTATATATTGTAATAAATAGGCCCACTTTTTGTAAGGATTGGGCTGAGTGTTTTTTGGGAGGAGGGGGATCCATTCAGTTGATTTTTGGGCGTGGAAGTGTATCTTGCTCCGACGGACTCAAGAGGAATGGTTATGGCTTGGGAATATAGCGAAAAGACGAAGCAGTTGTTTATGGATGCGGTGCAGGGGAAGCCGGGTACGCATCTGGGTGAGATTGAGCATCCAGATGGGGAGGGGCGGCATGGCTCGATTGTGTGCGGGGATGCGCTGAAGTTTACGTTTCGGGTGGAGCGGAATGAGGATCCGTTGAGGGATGTGATTGTGGAGGCGAAGTATTTGACGTTTGGGTGTACGTCGGCGATTGCGGCGTCGGAGGCGCTTTGTGAGTTGATTGAGGGGAAGGGGTTGACGCCGATTGAGGCGTTGAGTGTCACGAATCAGGATATTGTGGATTTTTTGGGCGGGTTGCCGCAACAGAAGGTGCATTGTTCGGTGATGGGGGCGGAGGCGCTGGAGGCGGCGGTGGTGGATTGGGCGGGGAAACGGGGGGTGGATTTGGCGGCGGCGGGGGTGAAGTTGACGGGGTCGCATGCGGAGGGGGAGGATGAGGGGCGTGTCGTTTGTCATTGTCTGGGGCTGAGGGAGCCGTATTTGCGTCGGAAAATTAAGGAGCTGGGGTTGCGGTCGGTGGATGAGGTGGTGTCGGCTTTGAAGGCGGGGGGGATGTGCGGGGCGTGTCAGTATGCGCCGGGGGG
>DBPO01000066.1 GCA_002304915.1 Verrucomicrobia bacterium UBA1418
AAGCCGAACAGCCATGAACAGCCTCTGCGCTCAGCGAGCGCAGCTACAGAACAGCCTTTCGGCGGCGGGACGCCGCCGGTCCACGATGGAAATTAGAACAGCCGGCGGGTCCGGCGACCTTTCCCTGCCTTCCCAATCCCGGCAGTTTCCCGAACCCTCCCCCCGGCGCAACGAATAATGTTTGACCCAGTCTTGGCCCGTATCTATCCTACCGCCAGACAGTCGGTTTCTAGGCCGCACAGGAACTTTGAAGTTCGATGAATAAACACCGATTCGCCGGAGGAAATAATGGAACCAGTATTCACATTGCAGTGGCCTGAGTTTGTGGTGGCAGAGCGGTTGCAGTCTTTGCTACCTCGGAAGGATGGCTATTCTGTATTTATACCGTTGTCGCGACAAGAGAAGGGAATCGACCTCGCGGTTCTACATCGCTCGGCAAACGGCAGGACAACCGCCAAGACATTTCAGGTGAAGGCATCCCGGACACACCAGCCTGCTCCCCCCAAACGAAAAGCGACCATTCGGTTTCAGCACAATACATGGTTCAACTGTTTCAATGTCCCTGATCTAGCAGATTACGTGATTCTTGTCGGGATGTACGCACCCGATTTGGGAAGGACCGCAAGGGTATCGGCGACATGGTACAAGGATTGTTCCTTGATCTTCACGCGAGACGAGATGCGGGAGTTTTTTACGAAATGCAGGACAGCCAGCGGGAAACCGGATCGCATGTTTGGATTTGGATTCAATGACATGTCGAAGATCGTACTGAACCGGGGCGACATGACCCGCTTGAGGCAGGACTTCTCTGGGTATCTTTTGGAGCGAAGGCTCGAGAAACTGATAAGGAAATGATCGGCAAAACAGTGCATCAGCCGTGACGTCCGCGGGGGGGGGGAGGGGTGTTTTGGGAGAGGGATTTGCGGGGGAACGGGGGTGTTTTGTAAAAAATGCGGTGATTTGTGAATGATTGCATAAAAAAGGCGGGGATTGCGGAAATTGCGGATTGGGGGTTGGAAATGGGTGAAAATGGGGAAAAGGGGGTTGAAATCGCTGAAATTGGTCAAAAAATGGCATAATTTTGGGTTTTTGGGTTAAAAATGGTTGACAGGGGGCTGTTTTTGTAAGTTTATGCGGAAAAAGCAGAAAAAATGGGTTTTTCAGGGTGTTGGATGGTGTGTGTGGAAGAGTAGGAATGTGAAAGAGGGCGGAGATGAGTAATGCCAGATTGAACGCGATTGCGGCGGTGACGAATTACCGGGCGACGGCTCCGGCGCTGGATTTTTCCAAGACGCCGGCGCGGGAGTTGTTCGGGGCGAATGTGTTTGATGACCGGGTGATGAAGGCGCGGCTGCCGAAGCCGGTGTATGAGGCGCTGCGGCGGACGATTGATGAGCGCGAAAAGCTGGATGTGACCGTGGCGAGCGCGGTGGCGGATGCCATGCGGGCGTGGGCGATTGAAAAGGGGGCGACGCATTACGCGCATGTATTTTATCCGCTGACGGGGCTGACGGCGGAGAAGCATGATAGTTTTCTGGAGCCGGACGGGCAGGGGGGGGCGTTGGAGGAGTTTTCGGCGCGTCATTTGATTATGGGCGAGTCGGATGCGTCGAATTTTCCGTCGGGGGGGATTCGGGCGACGTTTGAGGCGCGGGGGTACACGGCCTGGGATGTGACGAGTCCGGCGTACATTCTGGAGAATCCCAACGGCAGCATTTTGTGTATTCCCACGGCGTTTTGTTCGTGGACGGGGGAGGTGCTGGACAAAAAGACGCCGCTGCTGCGTTCTTTGCAGGCGCTGGATACGCAGGCGCGGCGCGTGTTGCGGGTGTTCGGCGAAAAGGAGCCGGGCATGGTGACGGCTACGGCGGGCTGCGAGCAGGAGTATTTTCTGGTGGACCGCAATTTCTTTTTCGCGCGGCCGGATTTAATCAGTGCGGGGCGCACGTTGTTCGGGGCGAAGCCGCCGAAGGGTCAGGAGATGGAGGACCAGTATTTCGGGGCGATTCCGGAGCGGGTGCTGGCGTTTATGCTGGAGGTCGAGCGCGAGCTGTACAAGCTGGGGGTGCCGGTGAAGACGCGGCATAACGAGGTGGCGCCGGGGCAGTATGAGCTGGCGCCGGTGTACGAGACGGCCAACGTGGCGGCGGATCACCAGTATTTGACGATGACGGTGTTGCAGCGCGTGGCGCAGAAGTATGGCATGACGTGTCTGCTGCACGAAAAACCGTTTGCGGGCATCAATGGCTCCGGCAAGCATCTGAATTGGTCGCTGAGCACGAATCATGTGAATTTGCTGGAGCCGGGCGATACGCCGCATCGCAATATGCGGTTTTTGGCGTTTTGCGCGGCGGTGATTCGGGCCGTGGACAAGCACGCGACGCTGCTGCGGGCTTCCGTGGCGCATTCGGGCAACGACCACCGGCTGGGGGCGAATGAAGCGCCGCCGGCGATTCTTTCCATTTATCTGGGTGAGCAACTGACGGAGGTTTTCGAGGGAATCGCGCGCGGCGGAACGGGCAAGGCGGCGCGGCCGGGCTTGCTGACGATTGGCGTGGATGTGCTGCCGCCGCTGCCGAAGGATGCGGGGGACCGCAACCGCACAAGCCCGTTTGCTTTCACCGGCAACAAGTTTGAGTTTCGCGCGGTGGGGGCGAGTCAGTCGGTGGCGAGTCCGCTGGTGATTTTGAATACCATTGTGGCGGATTCGCTGGCGGACATGGCGGATGAGCTGGAGGCGGCGAAGATTCGCACGCCGGAGGATTTGGCGGCGGCTGTGCAGAAGAGCATCCGCCAGATTATGAAGGCGCACGGACGCATCATTTTCAACGGCGACAATTATTCCGCGGCGTGGCGCGCGGAGGCGGCGCGGCGCGGGCTGGCGCACGCGCCGACGACGGATGTGGCTTTCCCGGCGACGGAAACGCCGGCGAATGACGCGGTGTTTGAGCGTATGCAGGTGCTGACGCGCCGCGAGTTTCACAGTCGCAACGAAATCTATCTGGATAAGTACGTCAAGGAAGTGATGATTGAGGCGCGGCTGACGTTTGAAATCGCGAAGACGTTGATTTTCCCGGCGGCGGTGAGGTATCAGAAACTGCTGGCGGAGACGTCGCTGACGTTGCAGTCGCTGGGCAAGGGGCATTGTACGACGGTGCTGGATGAGGTGTGCGAGCTGGAGGCGGAATTGCAGGGGCGGATTGCGGCTTTGCGCAAGGTGATTGAAAAAGAGCCGGCGGGTTCGGCGGCTGTGCGCGCGCGGCGGTGCCGACGGAAAATCATCCCGGCGATGAACGCGGTGCGCAAGGTGGCGGATGCGCTGGAGAATATCGTTTCCGACGAGTACTGGCCGCTGCCGACGTATCAGGAAATGCTGTTCATCAAGTAGGCGAGGGGGGCGCGCAAGCGATGAATGAGGTCATGCTAGGCGAATACGAGGTTCCCGATGCCTCGCGCTTGCTTGGTGCGTTGGAGAAGGCCGCGATTGCCGTCCGCGTGGATGAATTAGATGAGCGACATCGAATCAATTCCAGGGGGGCGTTTGGGCGTTGCAGCCGCATCCGGGTGTGGGTTGAGCCGGCTGACCTGGAAAGGGCACAGCACATTCAGACCGCATGCTTGAAGATTACCATCTGAGGGCATGGATGCAGAAAAGCGACGTTTGCCGGATGGGAGGATAAAACTTTTTGTGTGTGGCGCGGGGAATATGCTACAAGGCTTCCCCGTGAAAGCCCCGAGTCGGGGCGGAAGGCGATAAGTGCATGACGATGAATGATTCCAAGAATGT
Organism: Verrucomicrobia bacterium UBA1418; assembly: GCA_002304915.1. Lineage (GTDB taxonomy): Bacteria > Verrucomicrobiota > Kiritimatiellia > CAIQIC01 > Lenti-01 > CAZNGD01. The sequence continues at coordinate 3,788 of DBPO01000066.1, forward strand.
CCGCCCGTTTGATGTGCGTGGCGTCGCGGGTTTGGCGCGCATCGCGCTGGCGGATGACGAAGCGGCTGCGTTGCAGACGCAGGTCGAGGGTATTCTGGCGTGGACGCGGCAGTTGCAAGAGGTGGATGTGAAGGACGTGCCGCCTACGGAAAGCGTGGCGGATGGCGAGACGGTCTGGCGCGAGGATGTGCCGGAGGCGGGGCTGGAGCGCGAGGCCGCGTTGAAAAATGCGCCGCTGTCGCGTCAGGGGCAATTTGTTGTGCCGAAGGTGCTGGAATGAGCGGGTCGCCGGTGGATTGGGGTGTGTCGGAGGCCGCGGATGCGCTGGCGCGCAAGGAGGTGTCGGCGGTTGAGCTGGCGCAGGCGCTGTTGACGAGGGCGGACAAACTGGAGCCGCAACTGAACGCGCTGACCTGGCGCGATTCCGAGGCTGTATTGACGGCGGCGCGCGCCGCGGATGAGGCGCGGGCGGGCGGCGATTCGCGCCCGCTGCTGGGCGTTCCGGTTGCCGTCAAGGATGTGCTGAGTGTCGCGGGGCAGCCTTGCACGGCGGGGTCGAAGATTTTGCAGGGGTATGTCGCGCCGTTTGACGCGACCGCCATTGCGCGTTTGCGCGCGGCGGGGTGCATCTTCATCGCGCGCACGAATACCGATGAATTTGCGATGGGCGGCAGCACCGAAACCAGCGTGTATGGCCCCACGCGCAATCCGTGGGATGTGGCGCGGGCGCCGGGCGGCTCCAGCGGCGGGTCGGCGGCGGCGGTGGCGGCGCGGTTGGCGCCAGCGGCGCTGGCGACCGATTCCAGCGGCAGCATTCGCCAGCCCGCGGCTTTTTGCGGGGTGACGGGCTTTAAGCCGTCGTATGGGCGGGTGTCGCGCTTCGGGTGCGTGGCGCTGGCGTCGTCGCTGGATCAGGTTGGGCCGATGGCGCGCAGCGTGGCGGACGCGGCGGCGATTTATCAGGCGATGGCCGGGCACGACGCGCGCGATTCCACGACATCGGCGCGGCCGGTGGGGGATGTGCTGGCGGCTGTACGCGCGGCGAAGGATTTGCGCGGCTTGAAGCTGGGGGTTCCCGCCGAATTTTTCATGCCGGAGCTGGATGCCGACGTGGCGCAACGGGTGCGCGCGGCGGTGGATGAGTGCCGCGCGCTGGGTGCGCAAATAGTGGAGGTGTCGCTGCCGCACACGGCGTATGGCATGGCGGATTATTTTGTTTTGAGCGCGGCGGAGGCTTCGTCCAATTTGGCGCGTTATGACGGTGTGCGCTATGGATTCCGCGCCGACGCTGATGAGCTGGGCGACATGTATGACCAGACGCGCGGGCAGGGATTCGGCGCGGAGGTCAAACGGCGGTTGCTGGTGGGCACCTATGTGCTGTGTCGCGGCGCGGCGGAGGAATACTATCGGCGGGCGCAGCAGGTGCGCACGCGGATTCGCCGCGATTTTGAGCAGGCGTTCGCCGCGTGCGATGCGATTGCGGGACCCGTGACGCTGACGGCGGCGTTCCCGCTGGGCGCGCGCCGCGATGACCCGGTGAGCATGTATCGCGGCGACAGTTTGACGGCCAC
>DBPO01000088.1 GCA_002304915.1 Verrucomicrobia bacterium UBA1418
AGCGCCCCCGCCCCCTCAAAAAATCAAAAAAACGCCGCCTCAACAATTCGCGCAATCTTCGCAGCGCGTCTTATTCAGCTTCGTCAACTCCTTCAGACAAGCCGCATCCTTCTGACAAAGGTTGGAAAAATGGATGACCGTATAAAAACCGTCCTCCTGCGGCGCGGAACGAACCACAACGCCCGTGCATTTAACCTTCATCGGCGAAGCATCCGAACCGGAGCGTATCGCCATCTCAAAGTCATACATATTGAATTCAGGAACTTGCGCGGACGCGCAGAAATGCATGCCCAGATTGCAGATATGCAAACGGCTCATCTCCCCGAAGGGCGAATGCCCCTCACACGCAAAGGCGACACTGTAATCGCCGAAGGAGTACTCTGTTATCTTTACCATGCCACACTCTTTCACCCCTCCGCGAAAATCAAGATAGCCCACTTCCATGCGTTGTCAACCCGTCCGGGCCTTCTTTTTGCTTTTCAGCCCCAGCAGCCGGTCGCGACAAGCGGCATGCAATTTCTTCTCGCCGGCAACCCAGCTTTCCACCTGACGCGCCGCCGCATCCATGCCCGCCAAATCCAGCCCCAAAGGCGCCCCCAAATGATTCTTGGCCGCCAGCGCTTCATCCGGACTCTGCCCCGCCAACTGGTCCAGATGAGCCTTCACCTCGTGATAGGCATCCCGGAAGGGCCGCCCCGCCGCCACCAGCTCCAGCGCGCGGTCCGTCGCGAACACATCGGGCGTAAAAGCTGCCCGCAGCGCCGCCTCGTCCACCTCCAGACCAGCCATCAGCGGCGCCAGAATCCGTAGCGAACGAATCGTCAGCTCAAACCCGTCCAGAAACGGCTCCTTGGCCTCCTGCAAATCACGGTTGTAGCCCGACGGCGACGCCCGCACGATTTCCGCCACAAAATGCGCGTGCGACAACACCTTCGCCGCCTTGGCGCGCAACAGCTCCAGAACGTCCGGATTCCGCTTCTGCGGCATGATGCTGCTGCCCGTGGTGAATTCCGCCGGAATGCGAAAATAGCCGAACTCCGGCATCGAAAAGATAATCAAATCCTGCGCCAGACGCGACAACGTCAGCATGACCTGCCCCAGCGCCGAAAGAATAATAGCCTCCAGCTTGCCCCGGGTTTGGTTCGCGTGCAGCACATTGTGAACCGGCCGCGCAAAACCCAGCAAATCGCTGGTGAGCTGGCGGTCAATCGGCACCGGCACCCCATAGCTGGCGGCGGACCCCAGCGGACTGCGGTTGTTCAAATCGTATGCCGTTTGCAGCAACTGAATGTCATCCAGCAAGCTCTCCGCCCAAGCCGAAGCCCACAACCCCACGCTGGACGGCATGGCCGGCTGCATGTGCGTGCGCCCCACCATCGGCGCCTTTTCGTGCCGCTGCGCCAGCGCCACCAGCATCCGCGCCAGCCAGGCCGCCGCGCCAATCGCCTCCTGCAGGCGCACCTTCGCATACAGCCGCAAATCCACGGCAATTTGATCATTGCGGCTGCGGCACACATGCACCCGCTTCCCCACATCCCCCAGCCGCTCCGTCAGCCGCCGCTCAACCGCCAGATGAACATCCTGATCCTCCAGCGTAATCGCAAACCGCCCCTCGGCGGCATCCAGATACACCTCGCGCAATTCGGCAATGATTTGTCGGGCATGACGCGCCTCCAGCAACGGCGGCTTCACCGGCACCCGCGCCAGCATCGTCACATGCGCCGCCGTCCCCATGCAATCGGCCGCGGCCAGCGCCAAATCCAGCACGCGATCCTTCCCCGCCGTGTAATCGAGGACGTCCGCGTCAACCTCCCCCACCGTCGTCTTCCGTCGCATGCTAGCGCTGAATTCGTTTAATCTTGAAAATATGCTTTTCCGGTTCCTGCAAAAACTCCGGCGGCAGCTCAATTCTCACCGTTTTGCCCTTGTCGTCATCCGAGCCCGTCGGACGCGGAATTTTGCCGGTATCCGCAGGCCCGCCCCCGCTCGGCGCCGGCGGCGGAGGCGGAGGAACCATCTTTTCCTTGGGAACCTCAATGATACCCCCGGGAATCTCAAAACTCTTTTGGCACACCGGGCAATCTATCGTCTGCCCCGCCAAATCTTCGGGACCGTTGAGATTTTGACCGCAATGGGGACAAACAAATTCAATATCGGTCATGTCGTTTCCTCGCCTTACAGGTTCAATACCATCTTCAAAGTGTCGAACACCCTAGCACGGTTGCTCCCGTTTGGGAAGTCCCGGAATTGCCCCGTAAAAAACACGGTGCAGACACAACCCGTGCGCCGCCGCCGTCTCCACGCGGGCCGTCCGCCGCCGGCTCGCCAGCAGCTCGCGGGTTTCCGCCGCCGGCACCGCCCCGCTCCCCACGCGCAGCAAATGACCCGCCAGACTGCGCACCATCTTGTAGAGAAACCCGTCCCCCACCGCGCGAATCGTCACCCGCGCCCCCCGCTTGCCCACCTCCAGCCGCCACAACGTGCGCACCGTGCCATCCATCTCTCGGTGCGGATTCGCCGCAAACGCCGCGAAATCGTGCGTGCCCACCAGCATCCCCGCCGCCTCCCGCATCGCCGCCACATCCAGCGGCGCGCGAATATGAACCGCCTGCCGCCGCTCCAACGGACACCCCACCCGCGCGTTCCAAATGGAATAGCGATACTCCTTCCCCGTCGCGTCATACCGCGCGTGAAACGTATCCGCCGCCCGCCGCAGCGCCGACACCCGCACCGCCTCCGGCAACACGGCATTCAACCCCTTCTGCAAAGCGCCCGCCTCCCACGGCTTGCGCAAATCAAAATGCGCCGTCTGTCCCCGCGCGTGAACCCCGGTATCGGTGCGCCCGCTGGAATGCACCCGCACCGCCTCACCCGTCAGTTGCCGCAGCGCCCCCTCCAGCGCCCCCTGCACCGTAGGCTTCGCCGGTTGCGTCTGCCACCCGTAAAAATCCGTGCCGTCATAGGCAATCGTCATCCGATAGCGCCGCCCCCCCTTCGGCGGACGCGTCCGCGGCGTCTGCTTCACCACCCGCGCCGCCGTCACCACTCCCCCCCATCCGCGCGAACCGCCTGCGCATCCAGATAACTTTGCAAAATCTGCTGCGCCGCCAACTTGTCCACCACACCCTTGCGCCTGGCGCGACTCGCCCCCGCCGCGATTAAAACCGCCTCCACGCTGCGCGTGCTCAAACGCTCATCCCACCGCACCACGCGAATCTCCGTCCGCTGCCCCAGTTCCGCAATGAACGCATCCGTCCGCGCCGCGCGCGGCCCCGCCGTCCCATCCATATTGACAGGATAACCCACCACAATGCACCCCACCCCCTCCGCCGCCGCCACCCGCGCCACCGCCGCCGCCGCCTGCGCCACCTGCGCACACACCAGCGTCTCGCGCGGAAACGCAATCACGCCCGACTCATCGCTAACCGCCACCCCCGTGCGGCGGTCGCCATAATCCACGCCCAAAACCCTGCTCACGCCCCGCCCCGTCCGGCAACCGAGTCCATCCCCGGCATGCGCCGCCCCCCTTTACTCCTCCCCGCCCGACGCCTTCTCATCCTTCGGCGCATTCACANNATGATACGCCTGCTTGGCCAAATCCTTCAGCCCCTGCAACTCATCCACCCGCGCCTTCAGCTTCATATGGATACCTCTTGCAAGCGCTCAAACTCAGCCTCTTTAGCCGCCAGCGCATCCGTCTTCTCCTGAAGACCCTGCTGCGCCTGCTCCAGCTCCGCGCGCACACCCGTCAACGCAGCCGTCGTTTCATCCAGCTTGTTGGAAAACGTATTCGCGTTTTCCTCCCACTCCTGCACCCTCGCCGTCAAACGCGCAATCTCATCACTCTGGGCCAAATCCTTCAGCCGCTGCCCGTTCCACAAATTCACCACCCACACCACGGCGATGACCAAAATAATGTCCAAAATATATTTCATGCTCTCACTCCCAATACTGGAGCCGGCGATCGGACTCGAACCGATGACCTGNNCAGCTGCTCTGCCAACTGAGCTAAGCCGGCTTAAAAACCAAGTTCCCCGCAGTATGCCCTACCCCGCCGAGAAGTTCAACTTCGGCAATCCCCTTTTCTGTTTTTTTATACCAGCCGGTTGAAAATCCGCGCGCGCGGCCGGTGCGCCAAAATCGCGCTGGTGCTCATTTCCGGCTCCAGCATATTCGAATCCGTCACCTTCACACCAATGCGGTGCGCCTCCGTCAGCTCGGCAATCGTTCGCGTCAACGCGGTATCGGGGCACGATGGATACCCCGGCCCGAACCGCGCCCCCTGCCGCCCGCCCAGCGGCTCCAGCATCCGAATGTGCGCCCACTCCGCCACCGCGTCCGTATATTCCGCCGCAAAGCCCGTCCAGAAAAAGTAATCCTGATATTCCCCCGCCTCTTTCATCCGCGCCAGTTCCGCCGTGGCCTCCGCGCTGCCCACCGTCACCGTGAAACAGCCGAGAATATCACCCTCCTCGCGGAAAAAATCGCTAATGCACAGCTTTTCGTTGATTTGCTGCCGCGGAAAATCCTGTCGGATGGGCTCGCCGCCGCCGTGCGGATAAATGATAAGAGCATCGCCCTCCGGCCGGCAGCTATGCCACGCCACCGCCGCGCGCGGCACAAACAGCCGCCGCATTTTATTCTCGCGCATCAGCCGCTCAAACTGCGCCTGCGCCCGCCCATCCAGCAGCTTGCGATACTCCGCCTCCGGCAACTCCCCCTTTTTGAATCCCCAGCGCCCCACCAGCAGCGACATCCGCTCAATGTATGGATAAACCGCATCAATCGCCGGCTCCCAAATCTGCGCGCCCCCAAAAGGCGGAGTCAACGGCTCATCCACGGGCCGCACCTGCACGTCAGCGCTCATGACGCCCCCGCCTCAGGATTCTTGGCTTGCGGCGGCGGCGGCGAATGCGCCAGCCGCCCCGTCTCTTCCAGCTCGCGGAAGCACATCATGCTGTCAAACGCATCCTTGCAATAGCGCACCGGCCCGGAATAAACCGGCTGGCAATCGCTCACCACAAACGCCTCCGTCAGCGCCGCCCCGCCCAGCAGCACCGGCACCGTCATGCCCGCCGCCTCCATCGCCTTCAAATTATCCCGCATCACCTGCACGGACTTCACCAGCAGCCCGCTCATGCCCAGCACATCCGCCCGGTGCTCCTTCACCGCCGCCATCATGTCCTCAATGGACACCTTCACACCCAGATTCACCACCCGGTAGCCATTATTCGTCAAAATAATATCCACCAGATTCTTGCCGATGTCGTGAACATCCCCCGCCACCGTCGCAATCACCATCGTCCCCGCCGCCCTCGCCTCCCCCGCCTGCAAATGCGGCTGAATCATCGCCACCGCCTTCTTCATCACCTCGGCCGCCTTCAACACAAACGGCAGTTGCAAAATACCATCATTAAACAGCCGCCCCACCTCCCGCATCCCCGGAATCAGGTGCTGATTCAGCACATCTTCCGCCGCCATCTTCCCCAGCAGCGCAGGGATGGACGCATCCAGCAGCGCCGCCTTGCCCTTCACCAGCGCCGCCGCCACCTGCTCCTCCGGCGTTTGTGCCGCCACCACCGCCGCATCGTCAGCCACCGCCGACGCACCCTCAAAATACTGAATATAATTTTCCAGCGGATCCCCATCCGCCCCATCGTTGGCCAGCAATTTTTCCGCCAGCGCAATCGCCTCCGGCGCCAAATCCGTCAGCGGTGCCAGCGTCGCCGTATTGATAATGCACGCATCCAGCCCCGCCTTGACGCAGCTATCCAGAAACACACTGTTCAGCACCTTGCGCGCCGCCGGCTTCAAGCCAAACGAAATATTCGACAACCCCAACAGCGTCCGCACCCCCGGAATCTCCCGTTTGATGCGCCGAATCGCCTCCATCGTCTCCACCGCCGCCGTTTTCAGCGACGGGTCCCCGCTGCCAATCGTGAACGTCAACACATCCACCAGCAAATCACCCGGACGCATCCCCCGCTGCACGCAAAAATCAGTCAGCCGCTTCGCAATCTCCACCTTGCGCCCGGCATCCATCGCCATGCCGCGCTCATCAATCGTCAGCGCCACCAACCCCGCGCCAAACTGCCGCGCCAGCGCCACCAGTTTTTCCGCCTTCTCCTCGCCCGCCTCAAAGTTGATGGAATTAATCAGCACCCGCCCGCCGTGCAGCTTCAGCGCCGCCTCCACCACATCCAGTTGCGTGCTATCCACCATCAGCGGCAGCCGGCACTCGCGCGCCGCCCGCGCCACCAGCCGCGTCATATCCGCCACCTCGTCGCGCCCCGCATACGCCACGCTCAAATCCAGCACATGCGCCACCCCGTCATCCTGCTCATTCAACAAATCAAACGCCGTATCCAGTTGCTCCGCCAGCAGCGCCTCGCGGAACTTCTTCGACCCCGTCGCATTCGCCCGCTCCCCCACATAAAGCGGCGGCGGCGTCTGCGACAAATCCACCGGCGCGAACAAACTGCTCACCTGCTCCCGCCCCTGCACCGCACGCGCCGCCGGCGCCGACAAATCCCCCAGCGCCCCCCGCAACGCGCGAATATGCGCCGGCGTCGTCCCGCAGCACCCCCCCGCAACATGCCCCCCCTGCCGCTCCACCAGCCCCCCCATGATGCGCCCGAAATCCTCCGCCCCCAGCGGATAATGCACCCGGCCATCCACCAGCGTCGGCAGCCCCGCGTTCGGCATGCAGCCGATGTTCCCCCGCCAGACCTCCCCCATCGCCTCCAGATGCCGCTCCATCGCCTCCGGCCCCGTCGCGCAATTCAGCCCCAGCACATCAATCGGATACGGCTCCAGCGCCGCCATCACCGCCTGAATCGAAGACCCCACCAGCAACGTGCCCGTCGTCTCCACCGTCACCGAAACATAAAGCAGCCGGTCGCTATCCGGCCCCAGCAAACTCATCGCCGCCGCCACCGCCGCCTTGATTTGCAACAAATCCTGACACGTCTCAATAATCAACCCATCCGCCCCCCCCTCCAGCAACCCGCCCATCTGCTCCAGATACCCCGCATACAAATCGTCATACCCCACCTGCCCCAGCGAAACTAACTTCGTCCCCGGCCCCACCGAACCCAGCACAAAAGTCGGCCGCCCCTCCCTCGCCGACGCCTCATCCGCCGCCCGCCGCGCAATCACCGCCGCCGCCCGCGAAATCTCACGCGCCCGCGCCGACAACCCATACTCCCCCAGCGTCAGCGGCGACGCCCCGAAACTATTCGTCTCCACCGCATCCGCCCCCGCCGCAAAATACGCCCCATGAATCTCCCCAATCACCTCCGGCGCCGACACATTCAGCCACTCATTACACCCCTCCACCGCCCCCCACACCTCCGGCCCCAGCGCCCGCTCCTGGATTTGGGTACCCATCGCCCCATCCATCACCAGCCGGTGCCTCTGGAGAAAATCCTTAATCCTCATTGCCCATGCGCCTTTCATCAACCTCAACCCCGCAACATACCCGCCCCCCC
>DBPO01000054.1 GCA_002304915.1 Verrucomicrobia bacterium UBA1418
TTGGAGGCCATTGTGGATTTTCTCCAAGAGCGGCACGATAAAGAGGAATATAAAATCGGCGATAAAGATGAGCTGACGTATACGGCGAGCGCTTACTGGGATGTTTTCACCTGGGGCAGCCTTTTTTATACATGGGAAAAAAAACTGACAACGCTTACTGAAACGGATGAAGAAACGGATGAAACCACGCAGACGTTTGGGGTGACTGGCGCCATCCCGGTGGAAATTTTGCGGCGGCCTCAACTCTCCTATTCTTTCGGCATTTCTTATGAAGATGAGACAATAGATCCCGGCGAGCGCGAGAAGCGTTGGGAACCGACCCACACGGTGACGGCTATGGACGAGTTCCAATTCTCCAAGTCGTTGCGCTTGTCGGCGTCTGCCACATGGGAAAAGAGTATGGATGAGGACGAAGTCACCTTCATCTATGACGTCATGTTGGAACAGTTACTTGGTCCCCGCGCCCGCCATGCGGTCACTTTCTCGCAAGAGCCCCGCTCCACTCTGGGGTCCAACTCAGAGACCGAAACTACGACTTACGCGTATGATTTCAGCATCCGGGATCTGTTTGTCTATAATCTTATGTTCGTGGCCGGAGTGATTTACGAGGAATCAACACCGTTGGGGGATGATGCCGCTGAAACCGAAAAAATCACGACTTGGACGTTCGGCTTAACCCATAATCGGCAGTTCAGCCGCAAGTTGTCCCGGATTTTGGCCTACACCTATAGTTCTGAGGATTCCAATTTTCATACAGAAGGCCCTATGGAAAAGCACTTGATTACGTATTCGCTGAACTACGTTTTTTGAGTGTTTGCTGAACGGATGCCAACGGGCGAAATACCTTCAAAACGAGCATTGTCCGGCTCGTTGTTTTCGAGTAGAGTGACCATATGAATTTCATGCGTATCATTCGGGCCTTTTGGCGGGGCGCACTGCCGGGACTGTTTGCGGCGAGCGTCTTTTTGGGGGCAACACCTGTCGTCCAAGCGCAAAACCGCGACGAAGCTTCCAGTCGGCGTATCATGGCCGGGGATCGCTTGAATATTTATGTGCAAGAGCAACCGGACATTTCACGGGTGTATGCGGTTGCGGGGGATGGCTCGGTGGACTTTGCCTTTGCGGGGCGGGTGTTCATCGCAGAAATGACAGCAGATGAAGCCGCCCGAAAACTGGAGTCCGTTCTTGTCGAAAAATATTTCAAGGAAGCTCACGTTGATATTTCCATTGCCAACTTTGTAGAAGGCGATGTGCTGGTCACGGGGGCGGTGCAGCGTCCCGGCAGTTTGCCATTTCGCGGGGATTCCATTTTGACCTTGGTGGAGGCCATTACACGCAGCGGCGGGCTGGCGGAAAATGCGGCGAGCGAGCGCGTTCGGATTTTGCGGTGGGTCCCGGGCGGCAGCATGGAGCGACAAAATATCGAGGTCAATGTTCGCGCGATTTTGGACACCATGGACTTCAGTCAAGACCAATACTTGCGCCCACGGGATATTGTGGTGGTACCGTCGCGGGGTGAAGCGGAAAGCCGGGATGAATTTCTGGCCATGGGCGAGGTTGCCAAGCCAGGTTTTCATCCGTACACGAAGGATATGGATGTTATTAAGGCCGTCTCGAAAATTGGCGGATTGACGGAACGGGCAGACTGGAGCAGCGCCCGAATCATGCGCATGCGGCCGAATGGCGAATATGCCATTGTGCCTTTGGATTTGAACCGGCTTTTCAGCGCGGCCGACATGCGCATGAATCTGCCTCTGCAAAAAGGAGATATTTTCTTTGTCCCTTCCATTCATAACTTGGTTCGCGCTCAGGTTTATTTGCTGGGAGAGGTGAATCAACCAGGGGCCGTGGCGCTCAGTCCCGGACCCAACGCAACGGCGGCACGGACCATTCTCGCGCAGGGGGGGATGACACAATTTGCCAATCCCGGCAAAGTTCAAGTACAGCGGACGGCGCCGGATGGCAGTAAAAAAACCTTGCTGGTGGATGTGGGGCGCATCTACAAGCAGGGTGCATTTGAAGAGGATGTTCCGCTTCTGGATGGCGATGTGGTGATTGTGCCGGAAAAAGGGCTGTTGGGGCTGTGATATGCGTGAAATGATTAAACGTCCGGACTCAATGAGTGCGCCGATCGGCAGTGAACCGGTTGGGGCGACACCCAAAGGATTGGATATCCGCAAGTATTTCTATATGATTGCCAAGCGGCTGTGGTTGCTGCTGCTGTGCTTCATGACGGCCGTGGTCATTATGCTGGTCATGATGGCCCGCCAAGAGCCCGAATATGAGTCCACCGCAAAAATTCAATTAATCCGGTCGGTCGGCTTGCCCGCCAACCTCCAACAGCGTGATATGGAGGCTATCCTCGGCGATTATGCCGAAACGCAGCGCAATATTCTTTTGAGTCGTGCCGTGATTCAGCGCGCCCGAGAGAAACTGGGCATTACGTCCGCCGAATTTAATTCCAAGCATAAAGGGCTTTCCGTTTATGCCGTGTGGCAAACCGCGATTTTGGCCATTAAAGTCACCGGCCGTGAGCCCGCATTTTGTGCGGATTATGCAAATGCCATTGCGGAGGCTTTTGTTGAATATAAAACGGAAGAGCGCAGTGGCGGGTCCCAAACCACCGTCGTGACGTTATCCCAGCAAGCCAATCGCTTGGCGGAGGAAGTCGCCCAAATGGAAGGCGATTTGCTTGCCTTTGTGCGTGAAAATAGCGTCGTGGGCATTCAGGAGCGGGGCAATGTCGCGGCGGAACTGCTGGCCAAGCTTTCCAAACAGGCCGCGGAATTCAAAACGCAGCGAATGCTGTTGGAAGCGCAACAACCGCTGTTGGCGCAAGCGCCCGACGAGGTTATTCTGGCGATTTTAGAGTATGGCATGCCAGCCGTTGCGGCTCCGACGATGACGGCCATGAGCCAAGAGGGAGATGTCGCGACTGATACGGCGGAAAGTCTCATCACCCGCGGGGTGGTTGAGCAGCCGGATTGGGGGAGACTGAAGCGTGAAAATGCCGTGCTGGAAGCACAATTGGTGGCTTACCGCAAAAAATTCAAAGATGAGCATCCCCTGATTCGTGACACGCTGTTGAAGCTCAAGCAAAACGAAGAAGCCATTAAGGTGGAAAGTCAATTTGCTTTGAAGCAGTATTATTCGCAATTGGAAGCGTTGACTATCAAGGAGAAGGCGGCGCGGCGGGTTGAGCAGGCCTGGGAAGAACAGGCGCTGGAGATTGATCGCAAGCAAAAGGAATACAGCAACTTGCAACGCGGCTTGGATCGGATGCAGCGGCTCTATGACGTTATTTTTAATCGCCTGCAGGAAGTGGATATTTCAGCGGGCATTCAAATGGAGTCCGTGAAAATATTGGAGCGCGCCGTCGTGCCCGGCGGGCCGGTCAAGCCCCGGAATCTGCAAAGTCTGTTTTTGGCGGCGCTTATTGGCTTGGCCGTTGGCGTCGGGTTGATTTTCCTGCTGGAATTCATGGATGATTCCATTCGCCACCCGGACGAAGTTGCCGGCAGTTTGGGTGTGCGATTTTTGGGGCTGGTGCCGACCGCACACTGGAAGCAGGAGGATACAGAGTACTATCGGGTGGATCGCGTGGATTCTTCCAGCGGGTTCGCCGAGGCCTATCGCAATATCCGCTCGGCGCTGTTGTTGAACCCTGAGGGGCGTCCATTCAAAACCCTTATGGTGACATCGGCTGTGCCCAAGGAGGGGAAAACCACCACCAGCGCGAATTTAGCAACCAGTTTTGCGCAGACGGGTTACAAAGTATTGCTGGTGGACGTGGATTTGCATCGCGGTGGAGCGCACCGTTTCTTTGACCTGCAAGCCGGTCGGGGGCTGAGTGATATTCTGGCGGGCAACGCCACCATGGAGCAGGTGACGCAGGCAACTTCCGTGCCGGGGCTGGACTTGATTGGAACTGGCGCATTTCCCGACAATCCGGCGGAACTTATTCTGCGCCGCGAAATGAAAGATTTTTTGGCAGCGGCGGGCGAGAAATACGATTTGGTTATTTTTGATGCCCCGCCTGTTTTGGCCGTCTCGGAAACCGCCGTTATTGCCTCGCAAGTGGATGCGACCCTGTTTGTCGTTTGGAGTGGCCGGACATCGAGAAAACTGATTGCCGCCTCGATTCGGCAATTGCTTTCTCGCGGCGCTCATATCGTTGGCTGTGTCTTGAACAACTTGGATTTAAGCCGAATGGGCAACTGGAGCACGTACAGTTATTATCATTACTACGGTTATGATTACCGTTATGAGGAAGAACCGCTGCCGGGCTCGGCGAATGAAGCACCGATGAGCTAGCGCCAGACGAGCAGTTCGGGAAGACATTTTTGTGGTTGTTATTTTCCATCGTGGCTCAAAGATTTTCGCGCGCCATTTGTATCTGACGATTGGCGATTGGGCGATTATCATTTTTTCTCAGTTGGCGGCCGTTTTTATTCGTCTGGGGTGGGTGACCGGGGCGGAATATTTGGGGCAGCATTGGGGCTCTTTGGTCGCCGCGGTGGCGATCTATTTTGTGGTGTTTTATGCGGGGGGCATGTACGAGCCGCCTTCCCGTTCGCGGCGGTTGGATTTTGATTTTCTTCCGCTGATTGTGACTGTCGTGGCGACGGGGATTACCGGATTGCTGTTGTATGCGCGCCCGCAAATGACGCTGGGGCGCGGCATTTGGGGTATTTCCTCGCTGCTGATTTTATGTCTGGCCTATGCTTCGCGCCGTTTTTTTCTAGCCCTAGTGCGCAAGGGATTTTTTCTTCGTCCCGCGCTTTTGATTTGTGACCATCCGGATCGGGCGAGCGATTTGCTGAAGCTGTTGGAAAACAATCCGGCATCTTTATATCAGGTGGCTGGTCTGGTGACTTGCGGGGTTGCGCCGATGACATCCGGCGTCGGCGGGCTTCCTGTTTTGGGGCGGACGGAGGATTTGGGAGAATTGGTGGAAGCCCACAACGCTTCCGCCATCTTGCTGGCCGTGTCGCCGATGCGCAGTCATGAGCTTTTGCCGCACCTGCGGCCGTTGCGTTATGCCGGCGTGGAAATTATGGATTTCATTTCCCTGTCGGAAGAATTGGCGGGTGAAATTCCGCTGGCGCATATCAACGATGAGTGGTTGATGACGGCGGCGCTGAACAGCTCTGTGGTGCGCATCCGCAAGGTGAAGCGGGCCATGGATGTGTTTGTGTCCTTGATAGGCTTAATCCCGGGCATTCCTCTGATTTTGCTATCGGGATTGTTAATCCGGCTGACGTCGCCGGGGCCCATCATTTATCGCCAAAGGCGGGAGGGTTTGGGCGGTCGTCCGTATGTCTTGTTCAAACTGCGGACCATGCGGACGGATGCCGAGGCGGGCGGCGCGGTTTGGTCGCGGGCCGCTGATAGCCGTGTGACGCGCGTGGGCTACTATTTGCGCAAATGGCGAATTGACGAGTTGCCGCAACTTTTCAATGTCATTCGCGGCGAAATGAGTTTGGTGGGGCCACGGCCGGAGCGTCCTGAGTTCACGGAAAAACTGGCGGCCTTTATCCCGTTCTACAATGAGCGCAACCTGGTGCAACCCGGCATTACCGGATGGGCGCAGATTAACTATCCCTATGCGGCCAGCATGGAAGCCGCGGCGCGCAAACTGCAATTCGACTTGTTTTACATCAAGAACATGAGCTTTTGGATGGATATGGCCATTCTTTTGCGCACCTTTAAGACGATTATTGTTGGGTTGCGCCACGAAGGCGACGTCAGCTTTATGCCCGTGGAAGACCATTTTGATGTCCTGCTTGAGTCAGTGGAACCGGCAACCAAGCCCCCCGCACCGGGGACAGGAGGCGACCCGTGAGCATTGCGCACGAATTCGATTATGTGAAGGCCCGCACCATCAAAGAAGCGTTGCAGCTCTTGGCCCAGCCCGGCGCTGTGCCTTTGGCGGGAGGAACGGACCTGGTGGCCTGGCTGCGGGACGGAGCCGTCAGTCCGGCCTGTTTGGTGGACATCAAGGCGTTGCGGGAACTGCGCGGCCTGCGAGTTCAAAAGGGGCAACTTTGGATTGGCGCAAACACCACGTTTGCTGAAATCATTGAATCGCCGCTGGTCCAAAAGCATGCTCCTCTGTTGATGGAGGCGGCGGGTATGGTGGCGTCGGTTGGCATTCGCAATCGCGCGACGATTGGCGGCAATATTTGTTCGGCGGTGCCTTGTTGCGACAGCGGGCCGCCGTTGTTGGTATACGACGCGAGTGTTCATGTGGCCACCGCGCGCGGCGTTCGGAAGATACCGATGAAGAAGTGGTTCCTTGGTCCGCGGCACACGGCGTTGGCCAAGGGGGGACTGGTTGCGGGCTTCAGCTTGCCGATTGGCAAACATGCGGGGGCTTTCGCCAAGCTCAAGCGCTATCGCGGCGAAGACCTTGCACAAGCCAGCGTGGCGGTTCGCGTGGCGGCCGGCGGCGAATGGCGAGTCGCTTATGGTTCGGTTGCGCCGCGGCCCCTGCGCGGTCCCAAAGTTGAGCGCCTGCTGAAGGGTGTAAAAAGTCCGGACGACGCCTTGTTGACCAAGGCGGCGGCGTTGGCGGAATCTGAAATTGCGCCCATCACGGATATCCGGAGTTCGGCGATTTATCGTCGTCTGATGGTCGGGGTGATGGTCAAGCGCGCGATTCAAATGGCGGCGGCGCGTCTGGGCGGGCAGGGCGCGGCTTATGGCGTCCATGTTCTTGAGGAGGCTGGCTCATGAAACATATTACGTTTCAGTTAAATGGTTCCGCCCGGAGTGTGTGGGTGGGACCCAATGAAACCCTTCTGGATGTCTTGCGCGGCAAGCTGGGCATTAAGACCCCCAAAGAGGGTTGCGGGCGCGGGGATTGCGGGGCTTGCACCGTTTTGCTGGATGGCAAAGCCGTGCGCAGTTGCCTGATTTTGGCGGTGGAGGTGGAGGGCCAATCGGTCACGACGCTGGAGGGCGTTGGTCAGAAAGGTCCGACCGCATTGCAAAAAGCATTTATTGAAAACAACGTCTTTCAGTGCGGATTTTGTGCGCCGGGAGTTATACTCGCCGCGTCGGCCTTGTTGGCCGAAAACCCGAAGCCATCTGAAGCAGAGGTGCGCGAGGCGCTGGCTGGCAATTTGTGCCGCTGCACCGGCTATGAGCCCATCGTGAAAACCGTGCTGGCTGTGGCGAAGAAAACAGCCCGCCAATCCACGTCCCGGAGGGTGCGCTCATGAGCAAAACCACTGTTGTAGGCGCTTCTCCGGTTCGCGTGGACGGCCTGGCCAAGGTCATGGGCTCGGCGCAGTATGTGGACGACTTGGATTTTGGTCCGGGGCTGTTGCATGCGGTGGTGGTTGAAAGCACGCAAGCGCATGCCAAGCTCAAGAAAGTGGATATTTCCGCGGCAGAAAAGGCCCCGGGCGTGGTTCGGGTGATTACGGGCAAGGATTTTCCGTTCACCTTTGGGCTGTATATGCACGACAGGTATATTTTCCCGCAAGACCGCGTGCGTTTTGTCGGCGAACAAGTGGCGGCGGTAATTGCGGAGACGCCGGAAGCCGCGTTGCGAGCCGCGAAATTGGTCAAGGTGCATTATGAGCCGTTGCCCGCTGTGTTGAGTTTGAGCGACGCGCTCAAAAAGGATGCGGTCCTTTTGCATCCCAAGTTGGATACCTATGCGCGGGTGCCGTGGTTTTATCCACAGGCCGGCACCAATATCGCCCACTGGCGAAAGACGCGCAAGGGCGATGTCGAAAAAGGGTTCAAGCAGGCCGACTATATTCTGGAAGACACCTATACGGTGCCTCGCTATGCGCATTGCCCCATCGAGCCGCATGCCGTTACCGGGCTGTACGATTTGTCGGGCCGCCTGACCTTGTGGGCGTCGTCGCAATCCCCATTTGCGCAACGGAATGTCATGGCGATTGCGCTGAAGCCGCTGGGCCTTTCGCACCGCGACATTCGCATTGTGACGCCTTATGTTGGCGGTGGGTTTGGCGGGAAAGCCGGCGTTTCCATGGAAATCATTGCGGCGGTTGCGGCAATTGCCATGAAGGGTCGGCCGGTCAAGCTGCACTGGACGCGCGAGCAGGAATTCATGAACACCTCGCAACGGCAGGGTGTGATTGCGCGCGTGAAGATGGGCGTGAAGAAGAGCGGCGAAATTGTCGCGTTGGAACACACGTTGCATTGGGATGCGGGGGCTTCCGCGGAATATGGCGCGAACGTGGTGAATGCCGTCGGGCTGTCCGCGACGGGGCCGTATCGCGTGCCCAACGTGAAAATTGACTCGGTGTGCGTGTACACCAACATGCCGCCTTGCGGCGCGTATCGCGGTTTCGGGTATTCGGAATTTCACTTTGGGCTGGAGTCGCACATGACCCGCGTGGCGCAGGCCATTGGGATGGACCCGGTGGAGTTCCGGCGGATTAACGCGATTCGTGAAGGCGACACGCTGGCTTATGGCGCTCCGATGAATGCCGGCGATTTGCAGGGCGCGATTGACCAGGTGGCCAAGGAAATTCGCTGGGGCAAACCCGTTAAAAGCAAAAAGTCCAACACGGCCATTGGCAAGGGCTTGGCTTGTTTCTGGAAGGCGCCGGCCATGCCGCCCAACGCGTCCTCCGCCGCTTTCCTCAAGTTTAACGAGGATGGCTCGCTCAATCTGACGGTTTCCGGCATGGAAATCGGGCAGGGATTTTTGACCGTCATGGCCCAGATTGCCAGTGAAGTGCTGACGGTTCCCGTGGAGAAAATTCGGGTGGAGACGCCCGACACCGATCGCAACCCTTATGAATGGCAAACGGTCGGCTCACACGTGACGTGGAGCTGCGGGAATGCGGTGCGGGCCGCTGCGGAAGAGGTCAAGGCGAAGCTGCTGGCCACCGTGGGGCGCGCCCGCAAGCTCAAGGTTAAAGACCTGTATCTGGCGGATGAATGTGTGAAGAGCCGAACGGATGCGACGTTTTCCATGCCGTTTCGGGAGTTCGTGATTGACGGCATCATGCAGCCGAAGGGCAATTTCATTGGCGGCCCAATTCAAGGGTCGGGCATGTTCATGCCGGAGTTTACGTCCGCGCTTGGGGACCCGGCGACCAGCCAGGGCGGGCATCCCAATGTCCACTATACGGTTGGTTGCGCGGGGGTGATTCTTGAAGTGGACAAGGAAACCGGCAAAACCACGATTCTGAAGGCGGCTTTGGCCATTGATGCGGGCAAGGCGGTTCATCCGGAGCTGGTCAAAGGACAAATTGTGGGTGGCATTGTGCAGGGTCTGGCGACGGCGCTTTATGAGGATATTCGCTATGCGCCCAATGGCCGTTTGCTGAATCCCAACTTTACCGATTACAAAATTCCGACCGCGCTCGATTGTCCGCAGGAAATTGTGCCGATTATTTTGGAAACGCCGCAGCCGGACGGTCCTTTTGGGGCGCGCGGGGTTGCGGAGCATACCATGATTGCCTGCGCGCCCATGGTGGCCGATGCCATCGCGGATGCGATTGGCGTGCGGCTTCAGACCATGCCGCTGACGGCGGAAAAAGTTGCGCTGGCTTTGCGCGGCATTGATTACGATGAGGTCAAGGGCGACAACCTCGGCTTCTGTTTCCGCGGCCGCCCCTGCGACTATTCGTTCAGCATTGCCGGCCAATAGGATAGGCGCGGCGGACGACAGAACGGGCTGGCGCTATTTCGTCAGCGCGCAAGCAATTTGCGCGGCCAGGCGGGCGTTGTTTTTCAACAGCGCGACGTTGGCGGTTCGGCTTTTTTCGTGGGTTAATTCGCTGACTCGCGCCAGGAGGAAGGGTGTTACTTCCTTGCCGCGCACGCCGTGGCGGGTGGCTTCCTGCAGGGCTTGGGCAATGGCGCTTTCGGCGACGGGGGCGGGCAGTTCGTGCTCTTGGGGAACGGGAATGGTAATCAAGGTTCCGGTGGTCAGGCCGAGGGTGTCGCGGGCGCGGATAATGGCGGCAATTTCTTCGGGGGTTTCGCAGCGCACATCCAGCGGCAGGCCGGCGGTGCGCGTATAAAATGCCGGAAATTCACTGCATTGATAGCCGATGACGGGAACGCCGTTGGTTTCCAGGACTTCCAGCGTCAACGGCAAATCCAAAATGGCTTTGGCGCCCGCGCAGACGACGGCGACCGGGGTTTGTCCCAGTTCGCGCAGGTCGGCGCTGATGTCCATTGGCTGTCCGCGATGGACGCCGCCGATTCCGCCGGTGGCGAAAACCCGGATGCCGGCCCAATGGGCGACCATCATGGTTCCGGCGACGGTGGTGGCGCCGTCGCCTTGTTGCGCCAGAATAATGGGGAAGTCGCGCCGGCTGCATTTGCGGACATTTTTGGCTTGCGCGAGATAGGCCAACTGTTCGTCGGTTAAGCCGACGGTGATTTTGCCTTGCAGGACGGCGATTGTGGCTGGCGTCGCGCCGGCTTCGCGCACGGTTTGCTCCATGGCGCGGGCCACTTCCTGATTCACGGGATAAGGCAGTCCGTGTGTAATCAGGGTGCTTTCCAAAGCGACGACGGGGCGGCCGGCTTTCAGGGCGGCGGCGACGTCCGGGTGATAATGCAAGAATGTTGTATTCATCGTGTGTTCCGTGGTGTGGAACCAAAGATAGCCGGGCGGTTCCGGCGTGTCAATTGTTTGTGGCGTTGGGCGCGGGGCGGTGGAGGTAGAAGGCGGCGCAGGGGCCTTCGGGGGAGACCATTGGCGCGCCGAGCGGATTATCCGGCGTGCAGGGGTTGCCGAAATGGGGACAATTCGGCGGCTGCATTTTGCCGAGTAAAACCTCGGCGGCGGGGCAGGCGGAGACGATTTTGGGCGGCGGCAGTTGGCTTGCTGTTTCGGGGAAACGAAGCGCGGCGTCGTGGGCGGCATATTCGGGGCGAAGGGCCAAGCCGCTTTGCGGCACCACGCCCAGCCCGCGCCATTCGCGGTCGGTCACTTGAAAGACGGTGTTGAGGATTTGCTGCGCCGCGGTATTTCCTTGCGGCTGAACCATGCGGGGATAGGCATTGGTCATTTCGGCGCGTCCGGCTTCGTAGAGGCGCACGACGGCCAGCACGCCCAGCAGGATGTCGGTCGGCTCAAAGCCGGTGATGGCGATGGGGCGGTTCAGCTCGCGCGCGAGGGGCGCGTAGGGGGCCGCGCCCGTGATGGCGCAGACGTGGCCGGCCGCTAAAAAAGCGTCCGGGGCGGTGGTCGGGTCGGTGCAGATGGCGCGCAGAATCGGCGGCACCAAGAATTGGGAGACCAGCAAGAAGGCGTTGGTTCGGCTGCGCTCTTTGGCGAGGAAGGCCAGCATGGCGTTGGCGGGGGCGGTGGTTTCAAAGCCGATGGCCAGATGCACGATGTTTTTTTCGGGGTGGGCTTGCGCTATATCCAGCGTCTGGAGCGGGGAGGTGACGATGCGGACATCCGCGCCCTGGGCTTTGGCGGCGAACAGGTCGCCGGAAGATTCCGAGGGCACGCGCAAGAGGTCGCCGAAGGTTGTTACGATGGTGTCGGGTTGACGGGCGATGGCGATGGCTTGGTCCAGATAGCGGGCGGGGGTGACGCAGACGGGGCAGCCGGGGCCATGCAGCAATTGAATGTGCGGGGGGAGGAGGGTGTCCAATCCGTGGCGCATGATGGCGTGGGTTTGTCCGCCGCAGACTTCCATGATGCGCATGGGGTGTTGGGAGCGGCGGGCGATTTCCTGAGAGAGCGCGCGGATGTCGGCGGGGTTGGCGTATTCGGAGACGTGTTCCACGGGGCGGGCGGCGGGTGGTTAGGTTTTCGGGGTCAGCGTGGAGCGGGCGCGGGCGGCGGGACAGCCGGCGAGGAGAATGCGTTTGTTGCGGCCGGTTGCGCCGGATAGGAGCTGGACGCGGGCGCGGGGGATGTCGAGCGTGTCCGCGAGAAACGCGATGAGGGCGGCGTTGGCCGTGCCATCCACGGGGGGGGCGGTCAGGCGGATTTTCAGCGCGTGGCCGTGCGCGCCGGCGATGGCGTTTTTGCTTGCGCGCGGCACGATGCGCAGGGCGAGAACCGCGCCTTCCGGGGTGTCGGTCAGATAGGGCATGACGCCTCCGGGGTGGCTCGGTTGGGGGGCAGGGTGTCCACGGCGGGGGAGATTCAGCCTTCGAATTTCACCAGCGATGGGTCGTAGCCTTCCGGCGTTTGGTAGCCCATCAGGTTCAGGCATGTGGCGGCGAGGGACGAGATGCCCAGACCGGTTTGGTCGGTCAACTTGAAGGGGGCGGTCTGGGTAGGGTCGTAGATAATCGCGGGCACCGGATTCAGGGAGTGCGCGGTGCGGGCTTTGGGTTGGCCGGTGGCGGGGTCTATCACGGTGGAGCCATCTTTGGCGTGCTCGTACATGTCGTCGGAGTTGCCGTGGTCGGCGCTGATGACGATGATGGCGCCGGTTTCTTTGGCGACGGGCAGGAGTCGGCCGAGGCAGAGGTCCACGGTTTCGACGGCGATGTTGACGGCCGGGAAAATGCCGGTGTGTCCGACCATGTCGCCGTTGGGATAATTGACGCGAATGAAGCGGTATTTGCCGGAGCGCATGGCTTCGATGAGGGTGTCCGTGATTTCGGCGGCTTTCATCCAGGGGCGTTCTTCAAAGGGCACGCGGTCGGATGGGATTTCCACGTAATCTTCCAATGTTTCGCTGAATTTTTCGGCGCGGTTGCCGTTGAAGAAGTAGGTCACGTGTCCGAACTTTTGGGTTTCGGAAAGGGCCATTTGCCGGTGGCCGACAGTTGCCAGATATTCGCCGAGAGTGCGGGTGATGCGCGGCGGCTCGACGAGGAAATTTTTGGGGATGTTGGCGTCGCCGTCATATTGCATCATGCCGGCGAACAGGACGGCGGGGCGCTGGCCGCGGTCGAAGTGAGGGAAGTCGTCTTCTTCGAATGCGCGGGTCAGCTCGATGGCGCGGTCGCCCCGGAAGTTGAAGAGGATGACGGCGTCGTTATCCTGGATGGGGCCGCAGGGTTTGCCGTCGCGGCCGATGACAAAGGGGGGCAAATCCTGGTCCAGAATGCCGGGGGATTCGGCGCGGAGGGCTTCGATGGCTGCCTGAGCGGAGGGATAGAGCTTGCCTTCGCCGCGGACGTGGGTTTTCCAGCCGCGTTCCACGATGCGCCAGTCGGCTTCGTAGCGGTCCATGGTGACGCGCATGCGCCCGCCGCCGGAGGCAATCGCGTAGTCGGTGGAGCCGTCGGCATTCAGGTCGGCCAGAAATTTTTCAAAGGGGATGATGTACTCGAGCGCGGAGGTGGGCGGGACATCGCGTCCGTCCAGCAGCGTGTGGATGCGGGTGCGGGCGACGCCTTCCTTTTTGGCTTGCGTCAGCATGCCTTTGAGATGGTCCAGGTGGGAATGGACGTTGCCGTCGGAGAAGAGGCCGATGAAGTGCAGCGTGGAGTTGTGCTCTTTGACGCTGGCTATCATCTTTTGCCAGGTCGCGCCCTGAAAGAGGGAGCCGGAGGTTACCGCTTTGGCGACCAGCGAGGCGCCCTGGTCGTACACGCGGCCGCAGCCAATCGCGTTGTGGCCGATTTCCGAGTTGCCCATGTCGTCGTCGGTGGGCATGCCTACCGCGGTGCCGTGCGCCCGGAGGGAGGTGTGCGGGCAGTTGGCGAGGAGCCAGTCCAGAGTCGGCTTGTGCGCCGAGCGGACGAGGTCGCCTTCTGCGTGTTTGCCCAGGCCGATGCCGTCCATGATGATGAGGACGACTGGGCCTTTGGGGCCGTTGTAACCGGGGATGTTTTGCAATTTCAGGCTCATGGGTGCTCCAGGTTGGGGTCAATGGTTTCCGCCGAATATGCACCAGCGCGGGGAGGAGTGCAAGAAATCAGGGGTGGGGTGGTTGGTGGGGCGGGGGCTGCTGAGAGAGGCTTTCGTTTGAATTTTGCCGGCGCAAAAACCAACCGCTGTCTTTCCCGCGCTGCCGCTTCGAGTCCGGTCACGGACGGACACGAGTCCAG
>DBPO01000069.1 GCA_002304915.1 Verrucomicrobia bacterium UBA1418
GGCGGCGAAGGCGGTGGCGGCGGCGCGCCCGCCGAAGAAACGCGCCCCGCGCCGTCCACTGACGGCGGCTCTGGCGGCTCCGGCGTCCGCACGGGCGGCGTCAGCCGCACCCGCAGCGGCGGCGGCACGAGCGGCCCGCGCACCAACTCCACCCAGCGCTTCGACTTCGGAGGCCGGCGATGAGGCCGCCGCGATTTTTCCACGCTATGGAAAAAAGTTTTCCACAGTGTGGAAAACTTTTGGCCGGCGCGCTTCTTTTTCGCAAAATTTTTCCACGCTATGGAAAAATATTTTCCACAGTGTGGAAAACGTTGGAGCGTCGCGCTCCGGCGCGCGGCGCGGCGCGGCGCTGGTGGTGGTGCTGTGGACGGTGCTGCTGCTGAGTTTGCTGATTGGCGGCATGGCGTATGAGATGCGTATTGAGGCGGGGATTACGTCGTTCGCGCGCAAGCGGCTCAAGGCGCAGGTGGCGGCGCGCGGCGGGGTGGAGTATGCCAAGTTTTTGCTGGCGATGAGCTTCAAGGCGAGCGCGTTCGAGGAGGAGGGCGAGCCGGAGGAAACGC
Organism: Verrucomicrobia bacterium UBA1418; assembly: GCA_002304915.1. Taxonomy (GTDB): domain Bacteria; phylum Verrucomicrobiota; class Kiritimatiellia; order CAIQIC01; family Lenti-01; genus CAZNGD01. The sequence continues at coordinate 564 of DBPO01000069.1, forward strand.
GGATTCTTGCGAAAAATCTGGAGCGCGGCATCGGCTTGACGGGCGTGAACGTGACGATGGGCGAGTCCAGCGCCACGCTGGATATTCTGCCGGAGTCCGGGCGGCGGAACGTGAATATGCTGTCGGACGACGATTGGGAGGAGCTGCTGGACCAGGCGGGCGTGCCGGAGGAAATCTGGCCCGACTTGATTGATTGCTTCATGGATTTCATTGATGAAAACGACGAGCACCGACTGAATGGCGCGGAGAAGGATGACGAGTATTACAAGCGGCAGGAGTATGAGCCGAAGAATGCTCCGCTGGATACCGTGGATGAATTGCTGTTGATTAAAAACTTCACGCCGGAAATTGTTTATGGCGGGCCGCCGGCGGACCCCAAGGGCGAGCCGCTGCGGGGAATCGCGCATTTGCTCACCACGTTCGGCGATGGCAAGGTCAACGTGAATACGGCTTCGCGCGAAGTGCTGCTGACGCTGACCACCCAGCGCGGGCAGATGATGCCGGATTGGGTGGTGGATGATTTGCTGAAGTATCGGCTGGGCGAAGACGGAATCGCCAACACGCTCGACGACGGCTTCAAGAGCGTCGGCGACGCCATCAGTCGCTCCGGGATGGACCCGGCGCTGGCGGACAGGCTATCGGTGTCCGACCGCCAATTCGTGCGCGTGGTGTCTATTGGCGAAAATAACGGCGTTCAGTTTGGCGTGTGGGCCGTCTTTGAAGTGGGCGACAAGCGCGTCACGCCGCTCTATTGGCGCGAGGAGCAAATGCAGTGAGGCGGCCGTTCCCCCGGCGCGTCCCCGTTGCCGCAAATGGTTGGGCCGCCGCGCGGATGACTTGACCGGCGCGGGGCGGCGTGGAATCATCGCGGGCGCAGTTGGAACGGCTTTTGAAAAAATCGCAATTGAACTGTTTTGAAGGAAACGAAAGAAAGTTACGACGGATGAAAACCGACACGAAAGTTGCCGTTATCGGCCTGGGTTATGTGGGACTGCCGCTGGCGGTGGAGTTTGGCAAAAAGTATCCCGTGGTGGGGTTTGATTTGAAGCCCGCGCGCATCGCGGAATTGCGCGAGGGGCGCGACTCGACCGAGGAAACCACGCCGGATGAATTGGCCGCCGCGAAGCATTTGTCGTTCACCTGCGACCCGGCGGATTTGAAGGGTTGTCAGGTGTTTATCGTGTGCGTGCCGACGCCGGTGGATGAGTTCAACCGGCCGGACCTTTCGCTGCTGGTGGCGGCCAGCCGCACGGCGGGGCAGGCGCTGTCGCCCGGCGGCTACGTGGTTTTTGAATCCACCGTTTATCCCGGCGCGACGGAGGAAGTCTGCGTGCCGGAAATCGAAAAGGCGTCCGGCCTGACGTTCAACCGCGACTTTTTTGTGGGCTACAGCCCCGAGCGCATCAACCCCGGCGACAAGGCGCATCGCCTGCCATCCATTGTGAAGGTCACGTCCGGCTCCACGCCGGAAGCGGCCGAGTTTATTGACCAGCTTTATGCCTCCATCATCACCGCCGGCACGCATCGCGCGTCGTCCATTCGCGTGGCCGAGGCCGCCAAGGTGATTGAAAATACGCAGCGTGATGTGAATATCGCCCTGATGAACGAGCTGGCGCTGTTGTTCGCGCGCATGGGCATTGATACCGGCGAGGTGTTGGCCGCCGCCGGCACCAAGTGGAACTTTTTGCGTTTTCAACCGGGCTTGGTGGGCGGGCATTGCATTGGCGTGGACCCGTACTATCTGACGCATAAGGCCCAGGCGCTTGGCTTCCATCCCGAAATGATTCTCTCCGGCCGCCGCACCAACGATGGCATGGGCGCGTATGTCGCCAAGCATGTCATCAAGATGATGGCCGAAAAGAAAATTCCGCTGGCGGATGCGCGGGTGTTGATTCTCGGCCTGACCTTCAAGGAAAACTGCCCGGACATTCGCAATACGCGGGTGCCGGATATTGTTGAGACGTTGAACAGCTTTGGCATCACGTGCGAGGTGTGCGACCCCCGCGCCAACGCGGAGGAAGTGAAGGCGGAATACGGTTTTTCGCTGGTCGGCGAGCCGCGCGCGGGCGCGTATGGCGCGATTATTCTGGCCGTGGCGCACGACGAATTCAAAAAACTTTCGCCGGCGGATATTCATGCGTGGGGCGCGAATCCGCATGTGCTGTTTGACGTGAAGCGCCTCCTGCCGTTAAGCGAAGTGGACGCCCGCCTGTAAGGGCGTGGGCGTCATCCATTCCGCCAGCCGTCGCGCCAACCTCGGCCATTGCCGCGCAGCGCGGCCCAGCGGAATCGGCAGGCTTCCACCAGCAGGCGGAAGATGAACGGCGGCAGGGCTGTTGCCAGCGGGAAACGGGCGTATTTCCGCACATAGCGCACATGCCCCAGCCGGTAATAATACGATTGCAGCTCCGTCAGGTGGCGGATGGTGGCTGACCCGCGATGAACAATCGGCGCGTCCTCGGCCACGGCCAGTTGCCAGCCCCGTTGTCGCACACGGCGGCTGAAATCGGCATCCTCAAAAAAGAAGAAAAAGCGTTCGTCGAACAATCCGACATCCTCCAGAACGTTGCGGCGGATGAACAGGCTGGCGCCGGAAAGATAGTCGAAGTCGGAAGTATTTTTCGCCGGGACGGGGCGCATGCCGGGGCGGGCGAGTTTGCGCGCGGCGGAAACGTGGCGCGGCTGCTCCGCCGGGCCTTCTTGCAGAGGGCAGCCGAGCATGCCGAGTTGCTCATGCGCGGCGAGGCGGTCCTCCAGCTTTTGCAGCGTGTCGGGCGGGCAGATGGTGTCGTTGTTGAGCACCCAGATATAGCGAATGGCCGGGTTTCCCCGCGCGCGGCGAATGCCGGCATTGACCCCGCCGGCAAAGCCCCGGTTGGTGTCCAGTCGAAGGATTTGGGCGGTCAGGCAGGCGGCGGCCAATTCGTGTTCGCTGTGCGCGCGGGAGCCGTTGTCCACCACAAGCACCAGCGCCGGGGCGCGGGTTTGCGCGGCCAGAGAAGCGCAACAGGCGGCGGTATCCGCCAAGCGGTCCAGATGGGGAATGATTACCGCGGTTTGCGGTGCGGCGGTTGGGGCCTGTTGCGAGGTTTCCATCATGCGGTGTATAACGTATACACTTCGTGTACACTGCGCGAGAATAATCCTGTGGGTTTCTCAACCCAAAAGGTATATATAAGAGCCGATGACGAATCTGCTATCCATGGGCTTGGCTTGGGCGACGCTGTTGCCGTTGCTTTTTTTGCTGGCGCGGACCGGACCTTTGTTGCGGAACGGCTGGAGCGCGGCGAAGCCTGCCGTGCGGGTGGCGCTCGTTTTATTGGGGCTTGGCGGGGCGACGGCGCTGCTGGCGTGGCCTCATGAAGACACGTTCGCGGGGCTGGATGTTGCGGCCTATCGCCAGATGGCGCACGTTCTGGCGGATGGGCGCGGGCTGCTGGATGATGACGCCGTTTTTGCGCAGGCGCCGGAAGAATTGCGGCGCCATTTTTTGTATCGTCCCGGCGGGCGGCTGACGCGCGATTTGTCCTTTCAGTTGTCGTCGCCGAGCAACCCGGAAGCGCGCCCGTTTTTCATGCCGACGTTGCCGCTGGCGGCCGCCGGGGTGGCGTCGTGGCTGTCGCCGGATCGGTTTGTGCCGTTGGTTGGCGCGTTGGGCTGGCTGTTGGTGGTGGCGGTTGCGTTTGGCGTCGGCGGCGGCTGGGGGTTGTTGGTGGCGGCGGCGCTGGGCGTGATGACCGCGTGGCCGGCGTGGTTTCTGCGCGGGTTTTACGCGGAAGCCGTGGGCGCAATTCTGGTCGCCAGCGTGATTGCCGCGGCCGTGCCGCGCCCGCCGCGTGGAGTCATCGCGGGGCCGGTTGCCGGTTTTCTGTTGGGGCTGGCCGTGAGCTTTCATCCCACGCTGGCGGTGCCGGCGGGCATCGTTGCGATTGGCCTGATGGCTGAATCGCGCCGCCCGCGACACGCCGGAATCATTGTGGGGGGCTTGGTTGCGGGATTGGCGCCGGCCTGGGCGCTGACCCGCTGGGTTTGTCAGCCCTATGGCGATTGGACCCGTTGGGCCAGCTTGCGGCGCATGGTGTTTGGAGGACTGGAGCATCGGGCGATTGCCGTGTCGCTGGTTGTGCTGGCGCTTATGACGTGCGTGGCGGGGTGGGGGGCGTTCCGGCCATCCGTGTGTGAAAAAATCCGGCGGCTGGATGCGCAGCTTACGCCGTGGGGGTGGCTGGCGATTTTTTTGTTGCCCGTGCTGGTCGTGATGTTTTTGCCGGGGAGCGTCGGGTTGCTTTTGCGTAAAGGGGCGGTTGCCACGTGGAGCGGCGTGCGCTGGTCCGGCGCGGCAATTATCTTGGCGGGCATGGCGAGTTTGCTGACGTCCCGCCGTCCGTTGCGCGAACGTTTTTGGTTTGCGGGTTTGGCGTGGGCGGCTTGCGTATTTTTGTTTATCAAAGGCGTGGAAACGCCCGTGGGCTTGTGGAGCCAGCGGCGGTTTTTGCCGATTTTATTGCCGATGATTGCGCTTTTGGCCGTGCCGCTTGCGATGGCCGTTAAGCATTGGGCGGCGTGCGGAGGGCGGCTCGTAGCGTGGACGGCGGTCGCTTTGCTGGGAGTCGCGGGCTTGTGGAATCTTGCGCATTGGCCGGCGGCGCATGTGGCGGTCAACGAGCGAGGCTCGACGGATTGGACGCAAGCTGTCGCCCGGCGTCTGGGGCACTCGCGCTGGGTGATTTTTGATTATTTCCCGCACAGTGTGCCGTATGCGGCGGGCTTGCAACATCGCGTGCTGGGGCTGGGAGAACATGCCCGTGAGCAGTGGCCGGAAGTTGCGGCTTGGGTGGGCGCACTCGCGCAAACATCAGAGGTTTGGGTGGCCACTTCGTGGTCGCCGACCGCGCTGGAGGATGGCTGGCGACTGGATGCCGTATTCGAGCCGACGGGTGTTTTTTCCGTTGTTCAGGCGAAAACTTTTTATCCGGCGGAACGGGGCGAGCGCCACGTTAGTCATTTGTTTGCCCGCGCTGTTCCGATTGGCGCCGGTGATGGCGCGTTTCAGGATAAATTCTTTGATGGCAGCCCCATCGGTTTGCGCGGCGATTGGGGGCCGCAACGCAAACAGATGCGGTGGACGCGGCAGGGTAGCGGATTGATTGGGCCGGTGCCCGCGCCGGGTGGCTCCGTTGTGTTTTCCGCCGCTTGCGAATGGACCCCGCCGCATGAGTCTTGGCGGGAACAGATGTTGGAGATTCATCCGCCTTGGGGCGGGCCGCCCCTGCGCTTGACCGTTCCCACGGGCGAACAGCAGGTGGAAGGCCGTCTGGTGCGGCCGGCGGATGATGATGCGCGCCCCGCGACGGGCGTTTATTCGTTCCGGGTGGAGAAGCCGTATAATCCCGCGCACTATCATTTGCAGGGCTACCCGGAGGATTTGGGCGTTTTGTTGCGGCGGGTTATGATTCGGGTTGAACCGGGCGGCGTGCTCATGCCAAACTGAACGGTTATGGAAGCTGCGATCCAGTCGTTTTTGAAACGTACGCTGGTGGTTATTCCCGCCTATAATGAGGAAGCCGCCCTCGCCGGGCTTCTGCAGGAAGCACACGCCAGTCTGGGTGGCGCGACCATTGCCGTGGTGGATGACGGCTCCGCCGATGACACCGCCGCTGTGGCCCAAAAACACGGAGCGCTTGTCTTGCGCCTGCCCTGCAATCTGGGCGTCGGGCCGGCCATTCAAACCGGCTTCAAATATGCGCTGGAGCATTCGTTCGACTATGTTTTGCGGCTCGATGGCGACGGGCAACATCCGCCGGCGGAAGCCTTGAAGCTGGTGGAGGCCATGCTGACGGCTCCCGCTGATTTAATCGTGGGCACGCGCTATGGGGTCAATAGCACCTATCTGGGCAACCGCTTCCGGCGCGTTGTGCTGAAAGGGCTGGCGTTTTTTGTGTCGCTCATCTGCCGCCAGCGCATTACGGACCCCACGTCTGGATTCTGGCTGGTCACGCGCCCGCTTTTGCATTGTTTCGCGCTGCATTATCCCGCCGATTATCCCGAAGCGGAGGCCATTGCGCTTTTGCGTCGCCAGGGGTTTTCGATGGCGGAGGTGCCGGTCGCGTTTCGTCCGCGTCAGGCCGGAGTTTCCACGTTGCAAACATGGGGCACGCTTATTTTTGCGGCCAAGGTTTTTCTGGCGCTGTTTGTGGATCGCCTGCGGGCAGTGGACAGGCGCGGTTCGGCGGCCTATATCCGCCGCCGGGAAAGGGGGCAGGCATGAAAAAACGCTGGCTGTTTGGCATCGGGATTCTGGCCGTGGCGGGCTGGCTGATGTGGCCTTGGCTGACCCGGGCCGACCAACTGATGCGGATTCGCGCCCTGATGGGTGTGGTCAGTATCGGGGTTTTTCTGATTACGCTGCTGGCCATTCGCAGTTACAAGTTGCGCGAAAAATACGCCATCCTGTGGCTGGCTACCGCCGCCATGATTATTCTCGTGGCTCTGTTCCCGAACTTGGTGGACATCACCCGTGAATGGTTCGGCATGCAGTACGTCACTTCGCTCGTGGCCGTCATTTTTATTTTTCTGGTGCTGGTATCGTTCCACTTTTCCATTGCGCTGTCCGCGCTGAACGACAAGGTGGCTGCCATTGCGTCGCGCACCGCCATTTTGGAAGCCCGGATTCGTGAATTGGAGCGGCACGGTAACGCGCGCCCGCCCGACGAAAAGGAAGAAGTCCATGAGCACCCTGCGGCTGGGGGTTAACACTCTTTTTTATCTGCCGGGTGAAGTCGGCGGGTCGGAAACCTATCTGCGCGAAACGCTGGAGGCGCTTCAGCGGCAGCCGCAGCCGCCGGATTTGGTGCTGTTCTCCAATGCCGAAAATGACCGTCTGTTGCGCGCGGAGTTTCCCCGCGCGGAAGTTGTCCCAACCGGCGTAGCCGCCACGAACCGCCTCGCGCGCATTCTGGCAGAGCAATTTCAGTTGCCGGGGCTGATTCGCCGGGCGCGCCCGGACGTGCTCTGGTCGCCGGGCTATACCGCGCCGGCCTGGTGCGCCTGTCCGCAGGTCGTCACGGTTCTGGACATGCAATACAAACGCTTTCCGCAGGATGTTTCCTGGCTGGCCGCGCGCGCCATGGATATGCTCTATCCGCTGGCTGCCCGGCGTGCCGTCTCCGTTGTGGCGATTTCCGAATTTGCCAAGTCCGAAGCCGTTCATTTTTTGAATATCCCGCCGGAAAAAGTGTCCGTTACGTTGCTGGCTGCCGACCCTTCATTTGGGAAAAAAGCGGATGCCCCGCCCGCCGCCGTGCGCGATGCGCCGTACTTGCTTTGCGTGGCGCACAGCTATCCGCATAAAAATATTCCCCTGCTGATTCGCGCCTTTAATCGTCTGACCGCGCAGATTCCCCACCGTCTGGTTTTGGTGGGGAAGGCCCGTCTGGGCGAGCCGGAGGTTCTCGCGGCGTTGCGCGATTCGCCCGCTGGTCGCGTCCTGCGTTTTCCCGACGTTCATTTTCGGGATTTGAAGGCGCTCTATCAGGCTTCGGACTGGCTGATATTTCCGTCCCTTTATGAAGGCTTCGGCCTGCCGGTATTGGAAGCCATGTGCGCGGGCACACCGGTGCTGACCACCCGCGAAGCATCCATCCCTGAAATCGGCGGCGATGCCGTGCTTTACGCGGATGGACGCGATGAAGCCGCATTTGCCGAAGCCATCCGGACGGCCATTGCCATGCCCGCCGCCGAACGCGAGCAGCTCATCGCCAGCGCCCGCGACCGCGCGGCCACATTCACGTGGGCCGCCAGCGCCGGGCAGCTTCTGCAGATTCTTTCAGAAGCCGCGCAAAAAGCATAAGCATTCTGCCGTCGCCGACGGGGGGGGGGCAGGGTTCGGGGTTCAGGGTTCAGGATGGAAAGACCCGAAGGGTGGGCGATGGTTTTTCCTGAAATCTGGAACCTGGAACCCTGTGGAGAGAGCAGAGGTCAGGTCAGGGGGAGCCGAGCAGCCAGGGAGCCGAACAGTCGGAACAGCCACACGGACGGACACGGACAAACACGGACAGACACGGACGATTGGGGAGAGCAGAGGTCAGAGGTCGGAGGTCAGGAACAGCCGAGCAGCGGTTTGGGGAGGGCAGAGTTCAGGTCAGGGGGAACCGGAACAGCCGATTAACGCAATGGGCGGAGAAAAGAGGGGAGCGGCGGCGGGGCGCCGCCGCTCCCGTGTGAAAACCGAACAGCCCCGACGGTCGAACAGCCGTCTGCGCTCGGCGAGCGCAGCTACAGGGCGGGCGGGGCGCGGTGGTTTGGTTTATTTGGCGGCTTCGAGGGCGGCGACGAGGGTGGCGGCTTGCTGCACGCCAACGAATTGCTTCACGGGTTTGCCATCCTTGAAGATAATCAGAGTGGGGATGCTCTGGACACCGAATTGTGCGGCGACGGAGCCGGCATCGTCCACGTTGAGTTTGGCGATTTTGCTGCCGGCGACTTTGCCGACGACTTGTTCGAGGATGGGGCCTTGCATGCGGCAGGGGCCGCACCACGGGGCCCAGAAGTCCACCAGGGTCAGGCCGGACTTGATTTCATCCGCGAAGTTATTGGCATTCAGGTCAATGATTTGATTGCTCATGTTTAGGTTTCCTTTCCGAGATGCCCCGCGGGAGTGGCCCGCGGGGCTTGGGGTTGATTGCGTTTATTTCTTCAGCACGGCTTTCAGGACTTTTTCTTTGTCCAGTTTCCGCTGGCAGAAGAACCAGTCCTGACAGACCATGTCTTCCTTGCCGTCCATGCGGTTTTTGGCCGAGCTGCAACTGGCGGCCGGGCTGACGATGACATCGTCACCGGGACGCCAGTCGGCGGGGGTGGCAATGCCGAATTCGTCCGCTGTTTGCATGGCAATCAGGGCGCGGTACAGTTCGTCGAAGTTGCGGCCGAGGCTCTGCGGGTAATAGATGATGGCCCGGATGATGCCTTTGGGGTCAATGAAGAAGACGGCGCGAACGGCTTGTGTGGCTGCTTCGCCGGGGTGAATCATTCCGTAGAGTTTGGCGACGTTCATGCTGATGTCATCAATCAGCGGGAACTTTACTTCGACGTTTTTGTGGCCTTTGTAGCTGATTTTTTCCTGGATGGTACGCAGCCAGGCAATATGGCTGTAAAGCCCGTCAATGGAGAGGCCGACCAGCTTGCAATTGGCTTCCGCGAATTGCTGTTCCAGAACCGCGAAGGTGAGGAATTCGCTGGTGCAGACCGGGGTAAAGTCAGCCGGGTGGCTGAACAGAATGACCCATTGGCCTTCGTATTGTTTCGGGAAGTCCATGTCGCCCTGGGTGGTCTTGGCTTTGAAGGCCGGGGCCTTGTCGCCAATGCGCGGCATACTGACTGGGGCTTGGGTTGTTGTTTCCATTGGTTGTGTTCCTTTCTTTTTTGAGTTGCGGTTAGTTTTTAACAGGGGTTAGCGGCCGCCGGAGGCGCTGATGGCGCCTATCATACCCCATACCAGCATGGAAATCCAAGGGTTGGAGTTGAGGGGGCAGGCGCCGGTTTTGCAGCCGACAAAACGGTAGATGGCAAAACCGATGGCCGCGCCGACGGCGGCGCCGATGATTGTTTTGACAATGGGGGTCATGGCATTCTCCTTGTTTACATAATGGATTCGACGGGCAGGGCAAAGACCCGGAAGCCTTCGCCTTCATAGAGGCCCTTTTGGTACTCGCGCAGGGCGGTGACCAGTTCTTTCTTTTTGGCCGGCGGCAAGACCGTGAAAATCAACACCGATTTTCCGGGGAATGTGTGCGTGCCGAGGTGTTTGCCGGTTTTGCCTTCGCCCAGCACGTTGGCGATTTCGCTATACGAGCGGACCTCGTGGCGCACAATCAGTTGCCGGATTTCGGCGCGACGGTTTTCGGGGCATACAATCATCAGCATTTTCATGATACTTTCTCCGTTGCGGGTTGGTTGCGATAGATGAGGCCGTAAGCGATGGGCACGACGACCAGGGTGAAGGCGGTGGACACGAAGAGGCCGAAGATAATGGACCAGGCCAGGCCGCTGAAGATGGGGTCGAGGGTGATGGGCCACGCGCCCAGCAGCGTGGTGCCGGCGGTCAGGAAGATCGGGCGGAAGCGCACCGCGCCAGCCTCGATGATGGCATCCTTGAGCGATTTGCCGCGCGCGGCTTCGCTGCGGATGAAATCAATCAGGATGATGGCGTTGCGCTGCACGATGCCGCCGAGGGCAATCATTCCTATCATGGCCGTGGCGGTAAAGAAGATGGAATCGGCGTAGCCGCCCACGGTTTGGCCGCCCAGAACATTCAGCAGCCAGAAGCCCGGCATGATGCCAATCATGGTCAGCGGGATGGACAGCATGATGACGATGGGGAGCAGGTAGGAGCCGGTTTCGTACACCAGCAGCACATAGATGGCGAGCAGGGCCGCGGAGAACGCGATGCCCAGGTCGCGGAACACATCCACCGTGATTTTCCATTCGCCTTCGCCGGTCCACACGGCGCGGATGCCGTCGGGGAGCGGGTCTTTTTTCAGGTCGGCCTGAAGGCTCAGGACGGCGTAGGCGGGGCCGCGGCCGGCCATTTCGGCGGTGACATACACCACGCGCTCCATATCTTTATGATGGATGGTCGGTTCGACCTCCTGGTCTTCAAATTTGCCCAGCTCGCCCAGCGCGACGCTGTTGCCCATGCGGCCTTTGACCATGATGGTTTTGAGGCGCTCGGGGTCGGAGCGTTTTTCGCGCGGCAGGCGCAACATGATGGGCAGTTCGTTGCGCTCGTGGGGTGCGTGTACGACGCCGGCGGGCATTCCGCTGAGGGCGATCCGCAGCGTTTGGGCCACATCTTCGGTGGAAATGCCGTTGAGGCCGGCTTTCTCGCGGTCCACGCGGAAGAACAGCTTTTGCTGGTATTCTTCGGCGGAGTCGTCCATGTCCACGACGCCCTGCTCTTCCGCCATGCGCTCTTGAAGGGCTTGGGCGGCGGCGATTAATTCGCTGTAGGGCTGATCGGGGCGTCCGTAGATTTCGGCCACGACGGTGGAGAGGACGGGCGGGCCGGGGGGCACTTCGATAATTTTGAGCTTGGCGCGGTTGCGGGCGGCGATGGCTTCAATATCGTTGCGCAGGCGCAGGGCGATGGCGTGGCTGCTCATCTGGCGCTCTTGGCGGGGGAGCAGATTGATGCGCACATCGGCCATGTTGGCGCCTTGGCGCAAATAGTAGTGCCGGACGAGGCCGTTGAAGTCCATGGGGGAATTTTCGCCGACGCTGGAGACAAAGTTGACGACCTCGGGCACGGTTTGAAGGTAGTCCTCAATCTCGCGCACGACGGCATCGGTTGCTTCCAGTGTGGCGTCGGCGGGCATATCCACCACAATTTGCATTTCATTCTTGTTGTCAAATGGCAGCATCTTGAGGGGCACGCGCCCGGAGGCGGCCAGGAAGACGGAGAAGCCAAACAGCAGGACGACCCCCAGCAACAGCAGGATGCTGCGCCCGCGCGAGGAGACCAGCGGCGACATCAGGCGGTGATACACCCGATAGGTTCCGGTGGTGGTCACGTCGTAGGCCGCGGCTTCGGCAGGAGACTCCTTCAGCAATTTGCTGGCGAGCCACGGCGTGATGGCCAGGGCGACCAGCAGTGAAGAGAGCATGGTCAGCGGCACGTTGATGGCCATGGGCGCCATGTAGGGGCCCATCATGCCGGTGATGAAGAACATCGGGATGAAGGACACGACAATGGAGAGCGTGGCCAGCAGGATGGGGGGCATGACTTCCTCCATGGCCATCGAGACCGCGCGCAGGCGGGGATATTTTTTCATGGAGAGGAAGCGAGAGATGTTTTCGACGCCCACGATGGGATTATCCACCAGCAAGCCCAGCGCCAGAATCAGCGCAAACAGGGTCACGCGATTGATGGTGTAGCCCAGCAAGTAGTTGAACAGCAGGGTCAGCGAGTAGGTGATGGGAATGGCGAGGGCGACAATCATGCCTTCGCGCCAGCTCATCGAAAGGGCAATGAGGGCAATCACGGTGAGAATGCCCATTGCCAGATTCATCACGAGGTCATTGACCTTTTCGTTGGCGGTTGCTCCGTAGTCGCGGGTAATGGTGGCGGCAACGTCTTCCGGGATGAGGGAGCTTTTCAGTTCCTTCATCAGGCGGTCGGCTTCGCGGGCGACTTTGACGGCGTTGCTGCCTTTTTTCTTGGCCAAGGCAATGGTGACAGCGGTGTGAAGCTGGCCGGCATCTTCGCCGGAGGCGGGTCCCATGCCAAAGCGGCTATAGCTCGTCAACTCGTCGGAGCCATCCTGAATGGCCGCGACATCCCGCAGATAGACCGGGCGGTTTTGATACACGCCCACCATCAGGCTGCGCACGTCCTCCACATGTTGGAGGAACGGGCCGGTTTCCACGACAATGGTCCGATTGGCCTGCTCAAATGTGCCGCTTTCCATTTGGGCGTTGGAAACTTTCAGCGCGCCGGCGATTTCCATGGGCGAAAGCCCGTAGGCGGCGAGGCGCTCGGTGTCCAGATAGACTTGCACCACGCGTTTTTGCCCGCCGTGAATGGTGATTTTCGCGCTGTCGGGAATGGATTGCAGTTTTTGGGCGACTTCTTCGGCGATTCGGTACAATTCATGCGAATTGGCCGTTTCGCTGTGCAGGGTCACATTGACGATGGGCACATCGTCAATTTCGATGGGTTTGACGACCCAGCCGGCGATGCCCGGCGTGGTTTGGTCAATGTTCTGAAAGATTTTATTGTAGACCTTAATGAGGCTGTCTTCGCGGTCCTCGCCGACAAAGAAGCGGACGGTCACCACGGCCATGCCGGGGCGCGACATGGAATAGACGTGTTCGACGCCATCAATTTGATAGAGCATTTTTTCCAGACGCGAGGAGGCCAGTTGTTCCACTTCGGCGGCGGAGCTGCCGGGCATCATAATCATGACATCGGCGAGCGGCACGACAATCTGCGGTTCTTCTTCGCGCGGCGTGATGAGGAGGGCCGCCGCCCCCGCCGCCAGGCTAATCAGAATCAGCAGAATCGAGAGATTCCCCCTCAGAAAGGCCTGAAGGATGCCAGAGGTAAAAGAATGTTTACGGTCTTCCATGGATTCAGTCCTCCCAGATAGGCGTGACGCACAGGTTGTCGCCCGCTTGCAGGCCGGACAGGATTTCCACGCGGCCTTCGCGGGCCGGTCCTGTCTTGACCGTTCGGCGAATGGCGCGGCCATCCCGGGCCACCTGCACAAACGTCAACTGGCCCATTTGAATAATGGCGGAAGCGGGCACAAAAATGGATTCGCGCGGTTCGGCCGCCACCCACAGACGCCCGAAGGCGCCGGGGAGAATATCGCCTTCGGCGCGGTCCAGATGCACTTTGACGAGCTGGGTGCGGCTTTGGCTGTCCACTTCGCTGACAATTTCCGACACCTGGCCGCGGATGGTCTGGGCGGGGCGTTCCAGCGACACCTGGACATCCTGATTCAACGCGAGGCGGTCCAGCAGGCGAACGGGAACCGGGGCTTCCAGCCGCATGCGCAGCGGGTCATAGACGGAGAGCAGGGGCATGCCCGGATTGGCCAAGTCGCCGCTTTCCACGCGCCTGTCCGTTACGACGCCGTCAATGGGCGATTCAATTTGCGCGTAGGTCAGCATGACTTTGACCTGCTCGACCTGCGCCTTTGCCGTGGCGAACATGGATTCCGCGGCGGTCAGCGCCTGTTGCGTGGTGGCTTCTTTTTCAAAAAGCTGCTTGGCGCGCTCGTATTCGGTTGTGGCTTGATTCAACTGGGCTTCCGCCGCCGCCAATTGCTGGCGAATATCGCGGTCGTCCAGCGTGATGAGTTTTTGGCCTTTTTTGACCGTATCGCCCGCCGAAACGAACACTTCCGCCACGTATGCCGGGATGCGGGAGGTCAGATTGATTTTTTCCTCGGATGCGGTCGTGCCGATGACTTCCACCCAGACGGGGGCGGTTTCCGGCTGAACGGCAACGGTTCCCGCGTCTTCGGGCAGCGGGATGCCGGGTTGGAAGTCCACCTTGGACGGCTTGACGCGCTTGTTGAGAAATCCACCGGACCAGACAATCACAATGGCCAGACCGAGAATGCCGAGAACGGGTTTGAGGAACTTTTTCAATGCGGATGTTTTTTTCATGTTCGATTCTCCCTAGGTTTTGAAATTTGCGTGGGCTCGTGTTTTTTGATTACGGGTTGCCGGCGACTTCTCCGAATTCCCCTTTGGCTCGTTGCAGATTGGCGAGAGCGGTGAGGAAATCATACTGCGCGGCCGCATGGCGGGTTTGCATGGCGGTGACGCCGACTTGAGTTTGCAGCAAAATGGCGATATCCGCCGCGCCTTGCTCATATTGCTCCTGCACGATGCGGCGGGCTTCTTCGGCGGTTTCGAGGCTTTTGCGGGTCACTTCCAGGCGCTCCCACGTTTCCTGAGAGCGCAGAAAGGCCTGGCGCAAATCCAGACGCAGATTGAGGCGCGCCTTGTTTTCGTCGGCTTGCGCCGCCTTCCAATCGGCTTGGGCGGCTTGAACCGCCGCGCGGGTGCGGACGCCGTCAAAGATGTTGATTTCGGCCATCACACCGGCGACATAGCTCTGTTCAAAATCGCGCGCGTTGCCGCTATCGGCGTCCACGGAGCCAAAAGCGCTGATGGTGGGAGCATAGCCGCCCCTGGCCTTGCGGACATCATGCTCCTTGATGCGGCGCAACAGGGTGGCGGCGCGCATTTCGGGGCGCTTCAGGAAGCCTTCGGGGTCTTTGCACACGGGCGGGGGATTGCTCAGCACGGCCGGGTCGGGCGCGACGATGTTTTCAGCGGTGATGAAATCGTCGCCGATGGCCGCATTCAGCGCCGCCAGCGCCAATTGCGCGCCGTTGCGGGCCTTGATGAGGTCTTCGTTGGCCTGGGCCAGTTGAGTTTCCAGATTCAGCACATCCGTCTTCACGGCGCCGCCGGCCTCAAAGCGCTCTTTGGCGATGCGCAGGCTTTCTTCGATGCTGGCGACCGCTTCTTCCTGCACCTTTGCGAACGCCTGGGCTTGCAAGACGCCGTAAAAGCCTTGCGTGATTTCATAAACCAACTGGTTGCGGGCGGCGGCGAAGGCTTCCGCGCTGAGTTCCGTGCCGTATTGAGCCATCCGGCGGCCGGCGTCTCGCTGCAAATCAAAGAGCCGCCACTGAGCCGTCAAGGAGCCCCGGAAATTGTCGGTGTCATCGGCTTCATTCGGGTTAAAGCCGGGGGCCATCATGTTCAGCTTGCCCTGATTGAGGGTCATCATGAAGGCTTGGGCCGGGTTGTCGCTGACGCTGTAATTGGCGGCCAGGCCGATGGAGGGGTAGTAATAGGATTTCGCCTGCCGCAGCATGGCCTGCGCGGACTCAATGCGGCTTTCCGCCGCCTGCAGGGTGGGGGAGTTTTCCAAAGCCATGGCCACCGCTTCATCCAGCGTGGCGGCCGACGCGGAACACGCCAGCGCAAGGCCAACGGCCAGCGCGCTCAACATCCACTGTTGTTTGTTTTTCATTTCGGGTCGCCTTTCTTGCGTATGCAGTCTAAAATGGTCAGGGAGCGGCGGTCGCAGATGGAGTACCAGACTTCCTTGCCGCGTCGCTTGGACATCAAGAGGTTGGCCCGCGACATTTTCCTGAGGTGGCCGGAAACCGCGGCTTGGGGCAGCTTCAGGCGGGTTACCAAGTCGTGAACGGGGAGTTCCTTCTCGGCCTCCAGAATATCCACGATTTTCAACCGGTAGGGGTGGGCCAGCAGTCGTAAAATCACGGCCATTCGGGCTAATTCTTTAATGGACAAGTCCTGACGTTTTGCACATTTTTTTGTTTTCATGCCCTCATAATGTATCTCACAATCCACATATGTCAATATCCAGATATAATAAAAATGAAATATGTGTTTTGGGGCGGATTTGGGAAGTTTATGAGCGGGCGGGTTATGGGGCGTTTGTCGCGCGTTAGGTGGCCGAGTGAGGGCGGCGTTTAGGGGTTACGGCCGGGTGGGGCCGGGTTATGGGGCGTTTATGG
>DBPO01000047.1 GCA_002304915.1 Verrucomicrobia bacterium UBA1418
CGCCGTCCGCAGGACGTGGTGCAGCTCCCGCCCCACCCATCACCACCCGCCCACCCCCGCCACCCGGCGCGAGTTACCACCAGTAGTTGACGGTGTAGGTCAGAATGGCTTCCTCGTCGGCGGGAACAGACACGCGAAACTCAACGGTGTGGGAATCCACTTTCGTGTAGGCCAGGCTGGGGTTTATAATGCGCCAGTTGGCGGCGCGAATCAGCGGCTCAATGACGCGTATTTCCACATCGGCGGTTTCCTTGCGGTTGCGGAGTTTTATCTCAAAGGTTTCCGTCATGCGCTTGCCGGTGCCGTCCACGTAGAAGTCCACGCGCTTGCGCTCGCCGACCAAATCGAAGGCGTTGCCCATTTCCAGCTTCAGGCATTCGTTTTTCGGCAGGTGGTCTATTTGATTTTCGCCGGTGAATTCGCGGCGGCCGTCCACATCCGTGCGATAGAGGCGCATCCGGCCCTTGGGCAGCGGAACGCCGAGGGCGTTCGTTTCGCTGTTGGATATTTCAATGCGCACGCCGACTTTTTTGCTGTCGGTGATGCCAAAGTCGGGGTCGTAGTTGACGCCGCCCTGATAGGCCCAATGGATGAGCGGATTATAAACGTAATAGCGCTGGCCCTTGACGCCGGACGCGCGCAGAAATTCAACTTGCTTAAGTTCGTTGTTCCGAATCTGAACCTCACGCGGCAGCGTATAAAGATGGAATTCGTCAAATGCCCGTTCCGACGGCATCTCGGCAGGGGCCATTGCCGACCTGAGGCGCATGCCGGACACGCGGTCATACCCCATTACTTCCCGCCGCACTTTTTGCACGTCGCCGGCAATCAGTTTGACGGAGGCATCCTCGAAATCCTTTCCGGTTTTGTTGTTCAGCGAAATCCAACCGGAGAGGTCAAAGGTGTCGTCGCCTTCCGCGGGCATGACGAGGTTATAGGTGGCTTCCCAGCTCATGCCTTCCGTGATGTAGGCCACTTCGATGGGGCAAGCGCCCGTCTTTTGCGTGGCAAGTTGCCAAACCAGCGCGGGCTTGAGGAACGCGTTCGGGTCTATGCCTTCAAAGGTGGGCCGCCCCGGCAGGCTGAAGCGAACGACGCCGTCCATTTCCACAATGGGCTGCTCGGCTCCGCCGCCGGGAATATAGCCGCTGCGAATCAGTTTGCCGGTGTGTTCCTTGACGGTGCCATCCGGGCGAGTCTCCTCGAAGCGCACGTTTTGGCCTTCCAACTGGTATAGCAGGAGGCCTTCGGTGAGCGGATCGTTCACGAAGCTTTGCTCCAGAATCTGGAGGCCAAACGGTTTCGGGGACAGCTCGCGGAGCATGACGGAGTCGGGCTCCAACTGGCGCGACATGTCGCTCACGCGCACTTCGCAAACGCCTTCCTGCAACTCCAGCGTGCGCTCTTCTTTGACGGTGGCGAAGCCGTTGTTATAAATGGTGACTTGCGGTCCCGCCGCCCACGCCACCGCCGCCGTCAACGAAATCACCCCAAAAACCATTGCCCACGTTTTCATGCTCTGTCTCCTGTGCGGTTCGCTTTCTTTTTACATCGGTTGGCCGGCGCGTTCAACCTTTCCGGGTTGGGGATTTAGGGATAAGCGCCGGGGAAATGAAGGCCGGTGTCTTCGGGCAGGCCGCAGATGATGTTCATGTTCTGCAGGGCGTTGCTGGCCTGGCCTTTCATCAGGTTGTCAATGTGGGCCACCACGCGCAGGCGGCGGGTGCGTTCGTCCACATCAATCGTGAGGTTGCAGTAATTCGTGCCGCGCACATGGGCGGTGCCGATGGCGGCTTTGGAGTCGTAGAGGCGGACAAACGAATTGGCACGGTGATAGTCCTGATAGGCGGCCTGCACATCGGCCAAATGAATGCCGTCGCGAAGGGTGCCGTAGAGGGTGCTGAGGATGCCGCGGCAAACGGGTACGACCTGAGCGGTGAATGTCACCGGCACGGCTTCGCCGGCGATGGCCCCAAGCATGCGCTCGACTTCCATGACGTGCTGATGCCCGCTGAGGCGATAGGCCTGCATGTTTTCGTAGCGCGCGGGAAAATGATGAATGGGCGTGGCTTTTTTCCCAGCGCCGGAAACGCCGGTTTTGCAGTCGCAAATCAAGCTGTCGAAAGTCACCAGTTTGGCGGCAACGGCGGGGGCCAGCCCCATCAGGCAGCTCATGGCGAAACAGCCCGGATTGCCGACCAAGCGCTGGTCGGCGGCATAGGCGCCGCGGTTCAATTCGGGCAGGCCATACACCGTTTTCGGCAGCAGTTCGGGCGCTTTGTGAACGGGGTCGCGCCCGATGCGGCGAGCATATTCGGCGTAATCGTCGGCGCTGTTGAAGCGGAAGTCGCCGGAGTAATCAATGACACGCGCGCCCTTGGCGAGTTCGGCGGGAGCCTGCACCATGCCGACGCCATCCGGCGTGGAGAAGAAAACCACATCCGCGGGCTCCTGCGCGGCGGGATCGTCGGGCGTGTAAATGGGCAAATCGCAAAAGCCCTTGAGGTGCGGATATAAATCGCTCATGGGCATGCCGGTTTCCGTGGCGGCCACCAGCGTTTGAATTTCGGCCTGCGGGTGACGCAAGAGCAATTCCACAATCCCCACCCCGCCATAGCCTCCGCAACCGACAACTTTTACTTTAATCATGGCTTTTATTCCTCCTCCGCGTTTCAAAATGGAATCCAGTTTTGGCCGGGCTTCATGGCGGCAATCGCCGCCGCCAGCAGGTCCACGGTCGCATCCAAATCCTTGACGGCAATAATTTCCACGGGCGTGTGCATGTAGCGCAAGGGAATGCTGACCAGAGCCGCCGCGACACCGGCGCGCGTGATTTGAATGGGGTCGGCATCGGTCGGCGTGGCGCGGCCGTCCGCGACCACTTGCACCGGAATTTTCTTGCGGGTGGCCGTCTTGCGCAAGTGGTCGTATAAAACGGGATTGATGTTCGCGCCGCGCGCCAAAACCGGCCCGCCGCCCAGCGTGACCCGCCCTTCGCGTTTTTCGGCGGCATCCATCATGGGATGGTCCGTGGCGTGGGTGACATCAATGGCAATGCCGACATCCGGCGCGATGCCAAAAGCGGACGTGGTCGCGCCGCGACTGCCGATTTCTTCCTGAACCGTGCCGACGGCGTGGACTTCGGCCGCAAAAGACAGCCGCGCCAGCGCGCGCGCCGTTTCCAGCACCACAAACGCCCCCGCGCGGTCGTCAAACGCCCGCCCCACCAGCCGGCCGTTGGGCAACTCCATTACGCCCTGATCCAGCACCATGGGGTCGCCAACCGACACCATCTTCTCGGCCTCCGCCTTGTTTTTCGCGCCAATGTCCACCCACAAATCGCTCAACGGCGTAACTTTGTTGCGGTCGTCGGGCTTTTGCACATGAATGGGCACTTTGCCAATGACGCCCGGCACAAGCCCTTGGGCCGTCCGAATGGTCACGCGCTGACCTTGCGGAATCTGCGGGTCCCAGCCGCCGATGGGGGCCACCCACAGAAACCCCTTGGCATCAATCAGCGTCACGATGAACCCGATTTCGTCATAGTGCCCGGCCAGCATCACGCGCGGCGAGCCGCCGGGATTCAGGACAATCGCCGTGTTGCCGTGAACATCGGTGCGAATATCGCCGGCAAATTGCGCGGCTTCTTCGCGAAAGATGCGAACGGCATCTTGCTCATAGCCGGAGGGCGAAACAGCGCCCATCAGGCGCTTCAGAAAATTCATGCTTTTCGGTTTCATGTCAGCATCCTTCCCGAATTTAGGGTGGTCGGGTAGCCAAATTGGGATTTAACAACTTGGAGGGGGGCGGCGCAATGGCTTGTTTGGGACGCGCCGGTGGCGGAGGCGTCGGCAATTTGGGCGGCGCGGCAACAGCCACTTCCGGCGGCGGACTTGGCGCGGCGGGCGGCGGCGATTGCGGCGCGGGCGACGCAACAACGGGCGCAACGGCGGGCGCGGGCGGCGGTGCCTCCACCACGGGCGTCGGAACAGCCGCAACCGGCGACGGCACAACCGACGCCACGGAAACCACGGGAGCCGGAGTGACTGGTTGCGCCGGAACTGGCGCCGGAGTGGGCGCCGGCGTCGGCGCTGGCGTCGGCGCTGGGGCCGGAGCAACTGGCGCGCGAGCAACCGCCGGCGCAGGCACATCAGCCGGCTTTTGAATGAGCGGCGCGCCCAGCTCCACCTTCGCGCGATTGACAGTCGCAAAATAGCCCAAGATGCCCTGGGCAATCCCCTGCGCCAGCGTCTGGCGATAAGACGGCGTGGACAACCGTTGCTCATCCTGAGCGTTGGACAGGAAACCGCATTCAATCAAGGCCGCGGGCATTGCGGAGTTGCGCAGAACAACAAACCGCGCCCGCTTCAGACCACGGTCTTCCGCCCGCGTGATATTCACCATGGACCGCTGCAACTGGTTCCCCAACACCGTGTTGGAGTGGTTGAATTGATTGTTGGGCACGGCCGGATATTTGCCGGTCAATTTGGATTCCGCCGTGGGCGGATAATGCTCCGCTGGCGTCACATAGGTTTCAATGCCTTGCACCGAGCGGGAACTCGTGGAATTCATGTGAATGCTGATGAATACATCCCCGCCGCCGCGCGCCGCCAGAAAGGGTCGGTCGGTCAGCTCCCAGAACCGATCCGTATCGCGCGTCATGACGACGCGCACACCGGCGGCTGCAAGCTGCGCCTTGACGCGCAAGGCAATATCAAGCGCCAGGTCCTTTTCCTGTATTCCACTGCGGCCAATCGCACCCGGGTCTTTGCCGCCGTGGCCGGCATCCAATACCACCGTGCGGGTTCCCCGCGCGCCAAGATACGCGGAGGGGCGCACAAGCGGGTCTATCACAAATTGCGCATCCGCATCGCTGAGCATCCAGCGGCCCCGAATCAGCGTGACCGGCGCATGCAGCCACACGCGGCTGCCATTGACCACGGCCGTGCGGCTGTCGCCGGCGAATTGCAAATGGGTGTATTTGCCGGTGATGAACAAATTTTTGCCGCCGGGCGCGGTGAGCGGCAAACCGTACATGTTCGCCAGGTCTTTCAGAGCCACGTAGCGGCGGCCGCGGTGTACTTCCGCCTTGAGGGTTCGCACCTGCGCCAGGGCTGAACCCGTGACCGCCAGCAGCAGGCAGAAAACCAGGCAAAAAAGCCAGCCGTTGGAGCGTTTGGGATACATGAAGCGGACACGATAAAGCATCCGTTCGGGGAAGGCAATCTTTCATGCCTTCAACCGCCGCGCGGACGCCGCGCGCAATGCGCTATTCCGCCGCGAAAGGTTCCGTGTCCGTGCTGCCGTCGGCCTTCTTGACCAACAGCTCAATTTTCTTCTCTACCTCATTCAATTTCGAAGAGCAAAGTTTGACCAGTTTCTGGCCCTCCTCGAAGGCCGCCACCATCTTTTCGAGGCCCAGTTTGCCGCTTTCCATCTCCTCGGCGATTTTCTCCAAGCGCTCCAGCGATTTCTCGAAACTCGGGGTCTTTTCGGTTTTTTCCGCCATGTTGGTCTCCTTCCGCCGCTTCCACGGTGGACAACACCGTGCCATCGGCCAATTCCGTTTCCAGTTGGGTTCCGGGCGGGGCCTCCGCCGCCGTCCGTAAAATTCGTCCGTCGCTCAAACGGGTCAAGCTGTAGCCACGTGCCAGCACGCCCTTGGGATTCAGCAGGCGCAATTGTGCTTCGCAATGCTTGAGCGTCTGCCGGGCATCCGCGATTTGCAAACGCGTGGCGCGTTCCATGCGCTGAGCGGCGGCCATCGTGCGCTGGCGCACCAGTTGCGGCAACCCGGCCAGCGCATTTTGAAGCCGTACCGCCAGAAAATCCACCCGCTGTTGCGCCTGCTCCACCACTTGCAACGGCGTGCGCAGTCCGGGGATTCGAGCCGCGCGGTCCAGCCGATTACGCCACCCCAGCGTTGCGGCATGCGCCCCCATCACCAGCCGCCGGCGCAAATCGGCAATTTTTCTCTCCAATTCCGCTTTTCCCTGCACCACCATTTCGGCGGCCGCGCTCGGGGTGGGCGCGCGCACATCCGCAACAAAGTCGGATAGCGTCCAGTCAATTTCGTGCCCCACGGCGGAAATCACGGGAATGGCGGAACGCGCAATCGCACGCACAACGATTTCCTCGTTGAAACACCACAAATCCTCCAAACTGCCCCCGCCCCGGCCCACGATAAGCACATCCACGCCCCCGCGCTGATTCATCTCGTCAATCGCCGCGGCAATTTCTTCGGCGGCGCCCGCGCCCTGCACCCGCACGGGCGCAATCACCACATGCAAATTGGCATAGCGCCGATCCAGCACCTGCAAAATATCGCGGATGGCCGCCCCCGTCGGGGAAGTCACCACGCCGACATGCTGCGGCAGCGCCGGCAAAGGCCGCTTGCGGTCGGCATCAAACAGCCCTTCCGCCGCCAATTTTTTCTTGAGCGCCTCCAGACGCTGCATCAATTCGCCGACGCCCGCCAGCTCCAGCTTGCGCAAGGAAATCTGATACTCGCCCAGCGTTTCATAAACGGTGATTTGCCCGAACCCGCGCACCTTTTGGCCATTCTCCACGGGAAATTTCACCGTGGAAAATGAGCCCCGGAACATCACGGCGCGCAACTGGCAGGCCTCATCCTTCAACGTGAAATACACATGCCCCGACGAGGGCCGCCGCAAGTTGGAAATTTCCCCTTCCACCCATACGCTGCCGAAGGAGCCCTCCAACACGCCCTTAATCTGGCGCGTTAATTCAGAGATTTTCCAAACGCGCGGCGCGGATGGCGTCTCTATCCCGTCCAGCACATCATCCGGCAACCGGCTCATGCCCTCACCACACCACCGGGGCGTAAAGCTCCTGCAATTGCTCCGGCGTGTAATCCGGCGAAATCATCTCCAAACGCCCCACCTTCAGGCGGGAGCGCGTGCCGTTCTCGAAGTCGCGGATTTCCATGTCGCCAATCATATACACTTGCCGCAACTTGCGCACCGCGAGAACTTCAAACCGCTTGATGGCTCGCCCGTCGCGCCAGGCTTCGCCGCGCACCACCGCGCCATAAGCCGGCGCCACCCATAGCCGCACCTCCGACCAGCCGCTTTCATATTCCGGCGGACAGTCCAGAGCGATAATCTGGCATTCCCAACGATTCGCCACCTTTTCCGAGCCAATAATGCGCGGATGCTCCCACCAGAAAAAAGAAAAACTCAACTCCATCCAGCTCACGCCGGTGCCAGCAATGGACGCAAACAAATCCGGCAGCGGCGCGGATTCCGGCGGATCGCCCGTGGCGTATGAAAAGTCCGCCTGCGCCCCGCCCAGCGTGATGCTCATTTCGTCGCGAACAGAGCCAAACGCATCCAAAATCCGATAGCGCGCCACGCGCCCGTCGTCCGTGCGCGTCAACTGGGCTTCCGCGCTCACCGTTTTCAGCGGCCGCCCGGAGCTGTCCAAAAGCCGTAAAGAAGCATCCAGCGAGAGCGGCACGTCCGGCAGAGAATGCCGAACCTGCTCCATCAGCCGGAGCGCCTCTGCATCGCCTGTCGCCCAAGCCGGAGCGACGCTCCCAAGGCACAACGCGACGACAAAGACTCTCCAGATTCGCCCTTTCTTTTTCATGGCTCGCATCCTATTCCACCCCACGGCCCGCTTCAATGGTTTTCCGCGAAACGCGCGCTCCCCTCGCCCAAGCGCGCCCAAAAGGATTCAAAAGTTTTCCGAGCCATACCGTTGCGGCGGCGCGGCATCGGCGGCGGTCGGCGGCGGCAAATCATCCAGCGGCTGGGGCGGGCCGGTCCGGCGGAATAATTGGCTCCACTGCGCGGCGCTCACCACCACCCCCGCCAAAAGCGCCATGCAAGCCAACACCCACAGCGCCAGCAAAAGCGCGGTGGGGTCCGTCGGATACCCCTCGTTGGCGTCCACAACCGCCCCGGAAATCAAGCCCACGAGACTGAACACCAGCAAAACCATTTGCGTTTGCCGACAGATGAAATAGGCGGTCGTGGCATAAGGCGCGGCCTGCGCGTTCGGCCCCGAACGCTCGCGCAAAATACGGCCCACCGGATACAGCGCCAGCAGCAGCGCCAGCATCAGCGGCGGCCATATCCCGGCCAGCTCAATCACCCACTCGCCGAAAACCAGCCAAAGCAGGATCGGGCCGAGAATCACGAACAGATAGCGAATCAAAAAATGCGTGGTGGAATATCCGCGCAGATAGCGCCCCCGCGAACGCTTCCAACGCAGCGCCAACACCCCCATGCCGGCCAGCGTAAGCCCCAACCCCGCCCACAAGCCCGGACTCGGCCAATCCGGTAGGCCCGCCGCCATGAGCAACAGCGCAATCCCCAGTGGCAGCAGACCAATCGCCAGCGTCAGGCGCAGCTCCGCATCCGCCAGGCGCGCATCCGCCGACAACCCGGGAAACCATGGCGCGCGCGCGGTCATTTTCTCCAAAACGCCGGCATGAAGATGGCCAGCAGCGTGTACAATTCCAGACGTCCGGCCAGCATGAGCCCGGTCAAAATCACCTGTCCGCCGCCCGGAATGGCCGCATAGTTGCCCGTGGGGCCCACGCCGCCAAAACCCGGCCCGACGTTGCCCATGCAGGCAATGGCCGCCGAGCCAGCCGTGGCCATGTCCGGCACAAACGGTATCAGCGCAAACATGCCGACCAGCATCACGAGCACATACAGCAGGATGAAACCCAAAATGGAGCGGAGCAAATCATCCTCGATGAACTTTTTGCCCAGCTTGACGCGAATGACCGCCTGCGGCTGCATGAACAGGCGAATTTCACGCGCAAGGGCCTTGCCCATCACCTGAATGCGGCTCACCTTCAGCGCACCCGTCGTCGAACCGGCACATCCGCCCATCAGCATCAGCAAAATCAACATGGGATGCAACACCAGCGGCCATGCGCCATAATCGGCCGTGCAAAAACCGGTGGTGGTCATGATACTCGCGCAAGTGAACGCGGCATCCCGAAAAGGCGTCCCCCAGCCCGCGCCGACGCCCCCCGGCGCGCCATGCAACACCCATGTTCCAATCAACGCGCACAGCAAAAAGACGCCGATGAAAAACCGAACTTCCGAATCCCGCCACCACGCCAGCCAATCGCCGCGCAACACCCGGAAATGCAACGCGAAGTTCATCCCGCCCAACAGCATGAAAATCGTCAGCACCGCTTCGATATATCCGCTATGAAAGGCCGCAATGCTCGCGGTGCGCGTGGAAAAACCGCCCGTTGATATCGTGGAAAACGAATGGCAAACCGAGTCAAACCAATTCATCCCGCCCAGGCGCAACAAGCCAATGAGCAGAACGGTCAAAATCATATAAACACCCCAGAGAATTTTGGCGGTGGCCGCCATGCGCGGCTCAATCCGGTCTTTGGATGGCCCCGGCATTTCCGCGCGATAAAGCTGCATGCCGCCAGCCCCCGCGAACGGCAAAATCGCCACCACCAAAACCAACACCCCCATACCGCCTAGCAGGTGCGTGATGGCCCGCCACAACAGCAGACCTCGGGGCACATCCTCCAGCACCGGAATAACAGTGGCGCCCGTCGTCGTCAGCCCGGAAACGGACTCAAACAGAGCCGCCACCGGCGATGCAATCACGCCCGAAAGCACAAACGGCGCCGCCCCCGCCACCCCCGCCAGCAACCAGCCAAACGCCACCACCCCCAGGCCGTCCCGGCGTGACAACTCGTGGCGATTGCGCGTCGCCACCCACAGCGCCACGGCCACCACACCCGTGCCCCCGCCCGCCACCAGCAGCGACCGCCAGGCCGTTGCCGCCTCCCCCAGCAGCCACGAAACCAGCCCGCAGACCGCCATCAGCAAAGCCACCACGCCCAGCAACCAGGCAATAACATGAAATACCGGCTTCCAGTTCATGGCTGCGAATTACGCCGTAAAAAAAGAACTCATTTTGTCCAATGTTTCCGGCAGGCAATAAACAACAATATGATCATTCGCCATCAGAACCAAATCCCCGGTAGCCGTCAACACCTTGCCGCCGCGCAACGCCGTGACAATGATAACACCCTCCGGCACCTTCATGTCCTTGATGGCCTTGCCCGCCCATTTGTGCTTCGCCGACAACTTGACTTCAATCAATTCGCCGGGCAACTGCGCCAGAATCGCCGCCGCCTGAACATCCTTGCCGCGCACAAAATGCAAAATGGAATTAATCATCGCCAAATGCGGGTCCACAATGCGGTCCAGCAAGCGCAACTGATTCACAATGCCGATATATTCCGCCTTGCCCACCTGCGCCGCCGTGAACCGCGCGCCAAATTTCTCCGCCACCAGACAGCCAATGATGTTGTGTTCATCGCTGCCCGTCGCCGCCACATAAGCCATGTCCTCCGCCTCGCCAATGCCCGCCAGCGTTTGCCGGTCCAGCGCATCCCCCTTAATCACCAGCGTCCGGTTCAACACCTCGGAGCACAGCTCCGCCCGCTTGTCATCCTGCTCAATCAGCACAATCTGCATCCGCGTATGCTCCAGCATTCGCGCCAGTTGCAACCCCAGCTCGCCGCCCCCCGCAATCACCACGCGCTCAAAGCGCTTGTGTTCCGGCCACGCCCAGGCCATGAAGTCGCCCACCGCATCCGGCTCCCCCGCAAAATAAACCGCGTCGCCCACCAAAAACGATGTGTCCCCGTGGGGCGTCATGACCGCCCCCCCGCGCACCACCGCCACAAAGCGGATTTTTTGCAGCCATTCCTGCCTCACAAACCGCTTTAGCGAATGACCCAGCAAGGGGCTGTCCATGTGAATCGGCATCCCCACCACCATCACCCGCTCATCCAGCAAATCCGCAACCTCAATGGACCCCGGCAACCGCAAAACGTTATATAGGTCGCGCGCGTATTCATCATACTGGTTCACCAGCAAATCCACGCCCAGCTTCTTGAAATCAATGTGCCGACTGGTCGAATAAGACGACGACGACACCCGCGCCACCGTGCGCTCCACCCCGCGTATCCGCGCGAAAATGCAAGCCAGAATGTTGGTGTCGTCCCTATCAGCCACCGCCACCACCAAATCCGCCCGCTCAACATCGGCCTTTTCCAAAATCGCCGGGTCCGCGCCGTCGCCAACCACCGTCATCAAATCCAAACGCGCATCCAGCGCCGCCAAAGCGTCTGGCTGCGTGTCAATCACGACCACATCGTGGTCGTCCTCGCAAAATTTTTCAGCTAGGTGGGCGCCGGCCTGGCCGCCCCCAATGATTAAAATACGCATAAGGCTCCAAAATATCCTGTCTGACGGCCAGTATCCCCCATCCCCCACCCCGATGCAAGATGGAACCCGCCGTCGCAACAACGGATAATTCCACCAGTAGATGGGTCACCCCAGCCGAAAAACAGAAAAACAGCCAGCCATGCCCCAGATGCAAGCCTGCTTCAAAACAAAGTGCAAAAAATACTGGACACAACCAAGCG
>DBPO01000112.1:0-869 GCA_002304915.1 Verrucomicrobia bacterium UBA1418
GGCCGAATTGTTGGCTGGCGCACCTAGTTCGAGTTCCAAGGCGTTGTCAAAGCCATCTCCATCCGGGTCTCCCTCTGCTCCGTTCTCCCCCTCGGCATCCAGAGGATCAAGCGCGTTTTTCACTTCCCATCCATCCGGCAAACCATCGCTGTCCGTATCATCCGCCAATGGGTCGCTTCCGGCGCTCAGTTCACCCTTGAAAATACGCAACCCCTCCGAACTGGTAAAAACAATGTTGTTCGCCCATGCCGTATAGCGAGGATCACCAATCCACACGGGAATGTCATAGCCATCCAACAAGCCGTCGCCGTCCGTATCAATGCTTTGCGGGTTGGTGTGATGAACAAAGATTTCCATGCCATCAGTTAACCCGTCGCCGTCGGAATCCTGCCGATTCGCCACGGCATAAAAGCGTATCCGCGCGTTGCTGGATATATTCGCGTCCTCGTAGATGCCAACGCCATTCGTCAGCACTAGATTGGTCGTCAGGCATTCCCACGCGCTTTCCAGCCCGTTAAACGCCGGCGACACCTGATGCCATACCGTATTGGTGTCCGTAACCACGTTGGATTGCTCGTTGGTCCACGTGGCCACAACCACCGAGGAAGTGTGCCAAACGGTATAGGCGAAAACTTCGGCAACATTCGCGCCGTTGGTCACTGTGATAAACATCGTGCCGTTCGTTGTTCCCTGAATGCCACAGATGCCGAACTCGCCCGCCTCTAATCCTCTCGTTGCCGCGCCTCCGGATTTGGCTGAACGTGGTGCGTTGTAGCGCGCAAGAGATTCCTCGATGCGCCTTTCGGTATAAAGGTACGGCTCGACATCTTCAGCGGGTAGCAAGCCCAGTTGCAGAATCACGCGGGATG
>DBPO01000112.1:874-19063 GCA_002304915.1 Verrucomicrobia bacterium UBA1418
GGCGGGGATGGCCGCGATTAGCTCTCCCTCGGCATTGTAAATGAGCGTTTCGCGCGTCTTGGGGTTTTGAATCAGCGAAAGCGGATAAATCGCCACGCTGTTTTTCTCCTCGCCTAAAAGTTCACTCAGAAACCGCTCGTCGAAGTTTTCAGCATCAAACGGCGCAACCGGCGGAAACATCGGCTGAATCCACGAAAGCCCCGGCGGAGTAATCCGGTTGAACATCCGGCGCTGGACTTCCGCGCCCTCCGCCAAATCCTGAATATCCAAGACCTCGTTCTCCATGAAATCGGCATATTGCACAGCATCAACGGGCGCGGGCTTTTCGCTGCGGGAAGCAGCCGACGCAAAGGCAACAAGGCAGAGCACGCCATAAAGAACGGCGATGCTGCTCCCGACGGCGATAAGTTGATGCTTCCTTAGATTTTTCATTGCTCATGCTCCTGGGGTGGTTGGCATGAACTTGGTGCCGCACAAACTGGAAAGAATGAGCCCACATACGACTCACCTCGACACCGCCATACGTATCGCAGAAGTCAGGGCATCTGGCTAGAAAAATATCCAGAAAAATATCCTGACGGTGCACAATAATTAGACGCCCCCCCGCGCAGGTCGAAACGAAATAATGCTTCGGGGGGGCTCACCCCAGACACGCCACGCTCCACGCCATCCGAGCCCCCAAAACGTTGATTAACCCCATTCCTGCGCCGGTTTTCAGGGGAATGCAGTTGAAGTTCGGCGTCAGGTGGGGTAAACTCTCCCGTCCTAAATTGATTGGAATAGTCAAATGAGTAAAACTGAATCCAACACGCCGCTGCCCTACCCGGCGATTAATCCGCTGGAATGCAAGGCCTGCGGGCGCTGCATTTCGGCCTGCCCCAAAAAGGTGATTGCGATGGGTACCGAGCTGAACGCGCGCGGCTACACCTATGCCAAATACGCGGGCGCGGGCTGCATCGGCTGTCTCAACTGTTTTTATGTATGTCCGGAACCAAACGCGATTGCCGTGCACGTGCCGGAGCGGAAAAAAGCGCCGGCAACCACAGGAGTGGGCTGATGGCAACACAACTGGTCAAAGGTAACACGGCGGTCATCATCGGCGCGCTTTACGCGGGATGCGACTGCTATTTCGGCTATCCCATCACGCCGGCGAGCGAAATCCTGCAGGAAGCGGTCAAAAAATTCCCCGGCGCGGGCCGCCGCGTGGTGCAGGCGGAAAGCGAAGAAGCGGCCATTAACATGGTGTATGGCGCGGCGGCCTCCGGGCGGCGCGCCATGACGGCCTCCTCCGGGCCGGGAATCAGCCTGAAGCAGGAAGGCATCTCCTACTTGTCCGGCGCGCAACTGCCGGCGGTGGTGGTGGACATCATGCGCGCGGGGCCGGGACTGGGCAATATCGGCCCCGAGCAGGGCGACTACAACCAAGTGGTCAAGGGCGGCGGCCACGGCAATTATCGCAACATTGTTCTGGCGCCGGCCAGCGTGCAGGAAATGTGCGATTTCACCATGAAGGCCTTCGAGTTGGCCCAGAAGTGGCGCATGGTGGTCTTCGTTTTGGCGGACGGCGTGCTGGGGCAGATGATTGAGCCGTTGCGCTTCCCCGAATACAGCGTGGAGCCAAAGGTCAACAAGTCGTGGGCCGTGGATGGCACGGCGGCGACGCGTCCGAATGTCGTAACCTCCATTTTTCTCGATTTCGCGCAGCAGGAGGCCTTCAATAACAAGTTGCAGGAACGCTATGCGGCGGTTGCGGCGGAGGAACAAGACAGCGAAGAATATCGCCTGGAAGACGCCGACATCGCGCTGGTGGCCTACGGCATCAGCGCGCGCATTTCCCACGGCGCGGTGGATGCGGCCCGCAAAAACGGCTACCGCGTCGGCCTGTTCCGCCCGAAGACGCTGTTCCCCTTCCCCGAAAAGGCGCTGAACGCATTCGTGGCGCGCGGGGGCAAGCAATTAATCAGCGTGGAAATGAGCAACGGCCAGATGCGCGACGACATCAAGCTGGCCGTGGAATGCCGCTGCCCGGTTCATCTGGTGAACCGGCTGGGCGGGCATGTGGTTGAACAAAAACAAATTCTGGAAAAAATCCGGGCGATTGCGGGGAAATAAGATGGAACCGGCGATGCAGGAAAAAGTGATTCAAACCCGCGGACTCTACAAAACCTTCCCGCGCAAAGGCGGCGCCGCTCAAACGGCCACGCACTACTGCCCGGGCTGTGAGCACGGCGTGTTGCACAAACTGATTGGCGAAGCGCTGGCCGACATGGGCCTGCAAGACCGCACCGTGGTCATCAGCCCCGTCGGTTGCGCGGTGTTCGCCTACTACTATTTTGACACCGGCAACGTCCAGGTGGCGCACGGCCGCGCGCCTGCCGTCGGCACCGGCCTGTCGCGCGCGTGCGACCATGCCGTCGTCATTTCCTATCAGGGCGATGGTGACTTGGCGGCCATTGGCCTGAACGAAACCATTCAGGCGGCCAACCGAGGCGAAAAAATCGCCGTGTTTTTCGTCAATAATTCCATGTATGGCATGACCGGCGGCCAAATGGCCCCAACCACGCTCGTGGGCGAAAAAACGCAAACCTGTCCCCGCGGCCGCGACCCCGCCGACATGGGCTATCCCCTGCACATGGCCGAATTGATTGGGCAATTGCAGGCGCCGAAATATGTCGCCCGCGTGTCGTTCTCCAGCATGGCCAAGCTGCATCAGGCGCGAAAGGCCATCCGCAAGGCGCTGGAAATTCAGCGCGACGGCCTCGGCTACACCTTCGTCGAAGTCCTGATGTCGTGCCTGACCAACCAGCGGCAGACGGCGGAGGAATCCGACCGCTTTGTCGCCGAGCAGATGGAAAAGGAATATCCGCTCGGCGTGTTCTGCGACCGCACGGCGGAAGCCACGCCCATCGTGCGCCCCACCAGCGACTACCGCAAGGAAACGCTGGACCGCCTGATGAATCTGCATGTCGAACTCGCGCCCGACGCCCAGCGCGACCCGTCGGTCCGCCCCATCAACGTCAAAATGGCCGGCTTCGGCGGCCAGGGAGTCTTGAGCATGGGCGTGATTCTCACCCGCGCCGCCTGCCAGAGCGGACGATTCGTCTCTTGGTATCCCTCCTACGGCCCCGAGCAGCGCGGCGGAACCGCCAACTGCGCGGTGGTGATTGCCGGCGAACCCATCGGCTCGCCGGTCGTGTCGGAAACGGACGTGTTGGTGGCCATGAACCGGCCCTCGCTGGAGAAATTCGCGGGCGAAGTGAAACCCGGCGGCCTCATCCTCTACAACGCGGATATCGGCGCGTTTGAAGCGCCCGAAGGCGTGCGGGCGCTGCCGGTGCCGGTACACGAAATTGCCCAACAGGGCGGCAACGCGCGGGCCACAAATGTCGCCATGCTCGGCGTGATGGCCGGCACGGGCGCGCTGGACCTGCCCGACGAATTTTACGCGCAAGCCATCGCCCACAACTTCGCCGGCAAGGAAAAGGTCATTCAGCAAAATCAAGCGGTCTTCACGTTCGCCCGCCAGTGGCAGCCGCCGAAAGCCTGAACCGTGCGGCCTCTCCGCGCTCGCCAACGACAGCTCCAACGACAGACTTGCGTTTTTCGGAATAACCAGCGACAATCGCGCCCCGATTTGGGAAAGTAAAAAAGGATGTAAGTATGGCCGAACAAACCCCAGCCCCGAAGGATGCCCCCGGCGCTCCCGCGCCGCAAAGCCCGGAAGCCCAACAACTATCTCAATGGATGGCCGACTATGGCCGTCCGGCGTTAATCGGTCTGGCGATTGCCGTCGTGGCATTGCTGGGCATGAGCATTTGGCGCAACCATCAGGCCGCCCGGAAATCCGACGCCGTACAGGCGTTGTTCCAGGCCCGCAGCCCCGAAGAGCTGCAGCAAATGGCCGTGGTGGACCCCAAAGCCTCCACCGCGCCGCTGGCGCTGGCATCCGCCGCCGCCGAATTTTTCGCGCTCAACCGCTATGAAGACGCGCTCAACGCCTACCAGCAATTCCTGGCCGCCTACCCCACCCACATGCTCGCCGAAGGCGCCAAAGTGGGAATCGCCGCCTGCGAAGAGGCGCTCGAAAATTACGGCGGCGCCAGCGATGCCTACGCGGCGTTCATGGCCGAACACCCCGACAGCGCTCTCATCGCGCAAGCCGCCATGGGCAAGGCCCGTTGCCACGAACAGCTCGAAGAGTTCGACGACGCCCGCGCGTGCTACGAAGATTTCATCGCCGCTCATCCCGACAGCCCGTGGGTGTCGCAGGCCGAATCCGGCCTTCTTTTCCTGAAGAAAACGGAACGCGCGAAGCAAGCCCCGCCCCCGGCAACACCCGCCGCGGCGGAGAAAACCGCGGACGACGCAACCGCCGAGACAGCCGCGCCTGCAGAAGAAGAAGTAGCAGTCACCGCCGAACCCGAAGCCGCCCCGGTGGAAGAAGCCGCCGTAGTCGCCGCGGAATCCGAAGCCGCCCCGGTGGAAGAAGCCGCCGTGGAAGAAAAAACGACAACCGACGAACCGGAAAAGGCCGAGCCGAAAAAGAAGACGAGCAAAAAGAAATCGTCATCGAAAAAGAAATCCGCCCCGAAACCCGCCGACTTGCCAGAAGAAGTCCCGGCCGCGACCGAACCGGCCGCCGAATAAACGGGTGATTTCATCATTGGTCAGAACGCCGGCGCCCCTTGGGGTTCCGGCGTTTTATCATCTAACGGAGACCCGCCATGATTAGCCGCTATACCCGCCCCGCGATGGGCGCGCTTTGGACCGAAGAGCAAAAATTCCGAAGCTGGCTCGCCGTCGAATTAGCCGTCTGCGAAGTCCGCGCGAAAACCGGAGAAATCCCCGCCAAGGACTGGAGCGCCATCCGCCGCAAAGCCGATTTTGACACGGCCCGCATTGCGGAAATTGAAGCCGAAGTTCGCCACGACGTTATCGCGTTTCTCACCGCCGTTGCCGAAAAAGTTGGCCCCGCCAGCCGCCATATTCATGTCGGGCTGACCAGCTCCGATGTCGTGGATACAGCCCTGTCATACCGCTTGGTGGCGGCGGCGGACATGCTGCTGGCCGAAGTGGAAAAACTCCGCGCGGCCATCGCGGTGCAAGCCACCCGCCATGCCTATACGCCCATGATTGGCCGCAGTCACGGCATTCACGCGGAACCCACCACCTTCGGCCTCAAAATGGCGCTGATGTATGATGAATTCGGGCGCGCGGCGGCGCGCCTGCGCGCGGCGCGCGAGACCGTCTGCGTGGGCAAAATTTCCGGCGCGGTCGGCACGCACGCCTATCTCAATCCCAAAATCGAAGCCGCCGTTTGCCGCAAGCTGGGCCTGCGCCCCGCCGCCATTTCCACGCAAATCCTGCAACGCGACCGCCACGCGGAATTCGTCGCCGCGCTGGCCCTCGTCGGCAGCAGCATCGAACGCTGGGCGCAGGAGTTTCGCCATTTGCAGCGCACCGAAGTCGGCGAAGTGGCCGAAAGCTTCGGGAAACGCCAAAAGGGTTCCAGCGCCATGCCGCACAAGCGAAATCCGATTGTCGCCGAACAGCTCTGCGGGCTGGCGCGAGTCCTTCGCGGGCACGCGCTGGCGGCCATGGAAAATATTCCGCTGTGGCACGAGCGCGACATCTCCCATTCGTCCGTCGAGCGCATCATCCTGCCCGATGCCACCATTTTGCTGGACTACATGCTGGCCAAACTGACGGAACTGGTCGCCGGGTTGCAGGTGAACGCGGAGCGGATGCAAGCCAATCTGGACCTGACCCGCGGACTGATTCACTCCCAGCAGGTTTTGTTGCGCTTGGTGGCCAAAGGCGTCACGCGCGAAGAAGCCTATGCCTGGGTGCAGCGCCAGGCCATGACGTCATGGAAAACCGGACGCCCCTTCTTTGACCTGCTGGCGACCGATGCCGACATCATGCGCGTGCTCACCGCGCGGGAGCTGGCCGCGTGCGCGGACCTGAAGCCGCACTTCCGCGACATCAAGCGAACGTTTCGCAATCTGGGTCTGCCGTTGCCGTAAGGCGTTTATTCCTGCGGCGCGCGCAGCAGTTCAGGAATCAGCTCGCACGCAAGCGGCGGAGTCTCGCCCGGGGCGATATATTCATCATAATTGGCCTCGGCGCGGGGCGCGTCGCCCAGCGGACCATCCACCCAGGCAAACGGCACCGGGTCGGAGGTATGCCCGCGCTTGTTCACCGGCGTACGGTGGTCGGTGCAGACAATCAGCCGGTACGGCTCGCCCGCGGCCTCCAGCGCCGCCCAAACAGGCGCGACCACTTTCCTGTCGAACACTTCAATCGCGCGCACTTTTTCCTCGGCCATGCCCTTGTGCCCGCACTCGTCGGGAGCTTCCACATGCACATAGACAAAATCGGAGCGCCGCAAGCAGTCAATCGCCGCCTGCGCCTTGCCGTCGTAATTGGTATCCACCCAGCCAGTGGCGCCCGGCACGGCAATAACTTCCAGCCCGCACAACTCAGCCAAGCCGCGCACCAAATCCACGGCGGTAATCACGCCGCCGCGCAACCCGTAGCGCTCCGCGTAGGATTGCAGCTCCATCGCGCGACCATAGCCCCACAGCCAGATTTGCGACGCCGGCCGCAAGCCGCGAGCCACCCGCGACACATTCACCGGATGATTTTCAAAAATGCGCCGCGACTCCTCCATCAGCGCAATCGCCTCTTCGGCGCGCGGCCCCTGCGGCAAATTGGACGCCACGGGCTGCCCGGAAATTTCATGCGGCGGAGTCATCTCCAAGTCGCTCGGCCCGTCGCGCCAAATCAGCAAATGCCGATAACTGACGCCGCCGTGAAATTGCAGCCCCGGACGCGCCACCGCCGCATTCAGCGCGGCAATCAACTCATGCGCTTCCTCATTGGAAATATCGCCGGCGGAATAATCCAGCATCTTTCCATCCGCCACGGTCACCAAATTGGTGCGATACGCCACATCCGCCGCCTCCAGCGGAATGCGCGCGCCGGCGGCCTCAATCGCCGCCCGTCCGGTGTAGTTTTCACGCGCGTCGTAGCCCAAAAGCCCCATATTCGCCACATCGCTGCCGGGGCTCATCCCCGACGGCACCGTCTGAAGCATCCGCGCGTGGCCGGTGCCCGCCACCCGGCGAATCGTCGGAATCTTGGCAACCTGCAGCGGAGTTTTCCCGCCCAGAATTTCCACAGGCTCATCGCCCATGCCATCGCCACACAAAACTGCAATTTTTCGTCTCTTGCTCATAGAATGTCCAAAACTACCGAACTCGCCCGCAAAAATCAAATAATCCGCGCAATTTTTGAGCGAAAATGCAAAAAACAGCAAAAAGCGACAGAAAAAGCCAAAAATTGCGCCCAAAATGTCGGAAACTTGCGAATTCCTCCCCGACAAAGCACATTTTCCCAAAAAAAGCTGACATTTTGTAAAAATCCGGCCAATTTTTTGACCATTTGTGAAAAATCGGCACTCCACGCCGATTCCCCAAAAAATCACAAAATGCCCCGAATCAGACGCCACCAAAAGGCAAAAAAGCACCATCCAAAAAATCAAAAACAGCGAAAAATGGGCGTTTTTGAGCCGTTTTTTTCACGAGTTGAAATTTTCGGATTTCTTGCCCTCATTTTTGATTATTCGCAACCCATTGGGCAACAAATGGTTATGGCATAAAATTACAAAGTTTGTTAAGTATTAAACGAGCCCCCATGTCAAAAATACCCTTTAAAATCAGGCATTTCAACTCGCAACATTCCATGGTTAATTAACCATTAGAGTTTCTGACATGCCACCGAAAGTGTTTTTTCGGTGCAATTTTTCCAGATTTTTGGGAGAGAAAAATCCCTTGGGCATATTTTTGGCTATAAAATGCCAATTTTTGACGGATTTCACAAAATGACGAAATTAAAATGCAAAAAAAGTAATAAAAAATGAAAATATTTCTTGCATTGCGAAAATTGAGGGGTATTTTTGGCTCAAATTTCGGTAATTATCGAATTTGAGAGGTCAAAATGAGCGAAAAAAAGATAAATGGAGCCGAGGCTCTGATTATGAGCCTGGAGCGTTGCGGGATTGAGATGACGTTTGGCATTCCCGGCGGCGCGGCGATTCCGCTGTATGATGCGATTTATGACACGCGCAAGAATATGAAGTTTGTGCTGGTGCGCCACGAGCAGAATGCGGCGCATGAGGCGGATGGTTACGCACGCGCGACGGGCAAGCCGGCGGCTGTGCTGGTCACCAGCGGCCCCGGCGCCGTGAATACCGTGACGGGCATCATGACCGCGCACATGGATTCGGTCCCGATGATTGTCATTACCGGCCAAAGCTCCCGCGAAATGCTGGGCAAGGATGCTTTCCAAGAAGCGGATGTCTTCAATTTGACCATGCCGGTTGTGAAGCATAGTTATCTGTTAAAGAATGTGAACGATATTCCGCGCATTATTAAGGAAGCGTATCACATTGCCACCACCGGTCGCCCCGGCCCCGTGCTGATTGACGTGCCCAAGGATGTGGGTACCGATATTTTCACCGGCGATTGGGACGCGCCGATTAACCTGCCGGCGTACAAGCCTGAAAAATGCGGCTATGAACCCGAAACGCTTCAGAAAATCGCGGATGCGCTGGCGGCCAGCCGTCGGCCGGTCATTTTGTCCGGGCATGGCGTGGCGCTGTCGGGCGCGGAAAAGGAATTGCTGCATCTGGCGGAAACGTTGCAAGCGCCGGTGACGAGTACCTTGCTGGGCAAAGGCACCTTCCCGGATTCGCACCCGCTGAGTCTGCACGGGCTGGGCATGCACGGCACGGCCTATGCCAACCGCGCCATCGTGGAGGCAGACCTGATTATGGTAATCGGCGCTCGGCTGGATGACCGCATTCTCGGCATCCCCAGCGAGTTCGGCAAGAATGCCGTCAAGATTCATGTGGATATTGACCACTCCGAGTTCGGCAAGATGGTCACGCCCCAAATCGCCTGTCACGGCGACGCCAAAACCGTGTTGCAGGACCTGCAGCCGTTGCTGAAACGCGGCGACACGGCCGAATGGCTCCACCGGCTTGAGGGCTTCAAGAAAAAATGGCCGCTCACGTTCTCCCGGCGCGGCGGATTGCATCCACCGCAAATTATCGCCGAGTTGAGCAAACTCACCAAGGGGCGGGCGATTGTGACCACGGATGTCGGCCAGAACCAGATGTGGGCGTGGCAGTTTTATCAGTGCGACAAACCCTGGCGGTTCATTTCCTCCGGCGGCGCGGGCACGATGGGCTTCGGCCTGCCTTCGGCGATTGGCGCACAATTGGGCCGCCCGGATGAGCTGGTCGTGGCGATTGTCGGCGACGGCGGTTTCCAAATGACCATGAGCGATCTGGCGACACTGGCCACGCATAACCTGCCGGTCAAAATCATCCTGATGAACAACCATTATCTGGGCATGGTGCGCCAGTGGCAGGATATGTTCTACGACGAGCGCTACAGCAGCGTGGATTTGGAGGGCAACCCGGACTTCGCCAAGCTGGCGCAAGCCTATGGCATCCTCGGTCTCAACCTGAAGCGCGCGACCGATATCCCCAAGATTTTGAAGAAGGCAATCGAACATCCCGGCCCGGCCCTGATAAATGCTGAAGTGGTGCGACGCGCAGAGGTGTACCCCATGGTGCCGCCCGGAAAATCGCTGGCCGAGGTGGTCTTGTCCCACCCGCGCCGCAAGCCGGGCCGTCCGGCCGGCAGCCGGAACAAAACCGCCGCCAAACGCATCCAATCATCTGGAAAGAAGGAGCCGCAATCATGAGCAAGGATATCCGCACCCACAACCTGAGTATTTTTGTGGCGAACCGCCCCGGCGCGCTGGTGCGTATCGCACAGGCCTTTTCCCGGCGCGGGTTCAACATCGAAAGTCTCGTGGTGTCACCCGGCGCGCGCGGCGATTTCTCGCGCATGACGATTACCGCCAAGGGCAACCAGGAAGGGCTGGAGCAAATCATCAAGCAATGCACCAAGCTGGTGGACGTCATGGCCTGCCGCGAGCATAGCGACGAGGAAGTGGTCGCGCGCGAGCTGGCGCTGGTCAAGGTGGCGATTGACCCCGAACACCGCGAACTGGTCCTGCAAATTGCCGACCATTTCCACGCGAAAACCGTGGACTTCAACGAGAATTCGCTCGTGCTGGAAGCCACCGGAAGCTCGGAAAAACTCGATGCCATGGTGAATCTGTTGCGCAAATATAAAATCATTGAGCTGGTGCGCACCGGCAAAGTCATCATGGCGCGCGGAGACCGCCAGACCTGATGGACGGCGGTCGGCAGCGGAATAACGCTGGCCTTGTGCCACCGTCAAGCGTATGTTGAAAATCACCATGAAACAGAAAGGCGCGCCATGAAAGAGCCACGGGCGGACATCGCCGCACGATTAAAGGAATTACGCGAATTACGCGGCAAATCGCCGGACGATTTGGCGCAGGCGCTGGGCATCACCACCGACGAATATGTCGAGTATGAAGCCGGCCAGAAGGATATTCCGGCAAGCACCTTGCAAAGCGCGGCGCGCCTGCTGGATGCCGACCTGACGGAATTGCTGACGGGCGAAGCCCCGCGCATGAAGGTCTTTGCCGTCACGCGCGCGGGCGGCGGCGTGCGCGTGGAACGGCGGAAGGACTACCAGTATCGCAATCTGGCCGCCAATTTTGCGGGCCGCAAAATGGATGTCTTCGAAGTCACGGTGCCGCCGGATGCCGGCGCTTCCGGCACGCACGCCAACGCCCACCCCGGGCAGGAATTCAATTACGTGCTCGAAGGTCGCCTGCAAGTGCGTATTCACGGCAACGATTTGGTGCTGCTGCCCGGCGACTGCATCTATTTTGATTCCAATTACGGCCATTCCATGCAGGCGCTGGACGGCCGCCCCGCGCGCTTCCTCGCGCTCATTATTTGAAAGGCGCCGCGCTCATGCTCTCTAAATTTATCAACCGCAGCCATTTTGATTCCTATGAAGATTTCCGGGATAACTTTCACATCACCTGCCCGGAGAACTTCAATTTTTCCTATGACGTGGTGGATGTTCTGGGACAGACCGATCCGCAACGGCGCGCCATGGTCTGGTGCGGCGAGGATGGTGAAACGAAAATCATCACGTTTGCCGATTTGCAGGACGGCAGCAACCGCACCGCCCAGATGTTCACCCGGCACGGCATTCGCAAGGGCGATGCCGTTTTGCTCATTCTGAAAAACCGGTTGGAGTTTTGGTATTGCGTGCTGGGGTTGCATAAAATCGGCGCCATCGGGGTGCCGGCCACGCACATGCTGACCGAACACGATTTGGAATACCGCTTTTCGCGGGCAAGCATCCGCATGGTGGTGGCGGCAACGAACCCAACGCTGGAGGCCGGCATTGAACTCGCGGAGACTCAGGTGAGCGACCAGCCGATTGTGAAAATGCGGCTGGATAAGGCCCGCCCCGGATGGCTGAGCTTCACCGAGGAATGGGCCGCCGCTGACGGGAAGTGGGAACGCCCGACCGGCGAAAACGCCACGAAAAATGATGACATCATGCTCATCTATTTCTCATCAGGCACCACCGGCATGCCCAAAATGGTTGTGCACGATTTCACCTATCCGTTGGGGCACATCGTAACAGCCAAGTTCTGGCAAAACGTGCGGGATGGCGGCCTGCATTACACGGTGGCGGACTCCGGCTGGGCCAAGTCCGCCTGGGGCAAGCTGTACGGCCAGTGGATTTGCGGCAGCGCCGTGTTTGTCCATGACTACGAAAAGTTTTCCGCCGCCCAGACGCTGGCCATGTGCGCCAAACACGGCGTCACCACATTTTGCGCGCCACCCACCGTGTACCGCTTTCTCATCAAGGAAGACCTCTCCAAGTTCGATTTCTCGCAACTGGAGTATGCCGTTGTGGCCGGCGAACCATTGAACCCCGAAGTCTATGAGCAATTCAAAAAGGCCACCGGGCTTCGCCTGATGGAGGCTTACGGCCAAACGGAAATGACGGTGGGTATCGGCAACTTTACCGGCATGACGCCCAAACCCGGCTCCATGGGGCGGCCCTCGCCGCTCTACGGCATTTATCTGGCGCGCCCCGATGGTTCGCGTTGCGACCCCGGCGAGCCCGGCGAAATTGTCGTGCCGTCGGAATGCCGCCGGGCGGTCGGCATGTTCTGCGAGTATTATCGCGACCCT
Source organism: Verrucomicrobia bacterium UBA1418 (assembly GCA_002304915.1). Classification (GTDB taxonomy): domain Bacteria; phylum Verrucomicrobiota; class Kiritimatiellia; order CAIQIC01; family Lenti-01; genus CAZNGD01. Next base: position 13,050 of record DBPO01000112.1, read on the forward strand.
GACGGTAGCGCCCATTGCATGAGGGGCGGCGTGTATCACACCGGCGATGTCGCCTGGCAGGACGAAGACGGCTATTTTTGGTATGTGGGCCGCGACGACGACCTCATCAAGAGCAGCGGCTATCGCATCGGCCCCTTCGAAGTGGAAAGTGCCCTGATGGAACACCCCGCCGTGCTGGAATGCGCCGTGACCGGCGTGCCGGATGAGGAACGCGGCCAATTGGTCAAAGCCACGGTGGTGCTTGCCAAGGGCTATACGGCAAGCGACGAGCTGGCCCGCGAGTTGCAAACCCACGTCAAAAAATCAACCGCGCCCTATAAATATCCGCGCGTGGTCGAATTCGTGGAGGAATTGCCCAAGACCATCAGCGGGAAAATCCGCCGCGTGGAAATCCGCCGCCAGGACGCTTCGTCCACGTCATAGCGCCCCGCCCCACCCCGCGCCAACGCGTGTGCGTTCCGCTTACTCCTCGGGGAACGTCGGCTCCGTCACAATGGTATAGGCGGCGAGAATCTCCGGCGGAATCGCCATCGGGCGACCGGTCTGGTTGTTCACAAACACCCAGTCCGTTTCGGCTTCGGCCAGAACAGCGCGATCCGCCACACGCACAAAACGATAACGACGCAGCGAGCGAATTTTTTTGAAGCTGGCCGCCCACGTGTAAAGCGCAATTTCCTCGCCGGCGCGACACGGCTTCAAATACTCGATGAAATGCGAGCGCACCACCCACGTCCAGCCACGGGCATACAACTCTTCGGGCGCCCAACCGTTTTGCCGCGTATGGGCAATGGCTGATTCTTGCAGCATCCGCACATATTCAATGTTGTTGACGTGCTGATTGTCATCTTGCGCTTCCGCAGAGAAGGCAAAACGATGGCAATAGATGGGAACAGGGATTTTTTTCATGGGGTTTGCAACATACTCGGCAGAGGGCACCTCTCACACAACGTGCGGTCGCCCAGACAATAATCGTGGTGAATTTGAATCAGCCCCTGACGGCGCAGGCCCGTGCGATACAGCCGCGGGGTGTGATCCGGCCCGAACAGATACAAGGCCGTTTGCTGAATCAACTGATTGCTTTCTTCCGCCGGCAGCTTGTCCAGCAGCGTCGTCCAATGGGCCGCCGGCGCGCCCAAGGCCGCCAACGCGGGCAAAAGCAAATTAATCAGAATGGCTTTGGCGCGCGCGGCGCCGACAAGCGCAACCGGCTCCGGCGTGCGCGGCGTGGCAAAGGACAAGCGTTGATTCCAATAAGGCGCATCCGGCAAATCAAAAAGCGCGAGCAAATCGGAAATGGCGGGCGCATCCTGCCCCCGGGCCAGCATCACAATTTTTTCCGGCAGGCCGGGCGTGGGCGCAAAAAGCAGCGCAGCCGCCATCAGTCGCCGTTCGGGACGATTCGCCGGGCGAATGCCAGCCATGGTCCACGCGCTTCGGGGCAGACAACGGGCCAACCATTCGCCGGAAACCGGCCACCAGGCATCCCAGCAGCGCCGGAGAAAAGATTTTGTTTCGTCATCCCACGCGCGCCGGGCGGTCGGGTCCGGCAGCAACGACGCCAACCCCATCAGCAAGGCGTAGGCGCGAACCGGACACCCGCCGGAGATTTCACGCAAGGTGTCCAGCGGCAGCAGCCGCGCCAAACGCCGGAACAGCGCCCGATTGGGGCGATACCCCAGAGCCGCCATGGTTTCTTCGTAAAGCACTTGTGCCGGGCCGCGGTCCAGCATCGCCGCCTGCAAAATACGCGCGCGCTGCTGCAAGCGGGTTTCGCCCGCCGCATCCAGAACCGCGCCGCGCTGGGCAGGCGTGAGCGACTGCATCACCGCGCGACAGGGCGGCGGCGTGGCGCGGGCCGCAATCGGATAGGCCAGCAAATCAATGTTATCAAACGAAAAGTCCGCCTGCGCATCCAGCGCCGGACGCAAGGCAATTTGCAACGCGCCCGTGGGCAATTCAGCGGCGGACAAGGTGCCCGGATAATAGGAAACATGCGCGCATACCCGCTGATAACGCACGTCTGCGGCATGACGGTGGCGTTGCCAGTCCGCCGGGCGAATGTGAATTTCAATATCGCCCGCAATCCGGCGCAATTCCGGGCCGACGCGAAGCGCGGCATTCAGAAAATCCGGACCGGGGCCGGTATTCCATTCGCCGGGATGCTCCACTTCCACCTGCTCGCCCGCGTGAGTCACCAGCCCCGCCGGACGCAGACGAGCATCCGCCCAAATGCACTGCAAATGCCGCTCCGTGAACATAGGCGGCGGCACGGGCATCGCCTCGCAAACACCGCACGGAAGCGGTTGCCTCCGCCCCTCCGGACGCCATGCGCGCGGGAACCAATCCAAAGCAATACCGGTGGGCACTTCCATGCCGCTTGATTACCCCAAACATGCCCGCAAGTAAATTGCGAAAAACATGAAAATAAAATCAGCCAATTTCAGGAACAGGATGTTTTCGGCTTTCCCAACGGCCACGGATATGGCATCCCATTACACGTTGTTTCGGCGCGCCCGTCACAATATGTTTTCCGCAATGCGCCTGTAGCTCAGTTGGACAGAGCATGGGATTTCTAATCCCAGGGTCGCAGGTTCGATCCCTGCCAGGCGCGCCACGCCCGTTAACGCTCCAAAATCCGGCGCAATTTCTCCAGCATCTTGCCGCGCTTGTCCGAATCCATCCGCCGGATGTTTTGCAATTTCCACTGCAAGGCCGGCAAGTCGCGCAGATGAGGTATTTCCAACACATCCCAGTCGGGTTCTCCCTGTTTCATGGTGAGCAGGAATTGCCTCTCGTCGGCATCCAAGCCGCTGAGAATCAGGCCAGCTATCCGGGGTAGCGTCTCGCTCAAAACAGAGAGCGGAACCTCGTCTCTCGCCATTCCGGCAAATTCGGTAGCGTAGGTTTCTGCAAAGTCCTTCTTGAACTGCGGAGTCAGCAACTCGTGCATGGGGCGATCGTGACTGGCCAAATAAACGACAAAGGCCCGGCGTATCTGGGAAGTGAAGCCCTCATTGTCCAGCAAAAGCCGCACATCGAACAGGTCGCGCGGATGTTGCCGGTCAAGCGCCGCGCAAATCTTTCCGGCGTATAAGTCGGCGTGGGACAGTGTCGGCACGGCAACGAACAGTTCGAAAAAGCTCTGGGCCTCCGGGCACAAGTCGCACACTTCGGGAGGGTACACGCTCCCGCGCAGAACATGGTTCGGTTCCACCTTGATTTGCGCGTCGTCGAGCGCAACCACCAGCTTGGTTGCCATTCCACCCGCACGGGATATTTGGACATGAGTGGAACCGACCCGCTGCCTCACATCCGTTGCGATGTCCTCCAGCGCCCGGGAAATATCCGCCAAAGCTTTGTCGCGTCCACCCAACGGAAGGTAGGCTAAATCAATATCAACCGACAGCCGAGGCATGGGACGGAAGAAAAAGTTGATGGCCGTTCCGCCCTTCAAGGCAAAGCAGGTTTGCTTGCCAACCTCGGGCAGGCAACGCAACAGCAACTGCGCCTGCTTCGCATAGATGGACTTAAACATGCCCATCGTCCTTTCTGGGCACCGTGATTTGATATTTCGCGTCCAGTCGCCCCCCTCGGTAGGCCTGGCGTTTGCCGCTTCCCAGATCCACACGCCCCACAGCCAGCCGACCGAACCAAGCATGATTGGCTTCCTCCGCCGCCCACAGAAAGAGTCGCTTCACCTTCACCGAGCGGCAACCTTCCAGCAACGACTGGACAACACGGGGACGCAACGTGTTCAACCCCGTCATGAGTTCGATCGCATGGTCCATGGCCGCGTTTGTCGTGGCGAGATGCAACACCTCCAGCATGGCGCGTTCCGGGGCGGATATCCGAACCTGAAAGGCCCCCTGCTCCACGGTCGTGAAGCTGGCCGGGACAGACAATGAAAATAACTTCGGTGCGTGGTATGAGACCCTCACACCCCAAGGGTGACGCACGAACCATGCTGGTAGCTTATTCGGACGCTCGCCGAACAAAAAAACTTCGCCACTCTCGCCCAAAGGAAGGAAATGGCCGAGCCCCTTCAGCGACAGCGCGCTGGATGCCGCCACATGGACCCGAAGTCCCAATTGCGTTTGCAGCGCGTAGAGCCCGCCCAGCCAATCCACTTTCTCGCCATCGCGCACAAAGGCCCCATGTCCCAGCGGCTCCATCCACCCGCTGCTCACATACTGCCGGGCCAACTGGCGATACACGCCGTTCTTCTGGAGCCACCTGGCCGTGGCCACCGCCCCTTTCGGCCACTTCTTCAACAATTGGTTTAGTTTAGATGACATTTTGACAACTTTTAATTTACATGAATATGATTTTCTGAACTTTCAGCATGCAAAGTTTGCTTTATCCAAATAAATGTAAATCATAAATTTACAAAATCAACATAACAATGAACGAATCACAAAAAAAACGTCTTCGGTCAAGGCATGAGCATGGTGGCCATACGTCGCAGGTTCGATCCCTGCCAGGCGCACCACGTTAATCGGGATTGCCCTTGAAGGGTTTGCGGCGGCTGAAGTCGGGGAAAAAATCATCGGAAATCGGCGCGGGCTGAATGAGGATATTTTCAAAGCCCAGATTTTCCGCATGCTCCACGGCCAAATCATATTCGTGCCGGGCAAGCGGCCTATCAAATGGTGGCTGCCGCCGCGCCGCCGGCGTGGGTTGATATTGGCTCATAAGCGACAGCGGCAGCCAACGCCCGAATTCTTCCCGCAACCAATCCAACGCGCGGCGCGTGTTGTCTACGTGACCGGGCAGCACCAAGTGACGAACCAAGACGCCTTGCCGGGCAGGATTGGCGCCGGTGGGGTCGAAAGGTTCGAGAAAACCTTTTTCCGCAACCATGAGGCGGAGAGATTCACGGGCCCGTTCCGGATAACGCTCGTCGCGCATGACGGCGCGCGCCAGCGCGGAATCCGCAAATTTGAAATCAGGCATGAAGATGTCCATGAGTTTCGCGTAACGCGGAATCATGGCGGGGAGCAGATAGCCGGAGCTGTTGAACAGAAACGGAATCTTCACGCCATCATCCCGCAAGCGCGCGCAGAGAGCTTCGATATGCGGCCAGTAATGCTCCGGCGTCACAAAATTCAAATTGTGAACCCCGCGCTGAATCAGTCCCAATGCCACGCGATAAAACTCATCCTCCGAGACGATGGGGGCGTCGCTGCCGGAGCCGGATATTTGCCAATTCTGACAGAACAGACAATGGCATGGGCATCCGGCAAAGAAAATAGTTCCGGAGCCGCGCCGCCCGGTAAAGCACGGCTCCTCGCCCATGTGCGGCCCCCAAGAAGCAATCCGCAACTCGGCCGTTGCGCCGCAAACGCCACGCCCGCCACCCGCGCGATTCACACCGCATTCACGCGGACAAAGCCGACAAGCGGAATAATCAGGATATGTCGTCAGCGCATTCATTCTTTTTGACAAAGCCTAAGCGCCAATTCGTCACCTGTCCAGCTCCGCCCTACCCTCGCCGGCTCGTGGCCCTCCCGGTGACATTGTTTGCGATTGCGCTGGTATGCGCCTGCCAGCAATCCGTCGAAATCCAAAGCCATGTTTTGCGGACAGTCGGTACTTCTTGGCTTCAGACCCTCCAGCCGACGCTGACCGAGGCCAATTTCGCCTGCTTCAAAACAATGCAGCACTGGTTCAATGTCACCTGGCGGCTCAAGAATATCAACGCCGGCGGCGGACTTCTTTTCTTTTCGGTCCTGTCTGGCCTGCTCGGCTACTCCATCCCCGCTTTCACCCATCGCATTCGCGGGTTCAAGTGGACAAAGGGACTGGAACAAAGCGCCTCCGCCAATATTACGAGGATGTTGAGCTGGTGTGCCTGGCGGGGCGAACCTTTAGCTCCGGAGGCTAACGCTCTGTCCAATTGAGCTACAGGCACGCGGAGGAAATGATTCCATGCGGACAGTACGGCGCACCCGCACCCGTGGCAAGAAAAAAGGCCGTTATCGGTTGCGGGCACCCTGATCCTTAGCGACTGGTGA
>DBPO01000033.1 GCA_002304915.1 Verrucomicrobia bacterium UBA1418
ACCACGTCCTGCGGACGGCGGGCATAGGAGGGGGAAAGGGTTCAGGGTTCGGGGTTCAGGAAAAGAGGTCAGGGAAGAGATTTTTTTGGGGGAACAGCCGAACAGAGAAATTATTTTATTCGTTTGCGGTCATTTGCGTTTGCGTTAAGGGGTTTTCGGTTTTTCCTGACCTCTGACCTCTGCTTTCTGACCTCTTCATCTTCATGGGATGGATGCTTGCGGGGGGGCGGGGGGTTGTGTCAATATGGGCTTTCTGCGTCGGCTGATTGCGGCGCACAGGATTCTTTAGTGAGAGGAGAGCTGTCATGTCTGATCGTTTTCAGCCGTTGAGTATTCGTCAGTTGGCGCCTTGGGTGTTCGCAGAGCTGGAGGAGCGGGGGTCCATTTTTGGCGTGCCGGAGGATTTGTTCTTCCGTCCGGCGGCGGGGGATGCTTTCCGCACGTCTTTGTATGGTCAGCCGTTGGAGACGCCGTTTGGCGTGGCGGCGGGGCCGCATTCGCAGATGGCGCAGAATATTATTGTCGCGTGGCTGACGGGGTCGCGCTTTATCGAGCTGAAGACGATTCAGACGCTGGATGAGCTGGAGGTTTCCAAGCCGTGCATTGATATTCAGGACGAGGGGTACAATGTGGAGTGGTCCCAGGAGCTGAAGGTAAATCAGTCGTTCAACGAGTACCTGATGGCGTGGGTGATGATTCACGCGTTGCAGCACAAACTGGCGCTGCGGGGGCGTCCGGGCATGATTTTCAACATGAGCGTGGGGTACAATCTGGAGGGGATTCTCAAGCCGAATGTGCAGGGATTTCTGGCGCGCATGGCGAACGCGGGGGAGGCGCTGGAGGAAATGATTGCGGCGGTGGCGGAGGTTTATCCGGCGGTTCGCGAGTTGGAGATTCCGGCGCAGTTGTCGGACAACGTGACGCTGTCCACCATGCACGGTTGTCCGCCGGATGAAATTGGGCGGATTGCGGCGTATTTGATTGAGGAGCGGGGGCTGCATACGAATGTGAAGTTGAACCCGACGCTGCTGGGGCCGGAGGCGTTGCGGCGGATTTTGAACGTGGATTTGGGTTTCCGCCAGGTGACGGTGCCGGATGAGGCGTTCGGACACGATTTGAAGTATCCGGACGCGATTAAGATTCTGACGGATTTGCGGGCGCGGGCGAAGAAGAAGGGCGTTGAGTTCGGCGTGAAGCTGTCGAACACGCTGGAGGTGGTGAATCACCGCAGTGTTTTCAATCCGAAGGAGAAGATGATGTATCTCTCCGGGCGTCCGTTGCAGGCGATTACGGTGAATTTGGCGGCGAAGCTGGCGCAGGAGTTCAAGGGCGATTTGATGATGTCGTATGCGGGCGGCGCGGACTGCTGGAATGTGGCCAACTTGCTGGCGTGCGGCATGACGACGATTACGAGCAGTTCGGACCTGCTGCGGCCGGGCGGGTATTTGCGCACGTTGCAGTATATTTCCGAAACGACGGCGGCGATGGCGGGCGCGGGGGCGTCCGATTTGGCGGCGTTCATTTTTGCGCGCGCGGATGGGGCGGGCGGCGGCGACGTGAAGGCGGCGGCGCTGGCGAATTTGGTGCGCTATGCCGAGGTGGTGAAGAAGGATGAGCTGTATCAGCGCGATACGTATGTGCGGCAGACGACCAAGACGAGCCGCCCGCTTGGGTTGTTTGACTGCGTGAAGGCGCCGTGTACGACCAATTGCCTCGTCAGTCAGGATGTGCCGGCTTACATGCAGGCGGTGATGGATGGCGACATGGATGAAGCGGCGGCGATTGTGCGGCGTGATAACATGATGGGCCACACTCTGGGGCGCTCGTGTGACCACGCTTGCGAATTGGCATGCACGCGCGTGCATTACGACAAGCCGCTGGCGATTCGCGAAATGAAGCGATTCATCATGGAAAACGGGAAGGACCCGGCGCTGAAGGTTGGCGCGGCGCGGGCGTGCAAGGTGGCCATCATTGGCGCGGGGCCATGCGGGCTTTCCGCCGCTGGTTTCCTGCGCGAGGGCGGCGCGGAGGTGACCGTTTTTGATTCGCGCCAGCAGGGCGGGGGCATGGCGGCGATGACGATTCCGACGTATCGCATTTTGCCGGAGGTGGTGGAGCGAGATGTGCGGCGTCTGGCGGAGGCGGGCGTTCAATTTCAGTTTGGCCAAACGGCGGGGCGCGATGTGACGTTCGCGGGGCTGAAGGAGGCGGGCTATGACTATGTGGTTGTGGCGGCTGGCGCGCAAAAGGGTTCGCCGCTGGGCATCGAGGGGCAGGAGGCGGAGGGGGTCATTGACGGCATTAGCTGGCTGCGTCAGGTTTGGGATGGGGAGGTGCGCGAGCTGAAGGGCCGGGTGGGGGTGATTGGCGGCGGCGACGTGGCGATGGATTGCGCGCGCGTGGCGAAGCGTCTGGGGGGCGAGGTGACGGTGATTTATCGCCGCACCCGCGAAGAAATGCCGGCGCATCACGAAGAGGTGATGAGCTTGCTGGAGGAGCAGATTCCGATTCGCGAGCTGGCCGCGCCGAAGGCGGTTGTAGTTGAAAATGGCCGCGTGACGGGGTTGCGGTGCGCCACCATGAAGCTGGGCGAGCCGGATGAATCCGGCCGGCGGCGTCCGGTGGAAGTGCCGGGCGCGGACTTTACGGTGGAGCTTGACGCGCTGATTGCGGCGATTGGCCAGAAGCCGTATTTGGACTTTGTGCAGGAGATTGGTGTGAGCACCAATCGCAAGGGATATATCGTGGCTGACGAAAACGGCGTCACGTCGGTGGCGGATGTTTTTGCCGGCGGCGACGCGGTCAATGACGGGCCGATTTCGCTGGTGAAGGCGGAGGGCGACGGCAAGCGGATTGCCGCCGAAATTTTCCGTCGTGTGGCGGGGGTGGAGCCGGCGGCGGAGCCGATGCGCTGCACGGGCGATTTGGATTTCACGGCATACCTCAAGAAGCAGGCCACGCGCATCCGGCGCGTGGAAATTCCAGAGCTGCCGCTGAATCAGCGCGGGCGGATGGAAGAGGTGGTGCAGACCATGAGCCGCGACGTGGCGCAGGCCGAGGCGGAGCGTTGTTTGCGTTGTGACCGCGTTTGTTCCATTTGCGCGAGCGTGTGTCCGAATCATGCGTTCCTTACGTATCGCAGCGAGCCGCTGACGGTGGATTTGGCGACGTGGGAGGTGGCGAATGGGGATGCCGTGGCGGGCGCTCCGCAGCGTTTCGCGCTGGAGCAGGGCTTCCAAACCGCAGTGCTGACGGACTTCTGCAACGAGTGCGGCAACTGTGCCACGTTTTGCCCGACGGCGGGCGCGCCCTATCGGGACAAGCCGCGCCTGTATGTTTCGCAGAGCGAGTTTGAAGCGCAGACGGACAACGCTTTCCGCATTACGGTCGCGGGCGATGTCCGGCAAATTGCCGGGCGGTTCGCGGGCGCCACCCACGCGCTGGTGCCGAAGGGGAGCGGCTGGATTTATCACGCCCCCGGATTGACGGTGATGCTGGATGAGAAGCTGTCGCCCGTGAGCAAGCCGCAGGTTTCCAATGGCGCGAGCGGAAGTATCGGGCTGGAGCCGGCGGCCATCATGAGCGTTCTGCTGAGAAACATCGCGCCGGCGCAGTTGCCGGTGGTGGCGGAATGATGGCGGCTTTCTTGCCGGAGGGATGGGCGTGACGGCGTCTGGTCTTGAAGTATTGAAGTGGCTGCAAGCCCACCGAACTCCGGCGATGGAGGAGTTTTTCCTGCGCATTACCGAGGGCGGCGAGAGCGTATGGATTTGGTCTGTGCTGGCGGTTATCTTCTGGCTGTTTGGCGCGCGTTTGGCTTATCGGGCGGGGGCGGCGCTGGTGCTGGGCGACTTGCTCAACACGCTGGTGAAAAATCTGGTGTGCATGCCGCGCCCGTGGGAGTTGGATGCGGCCATTTTGCCCGTGAAAAAGGCTCAATGGGGCGCGTTTGGCTATTCCTTCCCCAGCGGCCACACCGCGACGACGGCGTTGCTGTTCGGCGGGCTGGCGGCGGCGGCCCGGCGTTGGTGGGTGTGGGTGGCGGCGCTGGTTTGGATTGGGCTGATGGCGGCGTCGCGGCTGGTGTTGGGCGTGCATACGCCGCTGGATGTGATTGGCGCGGTGATTTTGGCGATTCCGGTTGTGTGGGGGCTGGGCTGGGCGATGGAGCGGGTGGAAGACCGTGCGGCCTGGGCGTGGTGGCTGGCCGCTGGCGTCGCGCTGGCGCTTGGGCTGGCGTGGGTGGTCATGCGGTATCGCCCGTTGTTGGCGGATGAGCCATGGTTTTTCCCGCGCGACACCGCGCGCGCCATGTGGGCGCTGTTGGCTTTGGGCGTCGCGGGGTACATGGAGCGCACGTACATTCGTTATGAGCCGGAACGACTGGGGGGCTATCGGTTGGTGGCTGTTGGCGTTGGCTTGGTGATTTTAATTTTGATGAGCCGCCATCTGGTGCGTCTGGTGGGGATGTATTTTGAGGGAGACGGCGCATATTACGCATTGACCGCTGCCATTCCGTTTTGGATTTTTGTGGTCTGGCCGTTTCTGCTTCAGGGGCTTGAAAAGCCCGTGGTGCTCGCGCGCAAGGGTGGAGCGTCCAAGCGCCGCTGATTCGGGGCGCGTTTTTTTAGGCTTTGGCAGGGAGCGCCTGCAAGCGCTCGTAGAATTCCACCGCGCGGCGCGCCTGCGCCACCCGGCAAAACCGTTTGCGTGCGTCCGCGGCTGCTGCGGCGCTCATGTTCGCGCGCCCGCCGGGACCCAGCGCAATCCATTTTTCCAGCGCTTCCGCCAGGCCGTCGGCGCTGAATGGCGCGAGAAACCCGGTTTGGCCGTCGTCAATCAGCTCGTCCATGATGCCCCGGTTGGCGGCGATGACGGGGGTACCGGTGGCGAGGGCTTCGCGCACCGTGCGGCAGGAGGGGTCGGTGCCGTGGATGGGGTATATCAGCGCGTCCATGGTGTGGAAGGCGCGGACTAAATCGTCGTTGCGGCAATAGCCCGCGTAGAGGATGCGGTCGGAGATGCCCAGTTGCCGGGCCGGCTCGCGAATGTAGAGTTCCGGGGTGCCGCGCCCGATGAATAGCAGATGCAAATTGGGATGGCGCGGGGCCAGTTTCGCCACCGCTTCGAGCGCGAGGTCCAAACGGCGGCGCTTGTTGATGCTGGCTATCATCCCGACGACCAGCGCGCCCGGCGGAACGGTGATGTTCTCCAGTTTGCCGAGGTCGTGGCGGTCGGCGAATTCATCCACGTCAATGCCTGGCAAAATGGTGGCGATGCGTTCGGGCGCGTTGGCCAGGCGTCCGCAGACGGGGAGGTTCGTTTTTTCGCTGGCGAGGATGAGGCCATCGGTGGCGGGGCAGGAAATCCAGCGGAAGCGCAGGGGCCATCCGGGGCCTTCCGGGCCGTAGATGGTGCGCACGAGAAGCGGGCGCGGGGAGGCGGCGCGGCGCAACGCCAGCGCCGCCAGCAGGTGCGCGTTGGAAAGGTGCGCATGAATCACATCCGGCTGGAAGCTGGCCAGAAACTTTTTCAGGCGCGGCAAATCTTTCATCGTGGCCGCCCAGCGAAAATGCTTGTGGAAAATCAGGCGGTCATCGAACTCCAACTGTTTGCGGGCGGCGCGTCCCTGCACGCAATTTTCCGGCGGTTCGCCTTTGTTGTGGCCGCACAGGAAGCGGACATCGTGGCCCAGTTTTTGCTGGGCGATGGCGAGGTCGGCGGCGGGCTCGACCCGCTCCGTCCAACGGAAGTTGCTGACCAAGTGAACAATTTTCATCGTGCCGTTTTAATCATCGCATGGGCTTTGTGGTGTCTGTGTATGGCGGCTCTTGGGCTTGCCGGTGAACAAGGTGTAGATGAGCGGCAAAATGGTCAAGGTGAAAAGACCCGCCACCAGGACACCGGCGACGGACGCGATGCCGATGCCGGAGCGGTTTTCGGAGCCGATGCCGGTGCCGATGGCCATTGGCAGCATGCCCAGGCCGGAGGCCAGCACCACCATCAGCACGGGGCGAAACTCTTCGACCATGGCGGTGAGCATGGCTTCGCGGCGGCTGACGCCCTGCCGGATGTGTTGCGCCATTTTATCCACGATGAGAATGGCGGCGTTGACCACGATGCCAATCAGCATCAGCGAGCCGAGCAAGACAAGCATGGTGATGGCCTTGCCGGTCAGGACCAGCGCCCAGATAATGCCAATCAGGCCCATGGGCAGGGTCAGCAGAATCAGCCCGGGGCGGCTCCACGATTCCAGAATGGCCGCCAGCGTCAGCAGCGTCAGGAACGTCGCAAGGATAATGGCTTCGCCGAAGTCGGCGATGACCTCGCCCATCATTTCAATAAAGCCGGCATTGCCCAGTGTGTAGCCGGCGGGCAGGAGTTTTTCCTTTTCGACGATTTGCGCGATTTCCGCGCTGACACCGCTCATGGTTGCGCCGGGAAGAATATCGCCGAGAATCTTGACGGTGCGGCGCTTGTCGTGGCGGTAGATTTGGGTTTTGACGCGCGAGTCCACGACATCGGCTACGGTTTCCAGCGGGATGGGGCGGCCATCCGCGCCGGGCAGAAGGAATTGGCGGATTTGGTCCTTGCCGCTTTCTTCGGCCAGCTTGACGCGAATGTCATAGGTGCGGTCGCCGCGTTTATAGCTGGCGGCCTCAATGCCTTCGATATTGGCGCGCACGACGGTGGCCAGGCTGGAAACCGGCAGGCCGAGGTCCGCCAAGATGGGCCGCTTGGGCAGCACGCGGATTTCCGGCTTGCTGTCGCGCACGGTGGTTTCAATGAACTCCACGCCCGGCGCCTGCTGAATGGCCTGTTGAATGGCCAGCGCGGTTGCATCGAGCACATCGAGGTCGTCGCCAGTGAGGTTTTGGTCAATTTGGAACGTCTGTCCGCCCATGCGTCCGGCGACAGCGGCGGTAATGATGCAGTCGGTTTCGTCGCGCAGCAGGGCGCGGATTTCCGACAAGCGGTCGAGGATGGTCCAGTCGCGTTCGGTCTTGGGTTTGAAGAAAAGCTCAATCTGGCCCATATAGACGCCTTCGCGGGCCTGGCCGCTGGTGGAGTTTGCCATGCCGACGCTTGTAAGCACGTGTTCCAAGTCGGAATAACCGGTGAGGCGCGCCTGAATGCCGGCCATCCGCTCGATGGTCTTATCGAGGTCGTAATAAGCCGGGGCTTCGACGCGGATGAAGATGCGTCCGTCATCGGTGGTTTCAAAAAAGGTGAAGCCCAGTTTGCTGCCGCCGACTTTTATGGTGAAGAAGAAAAAGAGCACGAAGAGCAGCACGATGGGGACGTTGTAGCGCTTTTTGCCGGCGATGAAACGCAGGATATTGGTGAAGCGCACGGCGAACCGTTGGAAGGCGCAATCCCACCGCTTGCCAAAGCGCGAGAAAATGTTGTCGCGGCGCTGGCTGGCCGGCTGGAGGAACAGGGCACACAGAATCGGCGTGAGGGTGAAGCTGATTAAAATGGAGACGGCATTGACGATGAGGGTGGTAATCGCGAAGGGGGTCAGCATGCGCCCCGCCATGCTCGACATCATCGCCAGCGGCAGCATGACGATGACGTTGGTGCCTGCCGAGGCCAGCACCGCCACGCTCATTTCGCTGGCGCCGACCCGCGCCGCCTCCCAGCGATTATCCATTTCCTCAAATTTGCCAACGATGTTTTCCAGCACCACAATTGAGTTGGACACGAGCACACCGGTGGACAAGCCGATGGCCAGAAGGGTGGGGGTGTTCAGGCTTTGCCCGCTGATTTGCATGAAGAACAGGCTGATGATGATGGTGACGGGCATGGTGATCGCCACAACGAATGTGGTGCGCAGATTCACCAGAAAAACGAAAAGCACGATCGCGCACAACGTAACCGCCTGCCAGACGTTGTCTATGGCGCCGGAGATGGAACGGCGAATGTGCGCGGATTCGTCGGAAACCCACGTTAGCTCCATGCCGCCGGGCAGGGTTTTCTGAATTTCCCGGAAGCGGCGCTGGGATTCCTTCACCACCGAGACAATGTTGCCTTCGGCTTTTTTGACAATCTTGAGGAGGACGCCGGGGCGGTTGTCGAGCAGGGCGCGCATGCGCACTTCTTCGGTGGCCATCCGCACGGTGCCCAAATCGGACAGCTTGCGGCGCGCGCCGTCGCGATTGGCCACTTCGAGGTTGGCGATGTCGGCAATGCTTTCGTATTCCGCGTCGAAGCGCACCGAGAACTCGTTGCCCTGTTCGCGGATGCGGCCGCCGGGCAGGCTGAGAATACCGCCTTTCAGGGCGGCCACCACGTCGGCGGTGGTGAGGCCGGCGGCGGCGAGAACGTCGCGGTCCAGCTCCACCCACACTTCGCGCTCGTTGCCGCCAATTAATTGCACTTCGGCCACACCGGGAACCGTCGCGAAGCGGTCGGCAATGACGTTGTCGGCGTAGTCATACAAATCGTCAATGGGCGCGTCGCCCGACAGAAACACGTTGGCGATGGGCATCGCGTTGATGTTGACCTTGTGAATGAACGGGCGTTGCGAGCCGGGCGGCAGGTCGGGGAGAATGACATCGAGCCGCTCGCGCACATCCTGCGCGGCCGTGTCCACATTCACCGCCAGATTGAACTCCAGCACCACGGTGGACACATTTTCGAGGCTGGAGGATTCGATGTGTTTCAGGCCGTCAATTCCCGACACGGCGTCTTCAATCAGCTTGGAGACGTCTTTTTCAATATCCTCCGGCGACGCGCCGAGCCATGTGGTCACCACGGCGATATAGGGAATATCCACCGAGGGCATGTTTTCGACGGCGAGCTTGCGGAAAGCGTTCAGCCCAAGCCCCAGCAGGGCAATGAGCAGACAGCTCATGGCAACGGGGCGGCGCGTGGATGCATTCGCTAGAAACATGGTCGTTTTTCCTTTCTAGTCCGCCGCCTGAATGTCCACGGCCATGCCCTCGTGCAACTGGGTCTGGCCTTCCGTCACGGTCACGTCCGTGGGTTCGAGGCCGGCCACGATTTCCGTCCAGCCGTCATTGACGAGGCCGGTCTGGACCTTGCGCGCCACCGCGCGGCCATCTTCCACGACAAACACCACGGTTTCTCCCGCGCGGGTCAGGACGGCCTCGGCCGGCACGCCAAGGGCCCGGCGCGTTTCAAAAACAATCGTCAGCGTCGCCATTTGTCCGGGCACGGCCGCCGGGCCGGCCTCTTTCAGCAGCCCCTTGATTTCAAACGTGCGCAGGGTGGGGTTGATGGTGGGGCTGCGGTAGGTGACCGTATGCATTCCGGCATCCTGATTGCCGATTTGCAGGCGGAATTTGGTCTGCCCCGGCTCCACTTCGCCGTAGTACTGGGCGGGCAAAAAGGCGGCGGCTTCCACCTGAGAGGTGTCGTCAATGCGCAATACCACCTTGCCAACGAACATTTGCTCGCCGGGCTCGGCCAGACGCGCACTGACCCGGCCGCTGATGGGGGCCACGACCTTGGCGTCGGCCAGATTCTTTTCCGCAATCGCCAGATTCGCCTCGGCCTGCTTGACCTGACGCTCGGCCAAATCCACTTGCGCCTTGGCGACCGCGACGCCCGCTTCGGCCTGGGCGCGCGCGACATCGGCGCTTTCAAATTCGCTGGGGCTGATATTGCCTTCCTGATGCAGGCGTTCATAGCGCTCGAAATCAAGCTGCGCCTTGCGGGCCTCGGCCTTGATTTTGTCGGAGGATGCCTTTGCCACTTTGAGCGACGCCTGCGCCACGGCGAGGTTCTGCTGGGCGATGGTCAGCGCGTTCTGGCGACTGATGGGATCAATTTGAAACAGCGGCGTTTCTCCGGCCACCACGGCATCGCCGCGATCCACCCACAGCGTGTCCAAATTGCCGTCGGTACGGGCGGCGACATGCGCGAACACCTTGGATTCCAGCGTGCCCTGCACGCTCAGGCGTCGCTCAAAGTTCCGCCAGTCTGCGGGCATGGCGCGAATAATCAGCGCCAGCTCTTCCGGGGCTTTTTCCTTCGCGGCTTCGGGCTTGGGCGTTTTGCGGCCGCAGCCGGTTGCCGTCAATCCCACGGCGAGGGCCATCGTCAAAAGGATAAAAGAGGGCGTATATGTTTTCATGGTTGGGTTTCACTTTCGTTATCGGTTGCCATTTCGGGGATTTGAGTCAGGCCCATGGCCAGTTCCAAATTAGCCAGGGCGGTACGCTCCTGATAGCGGCTTCTCACCAGCGCCACTTGCGCCAAATCCATCACGCCGCGCGCGTCGAGCGCGTCGCTCAGGGGAATGAGGCCCTCGCGCGCTTTGGCGTCATAGTCGGCCCACTTGGCGGCGGCCACATCATAGGCGCGCTGGCGAATGCGCACACCCTCGGCGGCATCGCGCACGGCGGCCTCGGCCGCCACCACGCCGACAATCACGGACAAAAACGTGTTTTCGCGCTGCAATTCCGTTTGCCTGCGCTCCACCTTTGCCGCGCGATAGCGCGCCACGTTCGCCAGCCCGTCAAACAGCGTCCATACGCCCTGAAAGCCGCTCACCCAGTTTGCCGAGTGCGCCGCCAAATCGTTGCCCGTCCATGTGCCGGTCGAAAACAGGGAAATCGTCGGCAAAAACGCGGTGAACGCTTGCCGCACCCGATGTTCTTGAATGACGACCTGACGATCCGCCAGCGCCAGCTCCGGATGAATTTCCAGCGCTTTTAACACCAGCTCCTCCAGCGAGCCTTCTGGGGCGCGGGTTTCGCCGACTTCGCCGGAAAGGGCAATCTCCGCCATCGGCGACAGGCCCAGCATCTGCAACAACTCGCCGCGCAGGACGGTCAACTGCCGGCGCGCGCGATTCAACTCCGTTTCGCGCATATCCACCTGCAATTGCGCCTGAGCGCCCTCCCAGCGCGCCACAAGCCCTTCATTCGCCAGCCCGCTCACGCGTTCGGCCTGTTCGCGCGCGGCGGCCAGTTGGGTTTCCAGCGCCGCGATGGTGTCCTGCTGCACCAGAATATCGAAATAGCGGGCGGTGGTTTGCAGAACGATGCCTTGCCGCACATAGTGGGCGGCCACGCCGGACGCGGCATAGCCGTGGCGCGCGGCGGCATACAGGAACCAGGTGGACGGCATGAAAATCGGCATGCCGACATTCAGGTTGGCGTTGCCGAATTCCTTCTCGTGCTGCATCGGCATTTCTCTTTGATAGAAGTTGTAACCGGCCGAGGCCCCCACATTCGGCAGAAACGCGGTGAACGCCACATTTTTGCCAATCCGGTACAACTCGCGGTCGAGGTCCGCTTTGCGCGCCGCGTAATTGTTGGTCATGGCCAGACGGATGCAATCATCCAGCGAAAGGGGCCGCGCCAGCTCCGCCGTGGCCATTTGCGTCAGGTTGCTGGTGAAAGCTTCCGTCTGCTCGCGCCGGACGCGCGCCGGCTCGAACCGCGCGCAACCCGCCGCCAGCACAAGCGCCAGCACCGGCCCGGCGACTCTCAAATACCGCTCTAAAAACATGTTGCCGTCCTTTGTCCTATAAAAACTTACGATTGCTTCAGCTCCGCCAGCCCATCGGCGAAGCCGGTCAGCAGACCCCTCAACCGATCCACTTGCGACGCCTTCAGGCCCGCCAGCGCTGCGGTTTCCACCGCCAGAAAATCGTCTACAATTTCCTGCGCCAGACGGCGGCCCTTGGCGCTCAGCACAACAATAATTCGCCGCCGGTCGTGCGCGTGCGGCCGACGCTTCGCCAGCCCGCGCTTTTCCAGATTATCCACAATGGATGTCATGGTCTGGCGCGGCACGCGGGCGGTAGCGGTCATCACGCCCGGTTCGGCGCCATCGGGGCGCACATGCAGATAGCGAAGGGCCAGACAGGCGCTGCCGGGCAGTTTCCAGCGCAGATAGGTGCGCGTGGTCAGCTTCTGATAAATGCGGCCCAGCGTCGGCAACAGGCTCGACGACGGCAGCGGCGCGCCGGCCGCTTCAACGCTCTTCGCGGTGGATTTTGGGGTCATGGCATCACCAAATTTAAATTGTTCGAAATCGGATAATACCGCATCGGACTAAATAGTCAACCCGGCTTCTAGCGTCCCCCAAAAATCAGAAAATGAACGCAACAGGAGCAGGGGTTGTAGATGCGCCCAACGGGCGCATTGGGGTTGAAACGGAACCGGAGCAGTCGAACGGCCACACGGACGGTTGGA
>DBPO01000127.1 GCA_002304915.1 Verrucomicrobia bacterium UBA1418
GGATGCCGCCCGTTTTGAACGCCAAAACCGGCATCGCCGATCCACGCAACCTCGAAGAAAAGGCCTTGTCCCTGATCGGCCGCCCGCTGTACGAGGCGTTCGTCAAGGAATACACGGAAAAACACTGGGGCATGCTGGCAACCGACCTGCCGGCCAGCATCATCACCCGCTTGCCGGTGCGCTTCACTTACGACGTCGGCTACTACAACGACCGCTGGCAGGGGATTCCCGTTGATGGCTATGGCGCCCTATTTCGCAAAATGCTGGCCAATCCCCTGATCGAAATCCGTTTGAACACCGATTATTTTGCCGTCCGCAACTCCCTCCCCCCCTGCGATCTGCTGGTCTACACCGGTCCCATCGACCAGTTTTTCGACTACAAGCACGGCCGCCTCCGATGGCGGTCCGTCCGGTTCGAAAAAGAAACCCTGAACATACCGGACTTCCAGGGCACGTCAGTCATGAACGAATGCGACGGCAACGTACCCTACACCCGCACCCACGAATTCAAGCACTTCACCCCCGAACGCTCGTTCGAAAAAACGGTCGTCTTTCGTGAATATTCCTATGCGCCTCAGCCCGGCGAAGACGTTTATTACCCCATCCGGACTCCCGCCGACCTCGCCATCCGGGCCAAATACCAGGCGGAAGCCGAGCGCCATCCGGAAGTGTTGTTTGGCGGGCGCCTTGGCGCCTACGCCTACCTCGACATGGAAAACACCATCAGCAGCGCCTTGGATGCGTTTGCCCAACTCCGGGCCAGAATCCTCGCCGCATCCCGTTAATCATTTCGCCGTTTCCGGCGGCATTCTTCAACCGCGCCATCGATCCCGCAACCGCACCGCCCATTCCGGCAAGCGGCTCTTCAAGACATATGGCCGTGTGGCTGCCCGATAGAGCGGCTGGCCCATTCCATACTGGACCAGTTTTCTCAACCGCCCCAGATCGCGTGTTCGCCAGGTCGTTTCCAACCATTCTTCCCACCGGCGCAGCGCCCGGTCTTGTCCAATCGACCAACGCTCCTGCATGCCCGGACGGACGGACAACTCGTCCAGCAGACGAACCCGATAGCGGAATCCGTTTAGAAGGGTCTCATCGCCGGAAGACGAACACTGCGCCCCGTGCACCCGATAGCGCACCGTCTGTTCGGGCCAGGCGGCAAACTTGCAACGAAGCGAGCACCGAACGAAAAAATCGAAGTCGTCGGTCAAAAACGGTCGCCCTTCGTCAAACCCACCGATTTCCGCCGCTGTAGTCCGGCGCACAACGGCACAGGATGGCATCAGAACCGTGGTTCTCATAATGGTGGCGAATGCATCCTGCGGCGGATTCCATGCCGGCGGATTATATGGAAAATCATCATCGGAGGAGCCAAAACGCTTCATCCGCCCGAACGCCACCCCCGCCTCTGGCCACTGGTCCAGCAGACCGGCCACTTTTTCCAAATGTTGCGGCATCCAGATGTCGTCCGCGTGGAGAAACGCAATATAGTCGCCCTGCGACGCCATCACCCCCCGGTTGGCCGTGGCACCGTGCCCCGTGCCCTTGGCATTGGGCGACCTCAGCAGCCGGATGCGGTCGCCGTAGGACAGGGCCACGTCGACCGAGCCATCCGTGCTGGCGTCGTCCACCACGATGATTTCGTCCGCTTGCCGCGTTTGCGCCAACGCCGAATCGATCGCCTCCCGCAAAAACGCAGCGGCATTGTAACAGGGGATCACGACGCTGATTGTACTGGACATCTCAAACCTACTTTCAAATGCTCACCGCGGACCCATTGAATACGCTATATTGTCAAACGTTATGCACTCCTGCAGGGCGTCAAGTGACTTCGTCCGCTCGAATTAAATTGCACAACCCTAGCCACCCAGCACCCTTGCCGCAAACCGTCTCCAACCCTGCGCATTCAACAAAGCCAGAGCCCGAACCAACCGACTTGAAACAGCTAAAGATCCCTCTGGCCAATATGAGGCATACCGGTTCAGTTGCCCATCGTGAAGCAATGGGTTCCGATTATTTGCGATCTCTCGAAGGGCCAATCGCTTTGCCAAGGGCAATTTGCCGGCGCCAGCCACGTCATAGGCAATATGTTGATTCAGCAGCGGCTCCACCCATTCCCGAGGCGGGCTTTGGCAGATGGATGCGGCATTTTGGATCGCGACTCGGTCAATCAACTCATTGATATGATTTCCTGATGATACGATTCGGGCGAAATCCAAAACGGTCTGATGCCACGCATCGATGAACGAGTCTTGTGCCCGAGCCAAGCCATCTCTCAGAATCGGCACGACCCTGCCAGAAACATGACTATATCCGGAACAAAACCCTTCATTGCTGCAGAGAAACACCTCTTCCAGAACCAAGTGATGGGCTAGCAGTTGGCGGACAGGATTTCCCGGAATGGAGCCCTCGCGCGCACCAGAAAGAAAAACATGTATCGGTCCTGATTCCGAGTGGTGCATGGAATTTTGAACAGCTAAAATACCCAGATAAAACCCATGGAGTTCAGGAACCCCACCTTGAGCAACCAGCAAATTTTGCAGATCCCGCTGCACTCTTCCCGTCCAGCCATCATCCACAATGCCAATGGATTTCTTCTCCCATATCCCCTCTTGCTGAAAATAAACCCGCAAGAGAACTCGTTTCGCATGCCAATTCCGCTCAATCACCGCTTTGATTTCGGGACGTGAAAGCCATGCGTACACGGATTCTAGATCTGCCAAGTGGCCACATTCTTTCATGAAATCCGCAGCAAACCCCTCAGATTCCACTCCCAACACTTGCAAAATCTTGCCAGCATTCAATTTGTTTTCTAGCCGAGGGGTGACAATCTCATCCCACAACTCCCGGCACCAGCGGCCATAGGCCGCCGGGCGCCAGGCCCAGCGGGATGAATACAGATACCGCAGCTCGATCTCCGGAAAATCCGCCTGAAACACGCGGGCAATTTTCAGCGGCAGTTCACCCCGGCGGGACAGGAAGTAGAGCCGCTGCACCCCCTTCTCCCGCGCCCGCCGCAACACGAACAGCACAAACGCCACCAGCAGCGGCGCCCCGATGTCCGCTGCCAAACTCCGCACCGCCTCAAGCCGCTCGCCGGTCAACTTGAGGTCTTCACTGCGTCCCGCTCCCCCTTTCGCGCCGTTCGCGGCTTTCGTAGATAAAACGGTTGCAGGTTGCAGGTTGCAGATTGCAGGTTCGAGGTTCCAAGTTGGCCGGACCACGGATTTCGGACCTCCGACTTCGGATATATCCATCCCCGGGCCCGTCGAAGGGCTGCCCTCTGTCCCCTGTCCACTGTTTTGGACATTGGACGTTGGACATTGGATATTGGATATTGAACGTTGATCTGTGGAGTCGCCCCCACCCACCCGCACGCACCGCATCGTCCCCGCCAGCCGCGAGGCCGCCACCACGTCGCCTAGGGCGCAATACGCCCGTTCCTCGTACTCCGTCAACTCCGCCGGACACCACCGTTCCGCTTGGATGCCCAGTTTCCGGGGCGCGGCCAAGTCTGAAACCGGATGGTCGCCCAAATGTCGCCAGCGGCGGAAATCCAAACCCTCCTTCTCCGCCACCCGGCGGAAAAGATCCCCGGACTTCTTGGAAACGCCCATCTCCCCGGAAACATAAACCGGCTCT
>DBPO01000118.1:0-180 GCA_002304915.1 Verrucomicrobia bacterium UBA1418
GGAGGGTGGGCTTTGCGCTTGGCGGGGGGCGGGGGGCGTGGTAGGTTGTCGCGCTTAACTTTTGGAAAACGAACGGTTTTATTGTGTCTAAAGAGGTTAAATTAGAGGCGCTTGGGCGTGCGCATGCGTTGGCGACGATCCGGAATATCGGGATTGTGGCGCATATTGACGCGGGCAAAA
>DBPO01000118.1:240-21880 GCA_002304915.1 Verrucomicrobia bacterium UBA1418
GGAGCAGGAGCGGGGGATCACCATTACCAGCGCGGCGACGACGTGCTTTTGGCGGGGGCAGCAGATTAATATTATTGATACGCCGGGGCATGTGGATTTTACGGCGGAGGTGGAGCGGTCGCTGCGGGTGCTGGATGGGGCGGTGACGGTGTTGTGCGCGGTGGGGGGGGTGCAGCCGCAGTCGGAGACGGTGTGGCGGCAGGCGAACAAGTACCGGGTGCCGCGGGTGGCGTTCGTGAATAAGATGGACCGGACGGGGGCGTCGTTTGAGCGGGTGCTGGGGGAGTTGCGCGAGAAGTTGCTGGCGCCGGCGGTGGCGGTGCAGATTCCGTGGGGGAGGGAGGAGCATTTTGCGGGGGTGGTGGATTTAATCCGCATGCGGGCGCTGACGTTTGATGAGGAGTCGCTGGGGGTGAAGATGGGGGTGCGGGAGATTCCGGAGGAGCTGGCGGCGGCGGCGCGGGCGGCGCGCGAGGAGCTGCTGGTGGCGGTGGCGGAGTCGGATGAGGAGCTTTTGAATTTGTATCTGGAGACGGGGGATTTGCCGGAGGAAAAGTTGGTGGAGGGGATTCGGCGGGCGACGGTGGGGAACCGTATGGTGCCGGTGTTGTGCGGGACGAGCTTGCGGAACAAGGGTATTCAGCCGCTGCTGGATGCGGTGGTGGATTTTTTGCCGTCGCCGCTGGATATTCCGCCGGTGCAGGGGCGGCATCCGAAGACGGATGATGTGTTGGAGCGGGCAACGAGTGATTACGAGCCGTTGTGCGCGCTGGCGTTCAAGGTGGCGACGGATGCTTTTGTGGGGCGGCTGGTGTTTATGCGGGTTTATTCGGGTGAGCTGAAGAAGGGGGCGAATGTGTGGAACCCGCGGACGCAGAAGCGTGAGCGGGTGATGCGTTTGATTCGCTTGCATGCGAATGCCCGCGAGGAAGTGGATGTGTTGTATTCGGGGGAGATTGGCGCGATTGCGGGAATCAAGGGGGTGGGAACGGGGGATACGTTGTGCGCGGAGCAGAAGCCGATTGTTCTGGAGCGGATTCAGTTTCCGGAGCCGGTGATTTCGATGGCGATTGAGCCGAAGACGCAGGCGGACAAGGAGAAGTTGCAGGCGGCGCTGGTGGATTTGGCGGATGAGGATCCGACGTTCCAGGTGGCGCAGAACGCGGAGACGGGGCAGACGATTATTCAGGGGATGGGGGAGTTGCATTTGGAAATTTTGCGCGACCGGATGTTGCGTGAGTTCAAGGTGCGGGCGAATGCGGGGCGGCCGATGGTGGCGTATCGCGAGACGATTACGACGGCGGGGCGGGCGGAGTTCACGTTTGACCGGGAGCTGGCGGGCAAGCGGCATTATGCGATGGTGGGAGTGGCTCTGGAAAAAAATGAGCGGGGGAGTGGAAATAGTGTTGACTTCAAAATTTCATCTGATTTAATGCCGCACGATTTTCGGTCTGTTGTGGAGGAAGGTATCCGCGATGGACTGAGCACGGGTGTGCTGGGCAATTACCAGCTCGTGGACATTCGGGTGACGGTGGTCAACGGCCACTGGCATCCGGTGGACTCGTCGGAAGTTGCTTTTCGTACGGCGGCCTCGATGGCGCTGCACGAAGCGGCGAAGGCGGCGCACCCGGCGTTGCTCGAACCAATCATGGCTCTCGAGATCGTGACGCCCGAAGAACATTTGGGCGACGTTCTCGGTGACCTGAACGCGCGGCGCGGCCAAGTGACGGACGTGGCGCAGCGGGAGGGGGTGCGGGTGATTGAGGCTTCCGTGCCTTTGGCGGAGCTGTTCGGGTACGCGACGACATTGCGTTCTTTGACACGTGGACGCGCCGGCTACACGATGGAACCGACTCGGTTGGACCTCGTGCCGGAGAATTTGTGCCGAGAATTGATGAACCGTTGAGAGAGAAAACATGAGTGGACAACGCATTAGAATACGGTTGCGGGCATTCGACCACCGGATGCTGGACCAATCGGCCATTGAGATCGTGGAGACGACCAAGCGCACGGGCGCCCGTGTGGCAGGTCCGATTCCGCTGCCGACCCGGATTGAGCGGTACACGGTCAACCGCAGCGTTCACGTGGACAAGAAGTCCATGGAGCAGTTTGAAATTCGCACGCATAAGCGTCTCCTGGACATTATTGACCCCACGGCGAAGACGGTGGATGAGCTGAAGAAGCTGAATTTGCCGGCTGGCGTGGACATTCAAATTAAGATTTAAGGGCAGGAAACCATGCAAGCATTGATTGGCAAGAAAATCGGCATGACCCGCGTCTATGATGACGACGGTGTGCAGGTGCCGGTGACCGTGGTGCAGGTGGGGCCGTGCACGGTGGTGCAGCGCAAGCGCGCGGAGTCGGATGGCTACGAGGCGGTGCAGCTCGGTTTTATCGAGCAGAAGGAACAGCGCCTGACCCTGCCGGAGAAGGGGCATTTCAAAAAGGCCGGCGTGAAGCCGACGAAGGTGTTGCGCGAGGTGCGTCTGGCGGATGGCGAAGAGGCCGAGGCCGGTGACGTGGTGACCGCCAAGATTTTCGAGGGTGTGAAGTACGTGGATGTGCTGGGCCACAGCAAGGGCAAGGGCTTCCAAGGGGTTGTCCGTCGCTTCAAGTTTGGCGGTGGCCGGGCGAGTCACGGCGGCGGCTGGCGTCGCAAGCCGGGTTCCATTGGCAACCGCGAATGGCCGGGGCGTATCTTTAAGAACAAGAAATTGCCGGGTCAAATGGGTTCGAAGGACGTCACCACGCAGAACTTGCGCGTGGTGAAGGTGCTGGCGGACGACAACGCGCTGTTGCTGGAAGGCGCTGTGCCAGGGCCGGCGGGGGGCCTTGTGCTGGTTCGCAAGGCAATCAAGAAGGCATAGGCATCATGAAGAAGCTGACTGTATATAATATGAATGGCGAAACCGCCGGCGAACAGGAAATCGCGGCGGGTTTGCTGGAACTGAAACGTGGTTCGCAGGCTGTGACGGATGTGGTGACGGCGTACCGGGCGGGGCTCCGCGCGGGCACGGCATCCACCAAGAAGCGCAGCGAAGTGCGCGGCGGCGGCCGCAAGCCGTTCCGTCAAAAGGGCACGGGTCGGGCGCGCCAAGGCTCCAACCGTTCGCCGATTTTGCGCGGCGGCGGCGTGGTGTTTGGTCCGCAGCCGAGGGATTTTTCCAAGAAGGTGAACAAAAAGCTGGCGACGCTGGCGTTTCGTCGCGCGTTGAGCGAGAAAATCGCGGCGGGCGCGGTGAGCGTGGTTGACGGGTTGGAGGCGATGGAGCCGAAGACCAAGGTTTTGGCGGGCTGGTTGAAGAAGGTGGCGGGAGACCGCAAGGCTTTGCTGGTGACGGCGGAGCCGGTGGCTGCCTTGAACCGGGCGGTGCGGAATATGACGCAGGCCGAGGCGACCACGGCGGCGCAAGTGACCACCTATCAAGTGCTTCGTTATCCGGTGATCTTTACGGATGCGGCGGGCCTGGAGGTTCTGAAGAAGCGTCTGGGCGAAGAGGTGAAGGCATGAAGAGTTTGCTCATCAAGAGATTGCTGGTGACGGAAAAGGGCACGCGCCTGAAAGAGGGCGTGAACCAATATCTGTTTGAAGTGGACCGTGAGGCCAACAAGCTGGACATCCGCCGTGCGGTGGAGAAGCAGTTCCAGGTGAAGGTGGCTTCGGTGAATACGATGAATCGTCCGGGCAAGGCGAAGCGCCTTCGCACGGCTTCCTATGGTCGCACGGCGGCCTGGAAGCGTGCGGTGGTGACATTGGAGCCGGGCCAGACCATCGAAATGGCATAACGAGGTTGCGAACATGGGTCTGAAAAAATACAAACCAGCCACGTCATCCCTGCGTTTTACGACGCTGTCGGATTTCGAGGGCGTGAGCAAGAAGCGACCGGAACGCCGGTTGCGTAGCATCAAGAAGAGCAAGGCCGGGCGCAACGCGCAGGGGCGGATTACCATTCGTCATCGCGGCGGCGGTCACAAGCGGTTTCTGCGGGAAGTGGATTTCAAGCGCAGCGACAAGCTGAACATTCCGGCGAAGGTGCAGGCGATTGAGTATGATCCGAACCGTACGGCGCGGCTGGCTCTGCTGGCGTATGCGGATGGCGAAAAGCGCTATATTCTGGCGCCGAACGGCGTGCAGCCGGGGGCCGTCCTGATGGCGGGTCCCGATGCCGAGCCGGTGGATGGCAACGCGCTGCCGCTGGGTTCCATTCCCATGGGCATGACGATTCATGCGATTGAATTGACGCCGGGCGGCGGCGCCAAGCTGGTCCGCAGCGCGGGCATGGCGGCACGTATCGCGGCGCGCGATGGCGATTTCGCGCAGGTGCGGCTGCCTTCGGGCGAGTTGCGCCGGTTGCGCGTGACGTGCTATGCCACGATTGGCCAGGTGGGCAATCTGGAACACGAAAGCATCACGCTGGGCAAGGCCGGGCGCAAGCGCTGGAAGGGTATTCGCCCGACGGTGCGCGGCGTGGCCATGAACCCCGTGGACCACCCGATGGGCGGCGGCGAAGGCCGGACTTCGGGCGGTGGCCACCCGGTGACGCCGTGGGGCCAGTTGACCAAGGGCAAGAAGACGCGCAGCGGTCGGAAGCCTTCGAGTAAATTCATTGTGGAACGCAGAAAGAAGAAGAAGTAACATGGCACGCTCAATTAAAAAGGGTCCATATGTGGAAGACCACCTGATGAAGAAGGTGGATGCCATGAATGAGAGCGGCGGCAAGCGGCCGATTAAGACGTGGTCGCGGCGCAGCATGATTCTGCCCGAGTTTGTGGGGCATACGTTCTTGGTGCATAATGGCAAGGTTTTCACGAATGTGTTTGTGACGGAAAACATGGTGGGTCACCGGTTGGGCGAGTTTGCGCCGACGCGGACCTTCCGCCGTCACGGTTCGGCGACGGATAAGACCGTTGCGTTGAAGTAGAGTTTTTGATTATGTCGGGCTTCCGGCGTTGGTGGCGACTCGTTTGGGTCGTTCCGGCACTAGGAGCCGCGGTTGCCGCGGGCTGGTTTATCCGCGCGTGGTGGCCGGACAATGGTTCTTTGATGACGAGGCCGGCGCACGCGCCGGCGAGTCTTGAGGCGGAGACGGGCTTGGTGCCCGATGTTCCGCTTGAGGCGGAGACGACCGTGAATGCGGGGCTGTCCGCGCGGGTTGAGGAAACCAAACCCATCCGCACGGACGGGCCAGCAACAGCGGCCGTGGGCGGCGCGGCGGATGGTCAACAAGATGTCTTGCTGGATCTGGTGACCAGCGAGTCGCGGCTGGTGACAGCGCGGCTGGTGGAAGAGGTTGCCGGATTGCAGCGCGAGCTGGACGAGCAACAACGGAGAATCCGTAAGTTGAGCGAAGCTCTGGCGGAAGCGCAGGCCGCGCTGGATGTGAATGAGGCGCGGCGGGCGACGGCAGCTGGAGCGTCAGCGGCCCCCCCGGCGGATGTGCCGGTTGAGGCGCGGATCGTGGATGTGAATCCCGAGCTGGGTCTGGTGGTGCTGAATCAGGGCGCGCAGCAAGGTGTGCGATACGGGTTGCCATTGACGGTTCTTCGGGATCGGCGGCGGGTGGCCCGGATTCGAGTTGTGGATGTGAGAGATTATATCGCCGGCGCGACGGTTGAGGAAACCGTGCGTGGCGATTATCCCCAAGCGGGAGATCGGGCGACGCTGATGCGCGCGCCGGGTCCCTGAGGTGAGGAAAGAAAACATGGAAATTAAGGCAACAACAAGGTATGTGCGAATGTCGCCGACCAAGGCGCGTAACCTGACGCGGGCCATTACCGGCCTGAGCGTGGGCGAGGCGCTGCGGGTGGTGGAATTGAACCAACGCAAGGCGGCGGTGCATTTGGGCAAGACGCTGAAGTCAGCGATTGCCAACGCCGAGAACAACGCGGACTTGTCAGCGGACAAGCTGTGGGTGACGAAGGCGGTGGTGGAGAACGGGCCGACGTTGCGGCGCTTTTGGCCGCGTGCGCGTGGTTCGGCTTCGCCCATTCGCAAGAAAACCAGTCATATTTTCATAACGCTGAGCGACACCAAGCCGGCGCGCAAGAAGTAGGGAAAAAGGAGGCGCATTTTGGGCCAAAAAGTCAATCCGATTGGATTCCGCACGGCGGTCCACAAAGAGTGGAAGAGCCGCTGGTTCGCGGAGAGAAAAGATTTCGGCGATCTTCTGAATGAGGATTTGCTGATTCGCGACATGGTGCAGCAGAAGCTGAAGGATGCGGCGGTGGCCGACATCCATATCGAGCGGTATGCCCAGCGCGCCCGCGTGACGGTGTTCACGGCGCGTCCCGGCGTGGTAATCGGCCGCAAGGGCGAGGGCATTGACCAACTGCGCGAAGAGCTGGCGAAAAAGACCGGCAAGGAAATTTATGTGGAAATCAAGGAAGTGCGCAATCCGGATGCCAACGCGCAGTTGGTGGCGGAGAACATTGCGTTGCAGATCGAGCGCCGGGTGGCGTTCCGGCGGGCAATGAAACGCGCGCTGCAACTGGCGATGGACATGGGTGCCCAGGGCATCCGCGTGCAGGCTTGCGGCCGTCTGGGTGGCGCTGAGTTGGCGCGCACCGAGCATTACATGGTCGGCAAGGTGCCGTTGCAGACGCTGCGCGCTGATGTGCAATACGGTTTTGCCGAAGCGAACACGCTGGCCGGCAAAATCGGGATTAAGTGTTGGATTTGCCAGCAACCGGAAACGGCTGCCCCGGCCCCGCGCAAGGAGAAGTTCTATGCCCCTAATGCCTAAACGAGTGAAGTATCGCCAGAGCCAGCGCGGTTCGCGCAAGGGCATGGCGATGTCTGGCAACACCCTGGCGTTTGGCGAGTATGGCCTGCGCGCCATGGAACGCGCCTGGATTACGAACATCCAGATTGAAGCCGCGCGCGTGGCCATGAACCGCGAAATGAAACGCAAGGGCAAGCTGTGGATTCGCATTTTCCCCGACAAGTCCTATTCGAAGAAGCCGCTGGAAGTCCGCATGGGCAAAGGCAAGGGCGCGATTGAGGGCTGGGTGGCGGTGGTGCGTCCGGGTCGCATCTTGTTTGAAATTGACGGCGTGCCGGAGGCGCTGGCGGTGTCGTGCATGCGCTTGGCGGCGACCAAGTTGCCGATTCGCACGACGTTTGTGCGGCGCGGCTACACCCTGTAATGAGGTAGGAGCAAGCAGCGATGAAGGCGAAGGAAATCCGGGATTTATCGGCGGAAGAACAGGCGCACCGTCTGGTTGAAGCCGAGAAGGAATTGTTGAATTTGCGGATCCAGCAGGCGGCGGGCCAGTTGGACAAGCCCGATCGCGTCCGGCGTATCCGGCGCGAACTCGCGCGCATCCGCACCATCATGAACGAGGCGCAAGGCGCAAGGTAGGAATTATGGCGACTGAAACAAGAAATTCGCGCAAGGAGCGCATCGGCGTCGTGACAAGCGATGCTATGAATCGGACCGTGGTGGTCTTGGCGGAACGCCGCGTGGCCCACCCGATGTATGGCAAGATTATACGCCGTACCAAGAAATACTATGCGCACGACGAGAACAACGAAGCCAAGAAGGGCGACCGGGTTCGGATTGTGGAAACCCGCCCGATAAGCCGCACCAAGCGGTGGCGGGTGGCGGAAATCCTGATTCGCGCCGGCGGAAGCGAGGTGCAGACATGATCCAGATGGAAACCGAATTGCCCGTGGCCGATAATACCGGCGCGCGCCTGGCCAAGTGCATCAAGGTGCTTGGTCAAGGCAAAACGGTGGCGCAAATCGGGGACATCATCAAGGTGTCCATCCGCGAAGCGCAACCGCTGGGCATGGTCAAGAAGGGCGAAGTTCACCGCGCGTTAATCGTGCGGACCGCCGCGCCCATCCGGCGCGCGGATGGCTCGACGCTGACGTTTGACCACAACGCCGTCATTTTGATTGATGATCAGAAGAACCCGCGCGGTAGCCGTATTTTCGGCCCCGTGGCTCGCGAATTGCGCGAATTGAACTATATGAAAGTCATTTCCCTGGCTCCCGAGGTGCTGTGATGAAGAAACAGAAGATGCATGTTCGTCGCGGTGACATTGTCCGGGCCATTTCTGGCGCGGATGCGGCCAGCGGGAAGACGGGCAAGGTTCTCAAGGCGTATCCCAAGACCGGGCGCGTTCTGGTTGAGGGGTTCAACTTCGTGAAGAAGCACCTGCGCAAGTCACAGGACAACCCCAGCGGTGGCATTGTCACTCGCGAGGCCCCGATGGCGGCTTCCAAGCTGGTGGTGGTGACGCCCGCAGCGAAGAAATCAGAGAAGGAATAAGGCGGTAGCCCATGTCAATTCTGAAAGAAAAATATAAAAAAGATGTTGTGCCCGCGCTGAAGGCCACCGGGCGGTTCCCGTCAACCATGGATGTGCCCCGCTTGTCGAAAGTGGTGGTCAACATGGCGGTGAACGCGCTGGTGGAGCGCGAGGTGCTCAAGCAGGTGGCCGAGGATTTGGCGAAAATCACCGGCCAGAAGGCGATTATTCGCAAGGCGACGAAGAACATTTCGAACTTCAAGCTGCGCGAAGGCATGGCCGTTGGCGCGAAGGTGACGTTGCGCGGCGAGCGGATGTATGAATTCATGGAGCGCTTGATTCACGCCACGTTGCCGCGTATTCGCGACTTCCGGGGCGTGTCGCCCAAGTCCTTTGACGGCCGCGGCAATTACTCGCTGGGCCTGAAGGAGCAGTCGCTGTTCCCGGAGATCGAGTCGGACAAGGTCAAGCGGGTGCAGGGGATGGATATTACGGTTGTAACCACGGCGCAAAACGATGAGGACGCGCGGGAGCTGTTGAGGCTGCTGGGCGTTCCGTTCTCAGGCGCATAACATTTTGGAAAGAGAGGCAAGACCTTGGCAAAGATATCATGGATGGTAAAAGCGGAACGCGAACCGAAGTTCGCGGCGCGGAAGTATCATCGCTGCCGGCGGTGCGGCCGGTCGCGCGCGTATATCCGCAAGTTTCAGTTGTGCCGAATTTGTTTTCGCGAGCTGGCGTCCGCGGGGAAGATCCCGGGCGTGGTGAAGGCCAGTTGGTAAGGCGGGAGGTAAACGATGAGCTGTTCTGATCCCATTGCGGACATGCTGACCTGCATCCGCAACGCAAGCAAGGCCGGGTTGCCGGCCGCTGAGATGGGCCATTCCCGCTTGAAGGCGGAGATTGCCCGCATCATGAAGAAAGAGGGCTATGTGGCCGATGTGGCCGAAAGCGACGCCGATGGCAAAAAGCGGTTGCGCGTGGTTCTGAAGTACGATTACAACGAAAAACCCATTATCCAGCAGTTGCGCCGAGTGAGTCGGCCGGGTCTGCGGCGCTACGTGGGCGCGGGCGAGATTCCGCGCGTGCGCGGCGGCCTCGGCACGGCGGTGCTCAGCACCAGCCGCGGATTGATGACCGATCGCGAGGCCCGCGCGGCCCGCGTGGGCGGAGAAGTTCTCTGCCAAATCTGGTAAGGAAGGCAAGGGAAGATCATGTCGAGAATTGGCAAACAACCGGTTCGCGTGCCCGCGGACGTCACCGTGACGGTGGCGGATGGCGCGGTGACCGTCAAGGGCCCCAAAGGGGAATTGTCGTTGCGGCTGCCGGATGGCATCAGCCTCGCCCAGGAAGGCGCGGTGATTACGCTGTCCCGCAGTGGTGACAGCAAGCAGATGCGCGCGGACCACGGCACGACCAAGGCGCTGTTGCAGAATATGGTGACGGGCGTCAAGGATGGGTATAGCCGCGAATTGGAAATTCAGGGCGTGGGCTTTAAGGGCAGTGTGGTCGGCAAGCAGTTGACGCTGAACGTTGGCTATTCGCACCCGGTGGAATACACCGTGCCCGAAGGCGTTGAGGTGTCCGTCACGGACGGCACCCAGATCAAGGTCAGTGGCATTGACAAGCAGTTGGTGGGGCAGGTGAGTGCGCGCATCCGTTCCTTCCGTCCGCCGGAGCCCTACAAGGGCAAGGGCATTCGCTATGTTGGCGAGTATGTCATCNNTACAAGGGCAAGGGCGTTCGCTATAAGGACGAGCATGTGCAGCGCAAGGCAGGCAAGACGGTGACATAACCATGAAAATGAAGAACTTGAAAGACTATCGAATTCGCCGGCATCGGCGTTTGCGCCAGAAGCTGCAAGGCACGGCGGAGCGTCCCCGGATGTGCGTGTTTGTTTCCAATCACCACTTCTATGTGCAGTTTGTGGATGACATCGCCGGCAGGACGCTGGCGGCTGTCTCGACGCTCGGAAGCGAATTGAAAGGCCAGAAACTGAACGTGGAAACGGCCCAGAAGCTTGGCGCGCTGGCGGCCCAGGTGGCCAAGGAAAAAGGCGTGACGGCAGTTGTGTTTGATCGCGGCGGCTTCGCCTACGGCGGACGCTTGCGGGCGTTGGCTGATGCGGCGCGCGCCGGCGGCTTGCAGTTTTAATCGCTCCCACCCAGAGATGAGGATAATCGGATGATGAAACGCGAAAATGATAAGAACGAAGTAGGTCAGAAGAGCCCTTCCGAGGCGATGGAGCGCGTGGTGGAAGTGAACCGTTGCGCGAAGGTCGTCAAGGGTGGCCGGCGCTTCAGCTTTTCGGCGCTGGTGGTCGTGGGCGATCGCGATGGCCAGGTTGGCTATGCGCTGGGCAAGGCGCGTGAGAACGCTGATGCCATTCGCAAGGCCACTGAGATGGCGCGCCGCAATATGGTCAAGATTACCATGCGCGACCGCACCATTCCGCACGAGGTCATCGGCCGCTGTGGCGCGTCCCGCGTCATGCTGAAGCCGGCTTCCAAGGGAACGGGCGTGATTGCCGGCGGCGGGGCGCGCGCGGTTCTGGACCTCGCGGGTGTTCGCGATGTGCTGTGCAAGTCGCTGGGCGCATCCAGCCCGTTGAACGTGGTCAAGGCCACCATGGATGGTTTGATGCAGTTGCGCTCCCGCGAAGAAATCGCCGCGCTGCGCCAATAAATCGAAGGGATCGAACATGAATTTGCATTCTTTGAAAAACAACCGCGGCGCGAAGAAGCGCCGCATGCGCGTGGGCCGGGGCGAATCCTCCGGCAAGGGACGCACGGCCGGCAAAGGCAACAAGGGCCAGATGAGCCGCACGGGTCACAAGCATCGTCCGCTGTTTGAAGGCGGTCAGATGCAGTTGATCCGCCGGATTCCCAAGCGTGGCTTCACCAGCCCCAACCGCGTGGAATATGTGGGTTTGAACGTGGGCGAGCTGGTCAAGCTGGTGCCGGGCGACATCACGCCGGAGGCATTGGTGGCCGTGGGCCGCGTCAGCGCCCGTGACCGGATCAAGGTTCTCGGCGGCGGTGACATCACCGAAGCCCGCAACGTGACCGCTCATGGCTTCAGCGCGACGGCGCGCGCCAAGATTGAGCAGGCCGGTGGCACCTGCGTAGTGATATCCTAGTGACCTGAACCGAGAGAGGCTCCGATGCTTTCCGCTTTCACCAACAGTTTCAAGATTCCCGAGCTGCGCCAGCGCATTTTATTTACGATTGCGCTGATTTTCCTGTGTCGGCTCATCTCGGTGATTCCCACGCCGGGCGTGAATGCGGCGTTGCTGCGCACGATTATGGATCGCATGGCGATGAGCAGCGGCGACATGGGTTTCATGGGGTTGCTGGACCTCTTCAGCGGTGGCGCGCTCACGCAAGCCGCCATCGGCGCGCTGGGGATTATGCCCAGCATCAGCGCCTCCATTATTTTGCAGTTGCTGACGGCTGTGGTGCCTGCGCTTGAGCGGTTGGCTCGCGAAGGCGATGCGGGCCGCCAGCAGATCATTCAATACGGCCGCTATCTGACGGTGGCGCTTTGCCTTGTGCAGGGCTACGCGATGGCCGCCGTGCTGTTGCGCCCCGCCGCGCTGGGCTTGCAAGTAATGGAAGGCGAAGTCATCGTCACGATGGCGCGCGTGCCGTTTATCCTCTTGACCATTCTCACCATGACCACCGGCACGATGATGCTGATGTGGCTGGGTGAGCAGATTACCGCGCGCGGGATTGGCAATGGCATTTCGCTGATTATCACCATCAGCATTGTCAGCCGCCTGCCGGGCGCGATCAGCCAGTCCGTCAACATGTTCCGTGCCGGCTCGGCTAACGTATTCATGCTGGTGGCCATGCTGGTGCTGGCGTTTCTGGTGATTGGCGGCGTGATTGCCGTGACCCAGGCCCAGCGCAAGATTCCGGTGCAGTACGCCAAGCGGGTTGTGGGCCGCAAGACCTACGGCGGGCAGAGCACCTATATGCCGCTGCGCGTGAACTATTCCGGCGTTATGCCCATCATCTTCGCGCAGGCCATCCTGATGTTCCCGCAACGGCTCCTCATGATGATTCCCTCGCAGGCCGTCAAGAGCTTCGCGGAAGTTCACCTGCGCTATGCCGGTCCGACCTACCTCATTCTCTATTCGCTGATGATTCTCTTCTTCTCCTATTTCTGGGTGGCCACCCAGTTCCATCCGGTGCAAATTGCGGATGATTTGAAGAAGTACGGTGGCTATGTTCCCGGCATTCGCCCGGGCAAGCCCACGGCGGAATTTCTCGACCGCGTCATGACCCGCATCACGCTGGCCGGCGCGATTTTCCTCACCATCATCGCGGTGTTGCCCATGATTTTGGCGGAGCAATTCCACATTCCACACATGGTGGCGCAATTCTTTGGCGGCACCAGCTTGTTGATTATTGTGGGTGTCATGCTCGATACGATGCGTCAGGTGGAATCGCATCTGGTCACACGCCACTATGACGGCTTCCTGCGCAAGGGCCGTCTGCGCAGCCGACGCTAATTCGTCCGCTGGAGAAAGGGAACCGCATGAAGGCAATTATTCTACTGGGCGCGCCGGGCGCAGGAAAAGGAACCTTGGCGGAAGGCGTTCGCAATGCCACCTCGTTTATTCACGTTTCCACCGGCGACATGTTGCGCGCGGCTATCAAGGCGGGCACCCAGACCGGCCTGGAAGCCAAGGCGTTCATGGATAAGGGCGAGCTGGTTCCGGACAACGTCATTTTGCGCATCGTCAGCGAACGTCTCGCGCAAGGCGCACCGGAAGATCAATATATGTTCGATGGTTTTCCGCGCACGCTGGAGCAGGCCCGGCAACTGGATGAAACCCTCGCGCAGCATGACGCGAAGGTGAATCAAGTTTTTTTGCTGGAAGTCCCCACGCCGGTT
Source organism: Verrucomicrobia bacterium UBA1418 (assembly GCA_002304915.1). Taxonomy (GTDB): domain Bacteria; phylum Verrucomicrobiota; class Kiritimatiellia; order CAIQIC01; family Lenti-01; genus CAZNGD01. Next base: position 13,398 of record DBPO01000118.1, read on the forward strand.
ATTGTCAGTCGCTTGAGCGGCCGACGCATTTGCAAGAGCTGTGGCGCGGTCTATCACGTCACCAATATTCCCCCCAAAGTGGCGGACGTTTGCGACCAGTGCGGGGGGCCGCTGTATCAGCGCCCGGACGACAGCGAAGCCACCGTGCTCAACCGCTTGGACGTGTATCAGCGCCAGACGGCCAGCCTCATTGATTTTTATGAGCGTAAGGGCGTTCTCGTGCGTATCAACGCCGGCAGCGATCCCCAGTCGGCCACCGCCGAATTGTTGTCTAAACTGAACTAATTCCGGCGGCTGGCGAGATGATTCCCATCAAAACAGGCGCCGAAATTGATGGGATGCGTGTCGCCTGTCAAATTTCCGCGGAAATTCTGGCGGAAGTGGCGGCGGCGGTCCAGCCCGGCATGACCACCGGCGACCTGGACGCGTTTGCGGCCGAGCGGATGCGGGCGAGGGGAGTGCAAAGCGCATTTCTTGGCTACGGCGGTTTCCCGGGCGCCACGTGCATTTCGCTGAATGACGAAGTTGTTCACGGCATTCCGGGCAATCGCGTGATTAACGCGGGCGATTTGGTCAGCGTGGACCTTGGCGTCACGGCGGAAGGTTTCATCGGTGACAACGCCACCACCGTGTGCGTGGGCGAGGTGGACGAAGAATCCGCGCGTCTGGTGGCCGTATGCGAGGCTGCCTTGGCCGCCGGTGTGGATGCCGCTCGCGCCGGAAACCGTGTGGGCGATATTGGCCATGCCGTGCAAACCGTCACCGAGGCGGCCGGGTTTTCCGTAGTGCGCGATTTTTGCGGCCATGGCGTTGGCCGAAAATTGCACGAAGACCCGCAAATTCCCAACTTCGGCACACCGGGGAAGGGGCCGGAATTGAAACCGGGAATGACGCTGGCGATTGAGCCGATGATCAACCAAGGGACGTTCCGGGTGGAAATTTTGGCAAACGGCTGGACCGTGCGAACCCGCGATCGCAAGCGTTCCGCCCATTGCGAACACACGGTGCTGGTGGCGCCGAAAGGCCCGGCGGAGATTTTGACGTGCGCGGAAAAGAAATAATAGTGCTGGACGCCAAGGTGACAAGTGTGATAGACATGCGCGTTTTCCGAGCCCGATTGGGCAACGGACATGAAATTACGGCGTATCTTCCGCGGCCAAAAGCATCCGCGCCGGGTGTGGTTTGTGCTCCGGGTACGCCGCTTCGTGTCGCCATGTCGCCGTTTGACATGGGGCGTGGAGAAATCGTGGAAGTGTTGAAGACAGAGGCCGAAACATGAAAGTACGGACATCAGTAAAAAGAATTTGCGAGCGCTGCAAGATTGTGCGTCGCAAGGGTGTGGTGCGGGTCATCTGCACCAATCTGCGACATAAACAGCGCCAAGGATAAGGTCAGGAGAAGTAGAACAATGCCCAGAGTGATTGGTGTAGATATTCCCGGTAAAAAGCGCGTCGAGTATGCGCTGCAGTATATTTATGGCGTCGGTCCCACCGTCGCCCGCGAGGTGCTCGAACGCCTCAATATTGATCCGGGCAAAAAAGCGGACGACCTTTCCGGTGAAGAAATTGCCGGCTTGGCGAAAATGTTGCAGGAAGAATATGTGGTGGAAGGTGATCTTCGCCGCGAAACCACGGCCAACATTCGCCGGTTGGTTGCCGTCAACTGCTACCGCGGCATTCGTCACCGCAAGGGCCTGCCCGTTCGTGGTCAGCGCACCAGCACCAATGCCCGCACCCGCAAGGGTCCGCGCAAGACCGTCGGCGCCGTGCGCGGCAAGGAAGCCCGCTCGGCCGCCAAGAGCGCCGCGAAATAATTTCAAGGAACTGAATCATGGCTGAAGAAAAAAAAGATAAAGAGAAAACAGTGAAGGAAGCCCCCGCAGCGGCTCCCGCGGCAGAACCTAAAGCGGCTGCGCCGGAAGCTCCGGCGGCGGCACCTGCCGCTCCGGCGGACCCGTTGGCCACCGGCACGGAGGAAGCCAAGCCGGCTCCCCGTCGTCGCGTCAAGGGTTCCAAGAACATTCCTGTCGGCGTAGTCCATATTTTGGCATCGTTCAATAACACGGTCGTCAGCATCACGGATCCGGCCGGCAACGTCATTTCCTGGAGCAGTGGCGGGCGTTGTGGCTTCAAAGGCTCGCGCAAGAGCACGGCCTATGCGGGCACCGTCATCACGCAGGAAGCCTGCAAAGTGGCGCTTGGCCACGGCCTGCACGAAGTCAGCGTGCTGGTTCAGGGCCCCGGCTCCGGCCGCGAGTCCGCCATCCGCGCGGTTCAAGCCGCCGGCTTGACCATCACGTCGGTTCGCGACATCACCCCCGTGCCGCACAATGGCTGTCGGCCGCGCAAACGTCGCCGCGTATAAACCAATTTCAAGAAAGAGGAAATTACCATGGGTAGATATATTGGACCGGCCTGCAAGCGTTGCCGCCGGGTAGGCATCAAACTATTCCTGAAGGGCGACCGCTGCTATATGGCCAAGTGCCCGATTGAACAGGGTCACCCCGTGCCCGGCATGCACGGTGGCCGCCGTCCGCGGCTGAAAGACTACGGTTTGCAACTGCAGGAGAAACAACGTCTGCGCCTCATGTATGGCATGCAGGAAGGGCAGTTCCGCCTGTTTTTCCAACGCGCTCTGCGCGCCCGTGGTGTCACCGGCGAAATTTTGCTGCAAGCGCTCGAAATGCGTCTGGACAACATCGTCTATCGCATGGGTTTGGCCCCGTCGCGCCGCGCCGCGCGCCAGTTTGTGCGCCACGGCCATGTGCGCGTCAACGACATCAAGGTGAACATTCCGTCCTACAAAGTGAAGGCCGGCGATGTCATTCAGGTGCGCGACGCCAAACGCAGCCGCGAGTACGCCAAGGCCCATCTGGACGCCGCCGAAAGTCGCGGCTGGCCCTCGTGGCTCAACGTGGACAAGAGCGCCTTCAAGGCTGAAGTCCTCCACGTGCCCTCCCGCGAAGAAATCGCGCCGGTGGTCAATGAGCAGTTGATTGTCGAATTGTATTCCAAGTAAAAACCTAAACCCACCGCCATACGCCCCGGTTAACGCCCGGAGCTGGAAGGAGAAACAAACATGAGTACTCGTCTCAGCCGGTTTGAGATGCCCAAGTTCGTCGTCAAGGATGAAAAAACTGCGACGGACACCTATGCCCAATTCGTAGCCGAACCCTTCGAGGCCGGCTATGGCCGCACCATCGGCAATTCCCTGCGCCGCGTCCTGCTGTCCTCACTGGAAGGCGCTTCGATTGCCTCCGTGCGCATTCAGGGCGCCGAGCACGAATTCTGCCACCTGAAGGGGTGCGTGGAAGATGTCACCGACATCGTCTTGAACCTCAAAAAGATTTTGTTCCGCATGTACACCCGCACGCCCAAGATGCTGCGCATCAAGGTCAAGGGTCCCGCGGAAGTCACCGCCGCCGACATTCAGGCCGACGCCTCGGTGGAAGTCCTCAACCCCGAGCAAGTCATTTGCACGCTGGATGACGACGGCGTTTTCAATGCCGAAATCGAAGTGCAAATCGGCCGTGGCTATTGCCCCGCCGAGTGGAACAAGAAGCCCGATCAGGAAATCGGCCTCATCCCCATGGACACCCTCTTCTCGCCCGTGCGTCGCGTCAAATACGCCGTGGAAAACACCCGCGTTGGCCGCCGCACCGACTATGACAAGCTGATTCTCGACATCTGGACCGACGGACGCATCACGCCGGATGAGGCCTTGACCCTTTCCGCCGCCATCCTGCGCCATCACCTCGATGTTTTCGTGAACTTCAACAAGGACATCGTCGAGTTCCAAGAAAGCGAAGAAGCCGTGGACCCGGCGCGCGAAGAACTCGCCAAGAAGCTGGCCATCAGCGTCAACGAAATCGAGCTGAGCGTACGCGCCGCCAACTGCCTCAACAACGCCAACATCACCACCGTCGGCGAACTGGCGCAGAAGACCGAGCCGGAAATGCTCAAGTATCGCAACTTTGGCAAGAAGTCACTCAACGAAATCAAGCAGAAGCTCGCCGAATTGGGCCTGACCCTCGGCATGACCTTCGAGCCCGAGCTTTTGCAGATGATTCCGTCCGAAGAATAATTGAAATCGGAGAACTCCCATGCGTCATCGTAAAAACACCGTAAAACTGGGGCGGCCCACCGCTGCCCGGCAAGCTCTGATCGCCAGTCTGGTCAGCAACCTCATTCTGAACAAGCGGATCACCACCACGCTTGCCAAGGCCCGCGCGGCCAAGCGGCAAGCCGACAAGATGGTCACGCTCGGCAAGAAGGATACCTTGGCGGCCCGCCGCCAGGCCATTTCCGCCCTGCGCGATGAAAAAGCCGTTCAGGAATTATTTGCGGCCGTGGCCCCCGCCATGAAAGACCGCGCCGGCGGCTATACCCGCGTTGTCAAGCTGGGCAAGCGCCTGAGCGACAGCAGCGAAATGTGCATCCTTGAGTGGGTGGACTTTGTGCCCAAGGCGCCGAAAAAGGCGGAGAAAAAGGACAAGAAATAGGCCGCCCTGAAAGGCCGTAAAAAAGACGCCGAAATCCGGCGTCTTTTTTTGTGGTGTGGGGCGGGGGTGGTGGCGATGGGGGATAGCTGGGCGGGGGCTACCGAGAGAGGCTTTCGTTTGGATTTTGCCGGCGCAGGGAAGAGGTCAGGGTTCAGGGAAAGAGGTCAGAGGTCAGAATTTAGAGGTCAGGGAAGGCCCGAAGGGGTGGCATGGGGCGGATTGTAGATGCGCCCGCTGGGCGCATTGGTTCGGAGGGGCACGGAACAGCCTCTTCGCTCAGCGAGCGCAGCTACAGAGAGGACAACGCAAGGGGAAAATCGAGAAGGTAGGGCGGGGCCGTTGGGGACAATCGCGGCGGATTTCGCGGTGGTCAAGTAGGTCTCATGGAAGGGAAATGGATGGCTTGGTCATATTAGAAGCTGGATTTTGAGGGGCAGGGGCGGTAGGGTGGCACGGTTTCAATGAAAAGAGGATTACGATGGATTTAAGTGCGCATGAGCAGGAGTTTCGCAGACAGCGGCTGGCTAATTTGGAGGCCCTGAAGGCTGCCGGCCATCGCCCGTATGGGCGCGCGTTTGAGCGTACCGGATCGCTGGCGGATATTCGCGCGGCTTTTGCGGAAGGGCTCAGTGTGCGGATGGCCGGGCGGATCGTGGCGGTGCGCGAAATGGGCAAGAGCATTTTCGCGCATCTGCAGGATGGCACCGACAAGTTTCAAATCTATGTTCAGAAAAACACGCTGGGCGAAGAACCATTTGCCGCGTTCCGACGCCTGGACATCGGCGATTTCATCGGCGTGTGCGGTGAGCTGTTTGTGACGCGCACCGGTGAGCAGTCGGCGAAGGTGCATCGCTGGGAATTGCTGGCCAAGTCGCTCCACCCGTTGCCGGAAAAATGGCACGGCTTGCAGGATGTGGAAATCCGCTATCGCCGCCGCTATCTGGACCTGATTGCGAATCCGGATGTACGCAAGGTGTTCAACGCGCGCAGCCGGTTGCTTTCGTTTATTCGCCGTTTTTTGGAGGCGCGCGGCTATTACGAGGTGGAAACCCCTGTTTTGCAGACGCTGGCGGGCGGCGCCATCGCCACGCCGTTTCAAACGCACTACAACGCGCTGGGGCAGGCGATGTATATGCGGATCGCGCCGGAGTTGTACCTTAAAAAGCTGTTGGTGGGCGGCTATGACAAAGTGTTCGAGATGGGAAAAAATTTCCGCAACGAGGGGCTCGACCGCTCGCATAATCCGGAGTTCACCGCGCTGGAGATTTATGAAGCGTATGGCGACGTGAAAACCATGATGCGCCTCGTGGAAGAACTGATCAGCAGCGCCGCGCAGGAAATTTGCGGCACGATGCTGGTGGGCAAGGAGGAGCAGGAGAAGGTGAATCTGACCCCGCCGTGGCGCGTGGTGTCTTATCACGATTTGGTGAAGGAACACGCGGGTGCGGACTGGTTTGAGCGGCCGGTGGAGGCCGTGCGCGAGTGGGGCCGTGCTCAAAAGCTGGATATTCCGGACACCATGACTCATGCGCAGGTCACGCATGAGGTCTATGACAAGTTGATTGAGAAAACTTTGTGGCAACCCACGTTCGTGACGCGCCTGCCGGCGGAATTGGTGCCGCTGGCCAAGCGTTGCGAGGATGATCCGTCGCTGGTGGATGTGTTTGAGCTGGTGGTTCGCGGGCGCGAGTTGTGTCCCGGCTATACCGAGCTGAACGATCCGCTGGATCAGCGCGCGCGCCTCGAAGAGCAGGCCGCGGGGGATGCCAGTAAGCTGGATGAAGACTTCCTGCGCGCTCTCGAATACGGCATGCCGCCGGCGGGTGGCATGGGCATCGGCATTGACCGTCTGGTCATGATTCTGACCGGCGAAGAAAGCATCCGCGATGTCATGCTTTTCCCACAAATGAAAACCCGTGAACCCAAACCGGACGAGACGCCCGAGGAATGACCCTTCCGTTTTCATTATTTCTGGCGCTGAAGTACCTCAAGCCCAAGCGCACGTTTCTCTCGGTGGTGACGGTGCTCTCGGTGATGGGGGTGCTGATTGGCGTGGCGGTGCTCATCATTGTCCTTTCGGTCATGACGGGTTTCGATGAAATGTGGCGGGACAAGATTCTGGATTTCAACGCGCATATCACGGTGGCCACGCCGGGCGACGGGTCCGAAGAAGAGGGCCTGTGCGAGGAAATTGAAGCTGTGCCGGGCGTGACCGGCGCTGCGCCTTTCCTGCAAAGCCTGATTTTTATCCAAAAGCCCAACGGCCAAATTGAAACGCCGATGATTCGCGGCATTGACCCCGACCGGGAAGGGCGTGTCAGCCGCATTCCGCAAAGCATCATCGAGGGCGAGTTTTCGGTGGCGAATGGCGATGTGGTGATTGGCAGCGATTTGGCCGCCCGCCTTGACGTGACGGTGGGGGATACCCTGACCGTCTATTCGCCGGCGACGTTCCTCGCGGAGGATGAAATTCGCCTGCCGACCGAGATGCGCGTGGCCGGCATTTTTGAAATCGGCATGTGGGAGTTTGACATGGGCTACGTGCTGGCGGCCCTGTGGGACACCCGCGAATTTTGCGGCGGCACCGGTCTCGAAGCCATTCAGGTCATGACGAAAGACCCCTATGCGGCGGAAGCCGTCGCCGCCGAATTGCGCGCGCGTCTCGGCCACGGCATACGCGTCAGTACATGGATGGAGTTGAATCAGCAGTTGTTTGCCGCGTTGCGCGTGGAGAAAAACATGATGTTTTTCCTGCTGATTTTCATCATTATCGTGGCGGCGTTTGGCATCACCAACACGCTCATCACCGTTACGGTGCAAAAAACGCGGGAAATCGGCCTGTTGCGTTCGCTGGGGTTTTCCGCCGGCTCTATCATGCGGGTCTTTTTCTGGCAGGGGTGGATGGCGGGCATCCTGGGCACGGTGCTGGGGATTGGCACGGGGCTGGTGGTGCTGAAATATCGCAACCATATGCTGCATTTTCTGAACGATAGGTTTGGGTTGGAGCTGTTGCCCAAGCAGCTTTACCATTTGGCGGAATTGCCATCGCACACGTTGCCGGGCGATGTTGCGCTGGTCGCGGGCGCGGTGCTCGTCATTTGCACGCTGGCGGCGATTATTCCGGCGTGGCAGGCGGCGCGACTCGATCCGGTGAGGGCCTTGCGTTATGAATAATGCGCCGGTCATGGAGGTGGTGGATGTTCACCGGTCGTTCACGATCGGCGCGCGGAAGCTGGACGTTTTGCGCGGGGTGTCGCTGAGCGTTTCCGAGGGCGAATCGCTGGCCATTACCGGCCTCAGCGGCGCGGGCAAAAGCACGCTCCTGCACGTCATGGGCGGGTTGGATCGCCCCAGCGCCGGAAAGGTGCGCTATCGCGGGCGCGATCTGTACGCCTTGGGCGACCGCGAGCGCTCCGCCATCCGCGCGCAGAAGATTGGTTTTGTGTTTCAGGCGTATCATCTGCTGCCGGAATTGACCGTGCTGGAGAATGTGATGCTGCCGGGGTTGAGCGCCGATGGCGCTTTTCTGCGTGGGCAAGCGCTGTATGCGCGGGCCCGTGATTTGCTGAGGCAGGTCGGCTTGGCTGAGCGTGTGGCGCACCGCCCCAATGAGCTATCCGGCGGCGAACAGCAGCGTGCGGCTATTGCGCGGGCGTTGATGAATCGTCCGGAGCTGTTGCTGGCGGATGAGCCGACCGGGAATTTGGATTCGCGCACGGGTGAGGAGGTTTTGCAGTATCTCTTCCAGCTTGCGACGGAGAGTTGTTTGACGTTGGTGCTTGTGACGCATAATGAGGGGTTGGCGGAGCGGTGCTCGCGGCGTCTGTACCTGCGCGACGGGCAGATAGTGGAGTAGGGGGGGCTGGGTGGTGGCGGGGGCTGCCGAGAGAGGCTTTCGTTTGGATTTTGCCGGCGCAAAAACCAACCGCTGTCTTTCCCGCGCTGCCGCTTCGAGTCCGGTCACGGACGGACACGAGTCCAG